>JBOHER010000448.1:0-7196 GCA_050701115.1 Haloechinothrix sp. | reverse complement strand
CCCGGGCACTCACCAGTGGTACGACGGCACGCCCCACCCCTGGGAGTTCGCGCGAGTCTGGCATCTCGAACCGTCGCTCACCGATCCGGACACAATCTACGCCGGGGTTGAAGACGCCGCCTTGTTTCGCTCGACCGACGGCTGCCAGACGTGGCAGGAGCTCCCGGGACTGCGCGGCCACGAATCAGCGCCCTCCTGGCAGCCAGGTGCCGGTGGCATGTGCCTGCACACGATCCTCCTGGATCCGAGCGATCCCGAACGGATCTTCATCGCCATCTCGGCCGCGGGCGCGTTCCGCACCGATGACGCGGGCAAGACATGGCAGCCGATCAACCGCGGCCTGCGCTCCGAGGAAATCCCCGACGAGGACGCCGAGGTCGGGCACTGCGTGCACCGCATCGCGATCCACCCGTCGCGGCCCGACGTGCTGTTCATGCAGAAGCACTGGGACGTCATGCGCAGCGACGACGCAGGCGAGTCCTGGTACGAGATCAGCGGCAACCTGCCCACCGACTTCGGGTTCCCGATCGCCGTCCACGCCCACGAGCCGGACACCGTCTACGTCGTCCCGATCACCAGCGACTCCCTACACTACCCGCCGGAGGGCAAGCTGCGCGTCTACCGCAGCCGTACCGGTGGCAACGAGTGGGAGCCGCTCACCGTCGGGCTGCCGCAGCAGCACTGCTACGTCAACGTGCTGCGGGATTCCATGGCCGTCGATTCGCTCGACGAGTGCGGGATCTACGTCGGCACCACCGGCGGCCAGGTATACGCCTCCGCCGACGCCGGGGACAGCTGGGAGCCGATCGTCACCGATCTGCCTGCCGTGCTGTCCGTGGAAGTCCAGACGCTGCCATGATCCGGGTCAAGCTCCCGACGCACCTGCGCGTCCTCGCGCACGTCGACGGCGAGGTGCAGTTGGACCTCGACGGCCCGCCCACCGGGCGGTCGGTCCTCGACGCGCTCGAGGACCGCTACCCGGTGCTGCGCGGCACCATCCGCGACCAAGACACCGGCAAGCGCCGGGCGTTCGTGCGGTTCTTCGCCTGCGAGGAGGACCTGTCGCACGAACCGCCCGACGCCCCGCTGCCCGACGCTGTCGTTGCCGGGTCGGAGCCGTTTCTGGTGGTCGGCGCCATGGCAGGCGGCTGACCGGGCCGGGTCACCGGACACCACGATTGCGGCCTGTCGGCGTCCCCAGACGGGACACCACGATTACGGCGTTACGGTCAGCCAACCCGGCGGGCGATCACCGGGTCGGGAACCCCCAACGATCTGGTCTCGATTGCGCCCCCGCCTGCGGCGTTTGCCCCAACTTGTGGAAATGTCCGATCAACAACGAGTACTGTCCACTCCAGAATTACGACATGGGCGGGGTCACTCCGTTGGTCCGCCCGCGGCGTCATCGGCCGATGTGTCATCTGCGTTGTCGCACGACGCTGCGGACGGAGCCGCGTCGAGGTCTTGATGCGGTCCCGAGCCAGCCATGTGCGGCGCGCCGTGGCTGAACCGCACCCCGCTGAAGTGCAACGAGCGAGAGGTGATCGTGGCCGCGG
The DNA here is from genome assembly GCA_050701115.1 of Haloechinothrix sp. Lineage (GTDB taxonomy): Bacteria > Actinomycetota > Actinomycetes > Mycobacteriales > Pseudonocardiaceae > JBOHER01. Next base: position 5,640 of record JBOHER010000448.1, on the reverse strand, counting down.
TACGTGCGGAAGGGCTTTACAAGATCTTCGGCAGGCGGGCCGAGGACGCGGTGCGCAGGTTGCAGGAGGGCGCGAGCCGGGAGGACGTCATCACTTCAGGGGTCACCCCCGCCGTGATCGATGCGTCATTCGAGGTCGTGCCTGGCGAGATCTTCGTCGTCATGGGCCTGTCCGGGTCGGGCAAGTCGACGCTCATCCGGATGCTCAACGGCCTGCTGTCACCCACGGCCGGACACGTCTATGTGGGCGGCGAGGACGTCGCCGCGTTGGACGCGGGCGCGCTGCGGGCGCTGCGCCGGGACCAGATGAGCATGGTCTTCCAGCACTTCGCCCTCCTTCCGCACCGGACGGTGCGGGAGAACGCCGCCTACGCGCTGAAGGTACGGGGGATGGACAAGGCCACCCGTGCGGCCAAGGCCACGGCCGCGCTGGACTTGGTCGGCCTGTCCGGCTGGGAGAACAAGCTGCCCCAGCAACTCTCCGGCGGCATGAAGCAGCGCGTCGGCCTGGCCAGGGCGCTCGCGGCCGAGACCGAGATCATGCTGATGGACGAGGCGTTTTCCGCGCTTGACCCGCTGATCCGTCGCGAGATGCAGGATCAGCTTCTCGATCTGCAGAGCAGGCTCAACAAGACGATCATCTTCATCACCCACGACCTCAACGAGGCGATGCGCCTCGGCGACCGGATCGCCGTGATGCGGGCAGGTCGCATCGTGCAGATCGGCACGGCCGAGGTGATCCTGCGCGAGCCTGCCAACGACTACGTCGCGCAGTTCATCCAGGACGTCGATCGCACCCGGGTGCTGACGGCGGCGTCGGTGATGCAGCCTGCCCGCGCCGACCTGCCCGAGGGCGGCCAGGCCACGGTCCGACCGGACACGCTGCTGGCCGAGGTGTTCACGCTGTGCGGGCAAAGCCGGCTGCCGGTGGCCGTCGTCGACGAGGACCGGCGGATGCTCGGCGTCATTTCGCAAGCCACCTTGCTGACCGCGATGGGCAACCGAAATGCCGGGTCAGCGGAGCGCGCTGAGAAAGGGAGGATCGGCCATGGATGAGTGGCGTATTCCAGTGGGCGAGTGGGCAGAGGAGGCCATCGACCGGCTGCAATCGGCGCTGGGGCCCTTCTTCGACTTCGTCCGGGAGATCCTGCTCGGGGGTTACAACCAGCTGTCCAATCTGCTCAACCTGCCGCCGGCGTTGGTGATGATCGTGCTGCTCGGCCTGGTCGGGCTGCTCGTCCGCGGGTGGCTGTTCGGGCTGGTTGGTGCACTCGCTCTGCTGTTCATCGAGCTGATGGGGCAGTGGGACAACGCCATGCAGACCCTGGCGCTGGTGATCGTGTCCGTGGTCGTGGCGACCGTGCTGGCCATCCCGATCGGCATCGCCGCCGCCCGCTCCCGCATCGTCAGCAACGTGGTCCGCCCGGTGCTGGACTTCATGCAGACCATGCCGCCGTTGGTCTACCTCATCCCCGCGGTCATCATCTTCCGGGTGGGCGTGGTGCCGGGCGTCATCGCGACGATCATCTTCGCGATGCCGCCCGGGATCCGCCTGACCGAGCTGGGCATCCGCCAGGTCGACCCAGAGGTGGTCGAGGCGGGACACGCATTCGGCAGTACGCCCGGGAGCATTCTCCGGCAGATCCAGCTGCCGCTGGCCCTCCCGACGATCATGGCAGGGATCAACCAGGTGATCATGCTGTCTTTGTCGATGGTCGTGCTCGCCGGATTCGTCGGTGGCCCCGGCCTTGGTCAGCAGGTGCTGTCGGCGATCTCTCGACTCAACGTCGGACTCGGGGTCGAGGCCGGTCTGTCCGTGGTGATCCTCGCGATCTACCTGGACAGGGTGACCGCGGCTCTCGGGGCCAGGTCGACCGTGGAACGCCTGGTGCGAGCCGCGTGAGGAAGGAAGGAAGCAAGATGAGACACCGCACAACGACGTCAAGGCTGGTCGGCGCCATTGCGGCAGCCGCGCTGGTCCTTGCGGCCTGCGGCACGGATGATGGCCAGAACGGCGAGCAGCCGGGTGAAGGGCCCGCCAACGGGGACATCACCATCGGCGTGTTCAGTGGCTGGGAAGAGGGAATCGCGGCCTCTTACCTGTGGGGAAACATCCTCGAGCAGGAGGGCTACAACATCAGCTACGAGACCGCCGACCCGGGACCCATCTACGCGGGTGTGGCTCAAGGTCAGTTCGACATCTCCTTCGACGCCTGGCTGCCTGCCACCCACGAGGACTACTGGGCCGAACACGGCGAGGACATGGAGGACCTCGGCACATGGTTCGACGACGCCCCACTGACGATCGCGGTCAACGAGGACGCGCCGATTCAGTCCCTGACCGAGCTCGCCGGCGCCGCGGACGAGTTCGACAACCGGATCATCGGCATCGAGCCCGGCGCCGGTCTCACCCGGATCACCCGGGAAGACGTGATGCCGACCTACGGCCTTGACGACATGCAACTCGTCGAGTCCTCGACCCCGGCGATGCTCGCCGAGCTGGAGGGCGCCATCGAGCGCGGCGACAACGTGGTCGTCACGCTGTGGCGGCCGCACTGGGCCTATGAGGCGTTCCCGGTCCGCGACCTCGAGGACCCGGAGAACGCGCTCGGCGATCCCGAGGAGCTCCACTCCTTCGCCCGGACTGGGTTCACCGAAGACTTCCCCGAGGTCGCCGAGTGGGTCGGCAACTTCGCGCTCACCGACGACCAACTGCACTCGCTGGAGAAGATCATGTTCTTCGAGAACAAGGGCGAGAAGAACGAGGAGTCGGTCGAGCAATGGTTGGAGCAGAACCCCGATTTCATTGAGGCATTGAAGGCGGGAACCCTGTAGATCGACGCCCCGGCAGGGCACCATAGTGGTGTGAGGATCGGTGTCGGGCTCGCCACCGTGCCGAACGCACGGCAGGCTGCCGCCGATGCGGCGCTGTCGGCCGCATCGGGTCTGGCCGGTCGGCCGCCGTCGCTCGCCGTGCTGCTCACCTCCCCGCATCACGCTGACGATGCCGAGGCGGTACTCGCCGCAGCGCGCGAAGCCGTCCAACCCGAGGCGCTCATTGGTTGCGTGGCCGAGGCGGTCGTGGCCGGACGTCGTGAGGTGGAGGACGGGCCCGCGGTGGCGGTGTGGCTGGCGTCGTTGCCGCATGCCGCCGAGACCTTCCATATGGAGTTCGTGCGCACCCTCTCCGGTGGCTTGCTCGCCGGCTACCGGTTCGACCGCGGCACCGACGATTTCCACCTGCTGCTGCCCGACCCCTATTCATTCCCGGCCGATGTACTGCTCGAGCACCTCAACGCCCACCTGCCCGGCACGATGGTTATGGGTGGCCTGGTGAGCGGAACACGCGGGCCGGGTCAGTGCAGGCTGTTCCGCGACGACGAGGTGCTGACCTCCGGTGCGGTCGGGGTGCGACTGCCGGGCTGGCGGGGTGTTCCCGTGGTGTCGCAGGGGTGCAGGCCGATCGGTGAGCCCTACACGGTCACCGCCGCGCGCGGCCAGGTCATCACCGGCCTCGGCGGTCAGCCACCGCTGCACCGGCTGCGGGCGACGGTGGCCGCGCTGCCGCCGGTGCAGCAGGAGCTGGCCCTGCGCGGGTTGCAGATCGGGATCGTGGTGGACGAGTACCGGGAAACGCCCGCCCGCGGCGACTTCCTGATCCGGGCCGTTCTCGGTGCCGACGAGTCGTCCGGTGCGATCGAGGTCGGCGATGTCGTCGAGGTCGGCACCACGGTGCAGTTCCAGATCCGGGACGCCGCGGGGGCCGACGACGATCTGCGGGTGGCCTTGCACCGGGTGCAGACCGAGGTTTCCGGCCATCCGGCGGGAGCGCTGCTATTCACCTGCAACGGCCGGGGCAGGCGGATGTTCGACGTGCCGGACCACGACGCGACCCTGGTCGAGGACGTGCTCGGCGGCATCCCGCTCGCCGGGTTCTTCGCCGCCGGTGAGCTGGGCCCGGTCGGCGGTCGGAACGCGCTGCACGGCTTCACCGCCTCGCTGGCGCTGTTCGTCGACGAGCCAGACGCACCGTGACGTAGTCGCTACAGCCCTTCGGCGAGCGTGTCCCAAAAGGACAGTTCGTATGCCTGCAACAACCTGGTGGCCCTACGGGCGCGGGCCGGGGAATCACCAGCGGCGAGGCCTTCCGCCAGCACGCCCATCGCGCGGGATTCGAAATCCGGCGGAGGGCTGGCGAAGAACTCGAAGAACGCGACCGCGCCGTCATCCGCGCCGTAGGCCGCGCGGAGCGAGGTCGCGACCTGGCGGCAGTTATCGCCCCACGCCTCAAGGTTGGCCAGAAACGCGAGCGCGACATCGGACTGCGAACCGTTGAGTGCGAGCCATGCGACGAACGCCGGATACGTCTGTGCGCCGGGTTGCGGTTCGTAGTCCCGTAGGTCGGCTTCGGTCTGCCCTAGCCAACCCGCGAACTCGTGCAGGTGCTCCAGCGCGATTCCCTCGCCCTCGGCCATGCTCAGGAAGAAGCCACCAGCGAGACCTGCGGGAAAGCGAGTGGCCAGTTGCGCGAAGCTCCTGCGATCACTGGAGATGATCGCGTGCTGCTCCCCGGCGAGCGCGCGTAGCCTCTCCGCTGGAACTTCCCCCGCCCGCAGGCGCTCGAGGAAGCGATGGGAACGGATCGCCTCGGCCGTGTCGGTGAGGCCCCGCAGGGCCTCCGCGACCAGCGCGTTCGCGGTGGTGCTTGCTTGCCCCGACATTGCAGCCCCTTTCGATACAGGCGTGTCCGCGCTCTACGTGCATGTGTCCGCGATCTAGCCCGCGGGGCTCACGTGGAGGCACATTCACCACACACTAGAGCGGGACGATGCGAACCGCGGAGCCAAGGAATCATCGGGATTGCGGGTGTAGAGAGGCAGATCCTGCGCGGCGGCCGTTGCTGCGATCAGCAAGTCCGCCATCCGGCGGCGCTGCTGCCTGCCCGATTCGAGAACCGCGGCTACCAGCACGCCATACCAGCGAGCTGCGGGAGCATCCAACGAAATCGCATCGAAGGTGGCCTCGGCCCACTGCAATCGCTGCTGCCGGATCGCCCGTTCCATCGGGTCTTTGGCAGTGTGCGGGCCTGCCGCCAATTCTGCGACAGTGACCACACTGATCGCGCATTCCTCGGTAAGCTGACTCGCAACCTCGGGAATACCGAGGTCTATCACCACGGACGTGTCGAGTAGGCCTCGCTCGTGCGCGGCTGCATCGGCTTCGGTCATGCCTACCGGCCTTGTGCAGGGTCGTGGGTCGTCGTTGTCCGGAAGAGTTCCTGCTCGGCGATTTCATCGAGGCCAGCGCGGAAGCGGGCGGAATCGATGCGCGGCATGCGCTCGGCCGCGCGCGCGAGCTCCGACTTGGACACGAACGTCCGCCTGTGCAGCGGCGTCAAGGTGCCCACCGGCTCACCATTACGGGTAACCACGAATTCCTCACCGTGGCTGACCGCGCGCAGCACCTCGCCACTGTCGTTACGCAACTCGCGCTGAGTGATTTCTCGACGCATAGATCTAACGGGGCTCCGCCCCAGCCCGACGAGCCGTGTGCTTGTGGTCGCGTGGGCGGGGCGGCTCCGGTCGGCGGGTGACGGTGCCCGTAGGCCCGTGTTGTGACCGCGCGGTTGGCGGTGGTTGGC
>JBOHER010000447.1:0-3675 GCA_050701115.1 Haloechinothrix sp. | reverse complement strand
GTTGTAGGGCGGGTCGATGAAGATCAGGTCGATCTTGCCGCGGTGCGTGGAGCGAAGTGCTTGCAGGGCGTGGTAGTTCTCGCCGTTGATGACGGTGTGCCAAGGAGCGTCCACGGGCGCGTTGGCGGTGCGCTCAACCGTCCGCAAACCGGGGTAGACGGGCTCACCGAACTCACGAACAACCACGAGGTCGGCAACCGGCCGCTCGCCTTCGTCGCCGTCGAGGATCGCAACGCTCCGGCTCGTATCGGTAAACCCGATGACTCGCCAGGCGCTCGAGGCGGACTCGTCCCGGAGGGTGACCTTCACGCCCTTGCGGACCGGGTGATCGGGCAGCCGAACAGACTCGGGTAGGTGCCGGTCGAAGACGAGGCCGAACCGACGCGAGCCGCGCAGCAGTTCGACTTCGCGGGCGAGTCGGCTCCGGAGCGCCTCATCCGGGACCTGGCTGATCAGCTGGTCGAGAATGTTCGTCGGATCGCTCACCGGCCGCCCGCTCCTTCCCGTTGTGTGGTCGTGCTCCGCAGCCAGCCATCGGAAGGATGCTCCGACTCTCCAGGCGATCTTGAGTCATCCGCCCCACGCGGTTGGAACCCAGCCGACACAGTACTTGTCCTGCCTTGATCTACCACCCGTCAGCAGTGAGGGCGATCCGGGTCCGCCGCGAACGTGCTACCCAGTACTGGCGGCCCGAGCACAGGCTGAGTGCGCAGCCGCGGAAGCCACTGGGACGGTAGGGCGCCCTCAGCATTGAAGATAGCCATCAGGTCCTTGACCGGCAGGGACTCATAGTCTCGAGTTCGAGCGGTGAGCCAGGCGCGGACCAACCGATCAAAGAGGTCCAGGACCTCGTGCGGGCGCACCAGATACACGTGCCCCTCGGCGACGGCGCGCGCGCTTGGGTGGATCCGCTCCTGGGGTGTCATGAGTAGTACAGGAGCGCTGCCAGGTGCGGGTTCGGAGCGTTGAGCGGCAATGAAACGGAGGTGTCCTCCAGCCTGGCGGACGTCGCTGGCACCGAGTTCGCCCTCGGGCTTTGCCTCGCTCTTGGCTTCCCATGCCACCCAGATCGTGCTGCCGAAGATCCAGATGGCGTCCGGTGCGGAATCGTTGTTGCCATTACCCTCACTCGGGCTGGCGCCAGCGAGTTGGCCAAGGGTAACCAGCGCGGCCTCGTAGGGTTTGTGCGGCGCATCCTGCAGCGCTGCTCGGGCGCGGCGGATCTCAGTCTCGAACACTGCGGGTTTGGCCAGCCGGGCTGCGTTAGTGAGCACGCCAGTCATGGCCTGGTCGTCGAGTGGGTCGGTGGCGGGCAGGGCGAGGGCAGTGCTTGTCTCGACCGGGGCTGCCAAGTTCGACAACCAGGTGGTGCCCCGGCCGGCGGCGCGGGCGTCATCGTAGAACTTCGTGGCGGCAGCGCGGAGAGCGACGTCGCCTTTCTGGTCGGCCAGGCGGTGCGCGATGCAGGACGCGAGATAGTTCCATAGGGCGGCGTAACGCTGCGGTGCACGGCCGCCGCGGAGGGCGTCGAGCACCTGGCGGATGCATTCCAGGGCGCGTGACCATTCGCCCTGCCAGATCGCGTCGTTTGCGGCAACTTCGTGACGCGCCGAACGCTGCAACTCGGCAGAGCCGGGTGCATCGATCCGCTCGTATCGCTCGCGGTCATCGACGATGTCTTGGTCGACATCCCGCCACTCCTGGTCGTGCGCGGCGAATACCTCCAACTGTTCGAGCATCTCTGCTGATGTGATGTCGATGCTGTTGCGGAAGCCAAACTCCAGCTCGGCATGGATCTCCGGGTGCATCGCCTCTTGAACGTCGCGGCGCGTTACGTACGAGACGAGGTCGTCGTCGAGCAGCAGTACGGCGGCGAAGTCGCGGGCGTTGCGGGTAGCGCGGCCGGAGCCTTGCATAATGCGAGCGCGGATGCGTTCCTGCAGGACTTCCACCGCGCCAAGCGACCCGTGCAGAAACCTCTCCTGCAGATCGCCCCTGGCGGGCAGACCTGCGAGCACGACCAGGCGGCAGTCGGCGTCCGGTAGGTCGATGCCGTCGTAGCGGTTGTTTAGTATCAGTGCCGCTGCGGACTCTCGCGTGAACACCTTTAGGTCGTCCTCGACGTCGTCTGCCTTGAGCACGTGATACCCGGAGGGCAGCCGGGTGGTGATGAAGTCGTTGGCAGTACGGGTGTCTGGAGTCATGACCACGGCGCGGCCGTGCTGAGCGACAACGCGGGCGATCCAGGGCGCGACTTTGGCCGGTTCGGAGGACAGGTCGCTTGTCAGTTGTGGGAAACAGAACAGCCGACGGCCAGTGCCCTGCTTCTCCCAGCCCCTGGGGATCGGGATGCGGGTGATGTGTCGCCGTCCGAAGATGCGTTCCAATTCGCCGCCTGCGCCCAGGGTCGCACTCATGTACACCCTTCGGGCCGGATCGTCGAACGCGGGGTGGACCGACGTCGGCGGGATCAGCGGCCTAATCAGCAGTCGCCGGTAAGACAGATAGACCAGGCACTGATCGAGGTGGCCCTCCAAGCACCGCAATGCATACGCAGCAGGCTCGCTGATCTTGTTGGCAGCCGCGGCAGCGCGCAACGCCTGTTCTAGCTGCGAGGCTTGGGCAGCTACTCCCAACGGTGACGCGAGGTACACGTTGTTTCGGAACTGGCCGTCCGGCGAAGCAGTGCGCAGGCGGGCGAGAACTAGCGGGTCCACTGCGGCGGCCAGCGCAGAGAGCACGTCGACGTATGCGCTCTCCTCGTCACGGCTAACCTCCAGGCTCCATGGCCCGGCCACGTAGCCCTCGGCGGCGTGCGCGTCGTCGAGCAGCAGTAGTTGTGAGTCACCCAGCGCCGGGTTGGCGTTGAACACGTGGCTATAGACGCTGACCGCGATGGCCCCGGCCGAGGTGTAGCGGCTACGGTCGGCGTGGCTCCACGTCTTGACCTTACCGATCAGCAGGACGTTGGGGATGCCGTAGCCGGTGAGCTTGTCCGCGGTCTGCCGGGCAAGTTGTCGAGTCGGGCACAGATAAGCCACCCGCTCGCGTGCAGTGCGGCGTCGGTAGTCGCCGATGAGTCCGCCGACCAGCGTCTTGCCCGCACCGGTCGGCAGCTCGATCGCCACGTCCGAATCATCGCGATGGTCATTGTGCCAGGCGCGTAGGACGTCACCCTGGTGCAGCCACAGCGCCTCGGGTCCATCGTTGACCAGGGCTAGTTGCCGGTAGAGCTGCTCAGGGTCAGCCGGGATCGCCGACGTCCCAGTCGAGCGCTTGAACGCCATGCTGCTCCCTCCTAAGACCACCACCGACTTCGAAACCCACGCGGTGGTTTGGGTCGCTGCGCAGACGCGGAGCGTTAGCACCTGATATCAACCTGTAGTGAGGCGCTTTACTCTCAGAGGCCCTCGAGTCGCGGCCCCGAGGCGTCCAGAAACGATCGTTCGTGAGTCGCCCCGGTCGGCGAGATGTTTCCGCAGGTGGGGTCTGTAACGCTTGCCGTGTCCGCGCCAATGTCCTGCTGTCGGGGGTTCGCGATACGGTCCGGCCATGCGGATCGGCTACGGGCGGGTCTCCACCCGCGACCAGAACCCCGAGTCCCAGCGCGACGCGCTCACGGCGGCCCGGTGCGACGAGATCTTCCTCGACAAGGCGTCCGGCAAGCTCGCCCGC
>JBOHER010000446.1:0-8105 GCA_050701115.1 Haloechinothrix sp. | reverse complement strand
CTGTCAGCCGCACGCTGAATCCAGCTCAACTCCGTCTCGGACACGAAACCTCCGCACGCACGTTTCTCACGTCAAACTTTCCTGACGTCAAGCAACCCAAACGCTATCAGCGCACGTCACCGACCCTTACGGGCGGCGCGGACCTCTGGCAGGTGCCGGAGGATGTTGGCGAGTTGCAGCGCGCGGCGCGCGCCCAGGGGCCGTGGAATCTCTTCCTTCCGGCCGGGCATGAGGGTCCGTAGGCGGAGCGGGTCGCCGTCCCCGCCCTCGGACTGCGGGATCGAGCCGTAGTTTGCTGGATAGACGACGGGCATCGACTGGAATCGGTCGACGAAAATCTGGCCGGGCTCGCCGTCGACCTCGTACTTGGTGAAACGCCCGTCGGGGATCTCGATCGCGGCGAAGAAGCCCTCCTCATCGAGCGCCTCGCCAGCGCGGCGAACAGCGTCACCCCAGGACACGCGGTCGAGCGGGCAAGCGCGACATGTTCTCTTCCTTATCTTTCGGTAGGGCACTTTTGGCGGAACTTGCTACTTGCGTGGGTCGAGAGCGAGGGCGTCGATCATGGCGAAGAACACCTCGGTGTTGTCCAGGAATCTGGCGAATCGTGCGGCTCCTGCTCCGGAGGCGACGATCGAGACGTCTTCCACGGTGTGCACGCAGTTGGTCTGTTCGTAGGGCAGGTTGCCGGTCTGCAGTTCGGCGCCCGGATCGTGCTGGGGGTTGGGTACCGCTTTGCCGGTGACCGGATCGATGAGGGCGGGCTGCACGAAGGTCTGGTTGTGCTCGAAGTCGTCGGTATGGTCGGGGTGGTTGGACCAGCCGTAGAACAGCCCCACCTCCGGGGTCGGGTCGTCGGGGAAGCCGTCGCGGTCGGTGTCGGTGTAGGTGGGGAACCCGGCGTCGCCGTAGACAGCGGCGGGACGGTCTCCCTCCTCGCGGCGGTCGTGGGTGCCGACGATGCTCATCGAGTGGTTGTGGTCGGCGGTGACCACGATCAGCGTGTCGTCGCGGTCTTGCGCCCAGCGCTTGGCGACGCCGATGGCCTGGTCGAGTTCGATGGCGTCGTAGACGGCGCGGGGACCGTCGAGGGGATGCTCCATCTTGTCGATCGAGGCACCTTCGACCATCAGGAAGAACCCGTCGGGCTTGCGCTCGAGGACCTTGAGCGCGGCCTCGGTCATCTCCATCAGGTTCGGCTGGTCGGGCCAGTTGCCGAGCACCTCGGGTTTCTTGTCGTGCTGGCGATCCAGGTACACGTTCATGTTCCCGGTGTGAAACAGGCCGCGCAGCCGATCCGGGGCCGAGCCTGCGGTGGCCTCGCTGAGTTCCTTGCGGTTGCTCACGTGGGTGAAGCCCTTCGCCCGGAACTCTTCGACCAGGTCACGGTCGTCCTTGCGACGCGATCCCGGCTGCGACTGCGGAAGCAGTGACGCCAGGCCGCCGCCCATGAGCACCTCGGGCATCTGCGCCGGTTTGAGCGCCTGATCCATGATCTCGATGTACTCCGACCGGCGCCTGGTGTGCGCGAACACCGCGGCCGGGGTCGCGTCCTGGATTTCCGCGGTGGTCACCACGCCGATGGACATCCGCCGGGCCCGCTTGAGCAACTCCGCCATCGTTTCGACCCGTGGATGCTTGTTGGGGTCGGGCTCGTTGCCCTCGTACACGCCCATGGCGTTGACCGAGGACTTGCGCCCGGTCATGTAGGCGGACATGGAGTTGGCCGAGTCGGTCGCGATCGAGTCCGCGCCCGAGGTGCCCACAATGCCCCTGGCTTCCATGCGGTCCATCTCCAGCAGCCCGTGGTACTTGCCCTCGGTCATGCCCTTGGACAGGATGCGGGCCGCGGTGATCGCCGCCGCGCCCATCCCGTCGCCCAGGAAGAAGATGACGTTCTTGGCCTTCTCGCCCTTCGCCTTGGCGACCACGACCTCGTGCACCACCCTCGCCGTGACCGTGCCGTTCGAGGTCACCTTCGCCTGCACCGTGTAGGCGCCGGGCTTGGGGTAGGACAGGCCGCGGTAGGTCACTTCCAGGCTGCCCTCGACCGAACTCGTCCGCTCCGGGTCACCCACCAGGATCGGATCCGCACCCGCGAGCTCGACATCCCGCGCACGTCCGCGCCCACCGTGCGCTCGGTGAACGCGTGCGGTTCCACCGATTTCAACTTCTCGGGCGGGGTGCGCCCGGCTGGCGCGGCTGCAGCTACCGACGCGATACCGGGCCCCACCCCGAGCCCGATGATGGCCGCGACCGCCACTCCGCCGCCACCCACACGGAACAGGGCACGCCGCGAAAGCCCGCCCTCGGTGTTGTCCTCTGGACCACTGCTCTGCATCCTGACTACCTCCCGCGCGTATCACGCGCCCCGCGGCAACCCTGAAGCCTGCACCGGCGCATTCCCTGACCGGGTGAATATCTCCCGGATGCCGTACCGTCACGGCAAACATCGACGCACCCATGCGCATACAGAAGGTGAACAGTCGACATCGCGGTCCAGCTCAGTATCTGGGTACGGCGTGCAACGTGCTCGGGTCGCTGCTAACAGCGGTATCCGTCTACCTTGCGGCTCGCCGGAGCTACCAATTCGTTGTCATCGCCGCGCAGGCAGGGCGGTCACCGTGTGCAGCAGCCTGCCCTGTTCCGACGTCGACCTCGACCTTTAGGACCACATCGATGACACAGACCGACAGCCGACGGGCATCAACCGCAACGCAATCAACGAGGTCGGGACCACCGAGGATGGTCGAGTGGCCGCCGACGACCTTTCCCAACCCTTTTCCATGCTCTTCAAGCCGGGTTTCGGCCGAGCGGATTCTGCTTCGGCGCGGACGATTCCCCCGAATATCTGTCCTACGCGCTGAGCGTCCCCGAGGGGCCGGAGCTTGCCGGTGCGGGGATCGCCCGCGCCCAGGACGACGCGATCGCCTTGGTCGTGAACGCCCTCACCCCCTGACCGGTGGAACCTCGTCCTCGGTCGCGTCGACAGACAGAGGTGATCCTGCATGGTGAGGGCGTGCGCGCTCGGAGGGCGCGGTGTCGGCAGCCACTCAGCACGGCTAAGGCGGTCCCCGGCTCAGGTCAACTGTCGGGTTGGGAATCAGTCAAACTCGCTGTCCTTGACGCCGCGAATGAACGCGTGCCACTCAGCGGCAGTGAAGTAGTGGGCCGGGCGGTTTCGGTCCTTAGTGTCGCGTAGCCAACGGCCTCCGGCGCCGTCCTTGGCGACCTCGACGCAGGCGCCTTCGCTCGCGCTGTAGGTGCTCTTGCGCCAAGACAACTGGTCGGGGTCGACGTATGCCATCGGCGAGCCACCTTACTTCTTCGCTCGGCTGATCTACTGGTACTGCGTGGCTACCTTAGCAATCAGCTCGGCGGAGGAGGCAGGGTCCTCGGCGGCGGACTGGAGGCGCTGGTAGGCGGACGCGTATTGCTGGATGACGTTCAGGTCTTCGGGGTAGGTCGCCCCGGCGAAATCGTCGATGTACAGCAGGGTGCCTCGATCGAGGAGTCTCAGGAGCATGATTCGCGACGTGCCGACGAAAGACTCGTCGTGGTTCGGCGTTGGTTTCGGGCGGAACGGCAGCACCCGGAGGTCGACGTTTGGCAGTTCGCTGACCGTCAGCAGGTGGTCAAGCTGCTCGGCCATGATCTGGTCGCTGCCGATAACCCGGTGCAGGGTCGCTTCGAGCAGCACCACGTCGAGTCGGACTGGCGGCGGTGCCGTGCGTGTCAGGATGCGCTGACGGCCGCGCCGAAGCTGCACCTTCTTGTCGAGCTCGGCCTTGCCGACGAGCGGCGCACCGGCCTGCAGGAGGGACCGGGCGTAGCCCTCGGTCTGGAGGAGCCCAGTGATGACCTCGTTCTCGTAGACGGAGATGTCGCTGGCCTCGGACTCCATGACGAGGAAGCGGGTGAACCAGTTGGGTGCGGCGTCCCGGTAGGACGCACTGCGGCGCCGCCGGGCACGCGGCTTCGGCACGGCCGCGAGCCTTAGCGCGTCTGCGGTGGCGGCGTCGCTGGCGCCGTACGCTTCCACGAGCACCGAGACGTGTTCGGAGGTGATTGCCTGCTTCCCGTTCTCGATGCGGCTGATCGTGGCGTTGGATGCGCCGATCAGCCGCCCCGCTTCCGTAGTGGTCAGGTCGGTGTTACCGCGCAACTCGCGCAACAGGATGCCGAGCTGGATCTGTGCGACCACTGGGTCTTCGTCGCGCATTCGGGCCTACTTTCACCGAGGGGTCGAGCGTTACTCCACGTTACAGCGCGTCCAGCCAGTTGGCGGATTGTTCGATGCACGTTACATCGTAGTCTGATGTGGATTGCTTGGCGAGTGCGATGGCCTACAGATGGCCGGATGACGAAGGGAAGATCTGATCATGGCAGAGCAGGACGATCTCGTGTTGGCGGTGGAGAACCTCTCGATCGCGCACGACCGCTATGACGCGGAGCATTCCGACCCGACGGGGACCTCCTCCGGAGACGACGGACAGAGCGCCGATCACCTGAACCACCCCGAATAGGCAGGCCGACAAGCGTTGTCGTGACACTGGCGTCTACGGAGGGATCTCCAATGGATCATGTTCTTGCGCAGCAGGTCGAGCAGGCGCTCGGGTGGGTGGGTCCGGACGACCTGGGTGCCGGGTTCGCCCGCGGCTCGATGCCCAATCCGGACCTGTGCCCCCGTTTGCTGACAACGACCGGATTGCTGGATATGGCCATGCGGCGGAGCTTGAACGCACCGCAGTTCCGGTGCTTCCAGGACGGCGCGGAGATCCACCCCGGCCGCTTCCTGACGGACTCGGCAAGTCGTCGTGGACAGAGCTTGCGCATGGCCGACATGCCGCGCCTGTCACGGCTGCTGGAGTCCGGGTGCACCTTGGTACTGGATGGTGCGGACGTGTTCAGTCCCACGCTGGAGGTGGCCTGCCGGGCGCTGCAGTGGTGGTCCCGCGAGGTGGTGCAGGTGAACTGCTACCTGACGACCCAGTCGTCGGACGGGTTCCCGCTGCACTGGGACGATCACGACGTGCTGATCGTCCAACTTGCGGGCGAGAAGACCTGGGACGTGCGCGCGGCGTCGCGGGAGGTCCCGATGTACCGGGACGCGGCTGCGAACGACACGCCGTCTGAGGAGGTGGTGTGGGCGGGCCGACTGCGGGCGGGCGAGGTCATGCATATTCCTCGCGGGTTCTGGCACCGGGCCACCCGCGCGGACTGTGGCGACGGCTTCAGCCTGCATCTGACGTTCGGGTTCGTCAAGCGCACGGGCGTGTCGTGGGTGTCCTGGCTGGCGGACTGCGCCCGCCGCGAGGAGCTGTTCCGCCGCGATCTCCGGCGCGCCGATGGTGGCGATTCATGGTCGGAGGAGCTGATCGGGGCAGCGCAGAAGTTGGCAGCCGAGAACCCGCCGCATGTGTTTCTGTCCGCTCGTGAGGACGAGCGTGGATCGCGGCGTCACGTCCGTACGCGCGGGGTCTTTGGTGCGCCAACTGCGGTTGTGTGCATCACCGACTTCGCGCCGCGACTGGCGGTCGGTGACGAGTCGGTCGCGGTCGTGGCCGCGGGCAAGCGGATCACGTTCGTTCCGCATGCCCTGCCCGCGCTGCGCCTGCTGTTGTCCGGCGTTCCGGTGCGGTTGGACGACGTTCATGACGCGACGGGCGTAGACGTGACGCGACTGGTCGAGGTGTTGCTCGAGGAGGAAGTGTGCGCGGAGTTGACCGACGAGTTGTCCTCGGGCTACATCGGACTCGTCACGACCGAGGAGTTCTCGAAGCCGCGCTTGACCTTGGCGTCCGGCAGCTAGACACCAGCTACAACTACCTCCGGTTCGCCTCCCATCGCACCCTGGCCGACATCGCCGCCGACCTGCTGCCGCACTTCTACCTATCCACGAAGATCGGCTTCTTCGGCGGGAGTGGCGCGGCGGCGCACTGCCTGGACCCGGTCAGATTGTCGGATGCCGCTCGCCGCTCGGCCGACGACCTCGGCCGAGTGCCGGACGTGGTGTTCTTGCACAACCCCGAACGGTCGCTGCGCGACGTGGACGTTGGCAGCGGTCTGCTGGCCGACGCCTGCCATGCGCTGGCCTCCATCACGGACGAGGGGTTGTGCGCCTCGTGGGGCATTTCGTCGTGGGACCCGCGCCCAGTCCTCCGCGATTGGGTAGACCATGCCTGGCCACAGCCGGAGGTGATCATGTGCCGCGCGGGCCTTGGGGGCAGCGCAGCCGTGCTGGCAGCAGCCGAGCAGCTGACCGAACTGACAGCTTCTCGTCGTTGGGGCATGAGCCCGTTCGGCGGGAGTGTCACGCATCCGGCGTGGCGGAGTGTGGACCCGCGGATCTTCCTGCGCCCTGGGCAAGAATCCAGTCCGCTGCAGGCGGCGTTTCGCGTCGCCTACGACATCCCGCAGGTTGATCGAGTTGCGGTCGGGACCGGTAGCGAGTCCCACTTGGGCCAGCTCGTCTCCGCGTTGTCCCTGGAAACCGACGCCGATGCTCTTGGCCGGTACCGACGCCTGCTGGCCGCACGACAGGCCACGGCGCGGTCTGCCTAGCGTCGCAACGATCGCAGGAGTCGCTCGGCCTCGGCGCGGGCGGGTTCCAGCAGCGGGCTTGGGTCCGGCCGTTTCGCGTTGAGGCGGATGACGTTCGAGCAGAACACCAACTGGGCGAGATGGCCGGAACGGGTGTCGAGGTCCGCCGCGAAGCGGCCCTGGATTCGCTCCGCGACCGCCGGCACCAGCAGCGAGTGGCCCCACAGTGTCGCCACGTCGAGCCCCCGCGGCGCCTTGCCCCAGTCTTCCCAGTCCAGCAGGTAGCACTCCGGCGCGGTCAGGTTGCCCCAGTGCGCGTCAGCGTTCGCGATCGTCCACTCATCGATCGTGGTGTCGACCTGGCCGTCGAAGACCTGGTTGATCCGCCGCGTCAGGTGCTCTTGCCGCATGCCAACCCGGTCCGTGGCGTGCTTCGCGAGAGCGTCGAACGAGCCGGCGAGGTTGTCCCACCACTCCAGCGGCAGCGACGGTTCGGTGTCGATCACGCCGCTTGGATGCACGGCGGCCGAGCGGACTCGTTCCATCTCGTCGGCTCGCCAGACCACCTCGCGAGCCT
This sequence comes from Haloechinothrix sp., assembly GCA_050701115.1. Taxonomy (GTDB): domain Bacteria; phylum Actinomycetota; class Actinomycetes; order Mycobacteriales; family Pseudonocardiaceae; genus JBOHER01. The sequence goes on along the minus strand of JBOHER010000446.1, from coordinate 985 downwards.
CGTCCTGCCAGCGGTGCGAGCGGTAGAGCGCAGGCTTGCGCACGCCGCTGATCGTGGACGCATGCTCGGCCCCGACCCAGCTCTGCTCGTGCATGCGATCGATGGGCCGCCATGCCAGGCGCACCCATGTGTCGGAGGCTGTCGGCATTCCCACGGTGGCGCCGCTCGTGCCGAACGTGCGGGCAGAGCGCAGCAGGCGAACGCCGAGCGCCGCTTCAGCGGTGTCAAGAACATCGTCGACCTGCCGCGAGCGCAGATCGTGCCCGTCGAATGTCACGGCGGCGCAGATCCTTCCAGCCAAAGGGGTGGCGAGCGCGTCGCCCTCCGAGATCGGGCGACACCCGGCAATCATGCCCCGAAGGTGAACCCGCCCGCCGCCTTGGTACCTGGGGCAGATCACGGTCCCACCCGTTTGGACCATCGTTAAGATGTATGTTACGTCGTAATATACGTAGTGTGGGACCACGATTGAACCACATTAGCAGCCAGGTAATCCGGACTGGAGGGCCGCATGGATGACGGCAGTGGCCGCATTGGACGGCGGCGCGTGCCGCTGCTGCGGGTGCTCGCGCGTGTGTGGCGACAGCGTGACGCGCCCCCTGACCGTGCATGGGCGCGATGAGGACGGCGACAGCGCTTCGGTCCGTGTGGCGTTCAGCGAGGATGGCGTCGTACGCCATACGACCGCTGCGTCGTCGCCGGACGACCCGCCGCCTGAAGGTCCTTCAAGTACTCAGCCACCGCGCCGACGCTCGAGCCGCTCGCGTCCACCAGCCGATACGGCTCCCACGGATCCTCGGTCGTCACCAGAGGGTAGGGGCGACAGGCAACCTGGCGCCGGAGTCTCTGAACGCGGCCGCTCTACAGCGCGAGGGTTTGATTCGCGAGATCCGTCATCCGCTTCGCATAGCCGACAAGTCGTTGGGCCTTTCCACGGTCTACAAAGCGCGATGCCGTAGTGTGCCTCGTCCTTGGACGCGAGCAG
>JBOHER010000445.1:0-3520 GCA_050701115.1 Haloechinothrix sp. | reverse complement strand
TCCCCGCGCTCGCTACCGCCATCCCGAGTTGCGGTGCTTCGACGGCGGCTGCGAGTACTGCTACCGGGGTACATGGCGCATAGCCTCGGACGGTACCCCTAGTCCACGGACTTGGTACCGGTGCTCTGGGTAGGTGGTACTGGCCGCGGGGTTCAGAGAATCGGTAGCGGACTGGTGTCAGGGGTCCCTGGGCGTGGTAGCGGCCCCGACCGGCAAGGGCGGGGCCGCTAGCGCCGGTTACTCCCAGTAGGTGGTGTGCGCGCGCGTCTGGTCGTGACGGAGTTTGCGCATGTCGATGTCGCCGAGGGTGATCGTGCGGGCGCGGTTCGCGAGCCGGTTCACGATCGAGTCCGCGGCGACCCCGGTCGGGTAGCTCGGCCACCCAGTGCACGGGTCCGGTCTGGGAGGCGATGATCGTGGGCAGTCGGTGTTCGCGGTTCGCGAGGATCGCGAACAGGTCCGATGCGGCGTCGCTGTCGATCCCGATCGTGAGGAAGTCATCGAGGATGAGCAGGTCCACGTTCGAGAGCTCGTTGAGCGTCTGCTGGTGTGCGATCGCGTCGGCCCGGGCCAAGACGAGTTGTCGGGCGAGGTCGTCCATCCTGAGGTAGGTCACGGTGTGCTCGTTGTGGCAGGCCGCGATCCCGAGTGCGGAAGCGAGGTATGTCTTCCCGCCGCCGGTGGCTGAGATGATCAACAGGTTGGTGGGGTCTGCCCGCCAGTCGTGGGCGGCGTACCGCTTCATCCTGACCGGGGTGACGCCGCGTCCGTCGCGGTAGTCGATCTCGGCGACGGTGGCGTCCATGATCGGGAACCCGGCATGGCGGATCAGCTTCTCGATCTTGTGCACCCGCCGGGCCTCCAGGGCGTCATCGACGGCGGTGAGGAACAGCTGCTCGGGGGTGAGAGCGTCGTTGGCCTCCTCACCGATGAGCTCCTCGAACCGGGTGGCGACGTGGGTGACGCGCAGGGCACGGAACTTGTCGTAGTCGACACTGGTGAAGATCATCGACCCGCCTCCAGTCCTGCCTGCGGGCCTGCCTGCGGCCCTGGCTGCGGCTCCGCTCCCGGGGTTGCGCCGAGTTCGTAGTGCGAAGTGTCGCGCACATAGACGTCGGGGCCGAGCTGGCTCAAGTCTGTGGCGCTGTTTCGTTTCCGGGTGGATGCCGCGGGGGTGATCGGCCGGGGCTTCTTGGCGTCGGAGTTGATCGCGGCCATCAGCCGCTTCAGCGTCGTGTAGGTCGGCTGCCCGCCCCGGTTGGCCAGTTCCTGGCAGGCGGCCTCGAGCCGTTCGCGGTTGGCCTTGCCGAGCCCACCCAGGATGTTCTGGCAGTCCAGGTAGCCCTGCGCCTCGATCTGGTGCCGGTCCAGGATCTGCTCGATCACCTGCACGGTCGCCGGCCCGAAGGACCGTGCCCGGTCGGTGAACCACCGTCGCGACCACAGCCCGTCGATGCCTTGGTGCTGGGCGGGCACGTGCTCGCCCAGCGTGGAGTACTGGCCCTTGCGGCCGGTCAGCCGCCGGTGTTCGCACACGATCTCGTGCCCGTCGAAGACCGTCACCCTCGTCGAGGTGAGCCGGACCCGCAGCAGCCGCCCAGCAAGGGCGTAGGGCACCGAGTAGCGCTGGTAGTCACAGGTGATGTGGTAGTTGCGGCCGGCCTTGAGCTCCTTCCAGGTCACCTCCTCGAACCGGGCGTCCGGCAGCGGCCCGAGCAGCGCCTGCTCCTCCTCGGTGAACCGTTCCCAGCGGGTCGACCCGTCAGCACGGCGCAGGTCGTGGTTGACCTCCCAGACTCGTTCGTCGATCGCTTCGTTCAACTCGCTCAACGTCGTCCAGACCTCGCCCTCGAGGTAGCCGATGACCCGCTTGTTGACCACGTTGACCGCGTTCTCGACCGCAGCCTTGTCCCTCGGCTTCCGCGCCCGCGCCGGCACCACAGCGGTCTGGTAGTGGTCGGCCAGCTGCTGATAGCGGGCGTTCACCACCCGCTCGGCCTCACCCTTGCGACGTTGGTGGGTCGAGGTCGTCGGGTTATCGGGGACGAGGATCTGGGCCACCCCGGCATAGAACGAGAACGCCCGCACGTGGGCGTCGAGCCACGCCTGTGACTTCATGTCCAGGTAGGCGCGGCAAAACAGTGCTCCCGAGTACGGCAGCACCGCGACGAACAGCACCGCGCGGGTCACCTCGCCCGTCACGGCGTCGACCAGATCGATGGTGTCGCCGGCCCAATCGATCAGCATCGCCCGCCCGGGCTCGTGATGCAGCGTCGCGACCAGATCATTGCGCCGTACGTAGTCGGCGAACAGGGCGCAGAACTGCGCATACCCGTACTTCTTCCCCGGCGTCTTCGTGTCGGCGTAGCGGCGCCACGCCATCAGCAGCGTGAAGTGCCGCTGGGCCCGCATCCCCCGAAGCACCCCAGCAAGATCGGGCTGCTCGTACCCGGCCGATACCCGACGCCGACCGTCGGGGAACCACTCCGCAAGATCCTCATCCGACACAGCAGCCGTCGACGTGACGCCCCGCTCCTGCACCACCTGCTTGACCCTGGACACCTCGCGCCGGGAACACCCCGCGAGCTCAACGATCTCGCCGTAGCTCCGACCCGCGAGCACCAGCTCCAGGATCGTCCGATACTTGGCCACACTTGCCGCCTTCCAAATCGATGCGGCAGCGCCCAATGCGCCACCGCCAGATTCAGAAGACCAACAAGACCCCGGCAGTACCACCTACCCAGAGCACCGGTACCAAGTCCATGGACTACCGGTACCAACCGGCGCTACGCGCCAGGAATCATCGTGGTGGGTGCGCTGCTCCAAGTGGGCCGGCACGACACGACGATCAGCGCGTTGTCATCGCTCGCAATCCTGCTGGCCATCAATGTCTTCGGCGGCTTCGCGGTCACGCGCCGCATGCTCGCCATGTTCGCGCGGTCCTGAACCCCGATCACAGGCAGAGGCAACGGATCATGCTTTCAGTACAGACTGCCGCCTCCGCGGCGGCATACATCGTCGCGGCCCTTCTGTTCATCCTCGCCCTGGCAGGACTGTCGCGGCACGAGACAGCCAGGACCGGCAACAGCGTCGGCATCGCCAGCATGGCCGTGGCGCTCGTCGCGACGGTCGCGTTGGCCGTCGATCGTGACATCCAGGGTGTCGGTCTGGTGCTGGTGGTGAGTGCTACCGCCGTGGGTGCAGCCCTCGGGCTGTGGCGTGCGAGAGTCGTGGGGATGACGGGCATGCCCGAGCTGATCGCGCTGCTGCATTCCTTCGTCGGCTTCGCCGCGGTGCTCGTCGGCTGGAACGGCTATCTGCTCGTCGAGCACGATCCGCACAGTGCGGAAGCCAGCCAGCTGGACACACTCGGGACGCTGGGGATCCACCACGCAGAGGTGGTCATCGGTGTGTTCATCGGCGCGGTCACTCTGACCGGGTCGATCGTGGCGTTCGGAAAGCTGTCCGCACGGATCCCGTCCAGTCCTCTCACGCTGCCAGGTAAGAACCGGCTCAACGT
>JBOHER010000444.1:0-39104 GCA_050701115.1 Haloechinothrix sp. | reverse complement strand
GAGGTTACCCACGCCGGATTCCAGCCCCCTCGACCATTAGACGCTACGGTTTTATTACGGAGCGGGAACGGGCAGACCGGGGTCAGGCACTTCAGGTAACGGTGGCAGCCCACCCAAAAGGCTGTCGATCAGACTTGCCAGGGTCGCCAGCAGCGACTGCAACAGGGTATTCAGCATGGCGACCGGATCGGGCAAACCAGGAATGCTCCGTGCGCCTGCCTGGTACTCGGCCAACGTGCCGGAGACGTCGGTGGCCTGCTCATTCGCCGTCGTGGCGAGCTCGGTGGACTCACTGGTCATGGCATACCGCTCGCCCGCGGTGAGTTCAGCCAGTAGAGGTTGTAGTTCGTCGACCGTTCGAGCCGCTTGGTCCACATTGCCCGCATCCGCGGCCGCGGTCAGCTGATCACGAAAATCCTGCACCTTGGCCGCGGCGCTCTTCGTGCTCGACGAGCCGATGGCCTTGTCGGCGGCGCTGTCGACAGCACTTGCCGCAGCAACACCAGAGCCGGCCAACGACAAAACACTTCCGGCCGCGATCACGGCGATCGTTCGTGCCATTTTGCCAAACATGGTTACTCCTCTCGGGCGCTTTGTTACCGCCGAATTCCATCCGTACTCCGGAGGTCAACAAAGCACCAGAGGATCACCTCTACGGTGGATATCCGGTGCCTACTCCGAAAGGATTGGCAGCGCACACATTTCCCCGGAATTGATTAACCGCATCTGGGTTCCGGTGGATAATTGATCACCAGAGGTGATCGATTTGGTCCGCCAACCACCCGCCATCACCCGGTGGCACGCGGAGCTAACCCACACCGGCCATGTTGATCGATCTGGCCCGGCTAGATCACCCGTACGGGGAACGCACGGGCATCCCAGGTTGGCATAAGCCGGCCTGATGGCTGGCGAGCATCGAGGCGTCCCGCTACGGCCCGTCATGGCTGTCGGAGGCCAGCGCCGCGTCCAGTTCCCGATGCGCCTCAGGATGCTCAGCCCACCACTGGGGAAGATCCGGATTGCGATCGAGCAACGCGAGGTAGGCGCGAGCGGCGCCCGCGTACAACTTGTCCGCGGCGGCCCCGATCACGTCGGTTCGCGCGCCGAAGAGCAGCTCGACCAGGAGCGGATCGCCGACCAGACGGCGCACCACGATGCCACCGCCGCTCTTCGACTGTCCGGTAGCCGTCGAGACCGCGCCCCGCTGCACCAGGGAGCGCGCACTCGAGGTGTCCGAGGTGAAATGGCGCATCCGCGGGGTGAACCCCGCCGCTTCGCACGCACCGAGGAACGTTGCCCGCTGCGAGTCCTCGTGCGGCGGCGGCACCACCCAATCGCGATCAGCCAGTGCCGCGAGTTCGATCTCCTCCTGCTGCGCGAGCGGGTCATGCTCGGACACGGCCACCAGCACGGGCTCAACGACCAGCCGCCGCACGGCGAGGCCCTCCACGCTGCTGCCCTCATAGCCCTCGAAGCGCTCGAAGATGCCGACGTCGGCCCGGCCGGTTTCGAGCAGCCGGAGCACGGTCGCCGATCCTTCCACCATGGTCTGCAGATCGGACCAGTCGCCGTTGCCGCGCACCTCGTCGATGAAGCCGCCGACCATCAGCAACGGCACCGAGGCCACCCGCAGCACCGTATTCCGTTCACTCCCGCCGCGCTCCCTGACCGAGGCCACCAGCTGATCCATATCGGAGAGCAGCACTGATGCGCGATTGAGCACGAACCGGCCCAGCTCCGTCGGCGCGGCACCATGTATACCGCGCTCGAACAGCTGCCCACCAAGGATTCCCTCGATGCGCCGCAACTGTGCGGTCAGCGCGGGCTGACTCAGCCCCAGCCGCGCGGCAGCCTTGGTCACGCTGCCTGCCTCGGCTACCGCCCGCACCGCCCGCAAATGGCGCAACTCCAGCTCAGCCATCAGTGTCCTAACCCCATCAGGGAGAACTATGCCCTGTTGAGATGTGTGTCGCACACCCGGGTGGGGGATGGTTGGCCCCGGACGCCTCGCGCGATCGCACGAAGGTCCAAGCCAGTTTCATCAGAGGATGGTGGCGAGGAGGACCGCGAACCATGGGCACAACAGGCACGACTCGCGGTGTGCGCCTGCTAGGAAAACTGCGACCGCGGCCGGCTACCCCGCCCCCCGTCGCGGCGGAGTGCGTCAGAGAACCGCTGACCGGGGAGGACTGACGCACCCGGCGTACGGACCGAGCCGATCCAGCTCAGCTGCCACCCCCGAGATCGGCTCGGGCCACCAGCGACAGCCCGGTGAGTCCCGCGACTCACCGGGCTGTCTGCTTGCCTCTTACTTGCCGAACGCCGCGGCGATCTTGTCGCCGAGGGTCTTGTCCACGTTGCGCCAGTAGGCGAACACGCGCTCGAGCACCGGCTCGCTCACGTTGTTGCCTGCGTGGCCGATGATGTTACCCGCCAATCGCTCGCGCGCAGTGTCATCCATCACCTCACGGACGAGCGTGCCCGGCTGACCGAAGTCATCGTCCTCGGCGTGCGGCTTGTAGGCGTTGCGCAACACCTCGCCGGTCGCCCCATAGGCCGAAGCCGTCTCGCCTGCCAGCTGTGCGTCGGCGTGCGGGCCGCCGTAGGAGTTCGGCGCGTACACCGGGTCACCCGGGTTGCTGTAGCGCATCGCCCCGTCCTTGGCGTAGCTGTTGACCTCCGACTTGGGCGCGTTCACCGGCAGTTGGGTGTAGTTGGTGCCGATCCGGTAGCGGTGCGCGTCCGGGTAGGAGAACAGCCTGCCCAGCAGCATCTTGTCCGGCGACGGCCCGATGCCGGGCACCAGGTTGGCCGGCTCGAACGAGGCCTGCTCGATCTGCGCGAAGTAGTTCTCCGGGTTGCGATCGAGCACCCAGCGACCGATCTTGATCAACGGGTAGTCGCCCTGCGGCCACACCTTGGTCAGGTCGAACGGGTTGAACCGGTAGTCGGCTGCCTCGTCGTGCGGCATGACCTGCACGTAGAGCGTCCAGCTGGGGTGGTTGCCCTGCGCGATGTTGGTGGAGAGGTCGCGGATGTGGTGGTCGGCGTCCTCCCCGGCGATCCGGTCGGCGTCGGCCTGGGCGAGGTAGCCGATGCCCTGGTCGGTCTTGAAGTGGTACTTGACCCAGAACTTCTCGCCTGCCGCGTTCTCCCACAGGTAGGTGTGGGAGCCGTAGCCGTTCATCTCGCGCCAGCTCGACGGGATACCGCGGTCGCCCATCAGCCAGGTCACCTGGTGCGCCGACTCTGGACGCAAGGTCCAGAAGTCCCACTGCATGTTGTGGTCGCGCAGGTGGTTGTCGGCACGGCGCTTCTGCGAACGGATGAAGTCCGGGAACTTGATCGGGTCCTTGATGAAGAACACCGGCGTGTTGTTGCCGACGATGTCGTAGTTGCCCTGCGAGGTGTAGAACTTCACCGCGAAGCCGCGCGGGTCGCGCCAGGTGTCCGGAGAGCCGTTCTCACCGGCCACCGTGGAGAACCGGGCGAGGCTCTCGGTGCGGGTGCCCGGCTGGAAGACCGCAGCCTTGGTGAACTGGCTGACGTCCTCGGTCACCTCGAGGAAGCCGAACGCGCCGCCACCCTTGGCGTGTACCACCCGCTCCGGCACCCGCTCCCGGTTGAACTGCGCGTTCTTCTCGATCAGGTAGTGGTCCTGCAGCAAGATCGGACCATTGGGTCCAAGGGTCAGTGAATCGTTGTCGCTGGCGACCGGAATACCCACGTTGTTCGTGGTCGGCTTGGTCACGCCGGTACCTCCTTGTTGTGGTGGGTGCAGGATGGACACAGTCCCCAGAAGACGACCTCCGCCTCGTCCACCTGGAACCCGGCCGCGTCGGACGGGTCGAGGCACGGTGCACTCCCGACGACGCAGTCGACGTCCTCGGTTCGGCCGCACCTGCGGCACACCAGGTGGTGGTGGTTGTCTCCGGTTCTGGTCTCGAATCGTGCGGGATGACCCGCCGGCTCGATCCGTCGCACCAGGTTGGCGCCCGTGCACGCCGCGAGGACGTCGTAGATGGCCTGGGTGGACACCGCGTCGAGCCGCTGCCGAACCCCGGCCGCGACCGCGTCGGCCGTGGCATGCGGGTGATCGGCGAGCCACTCCAGCACGGCGACGCGTTGAGCGGTGACCCGAAGGCCCACCGCCCGCAGCTTGTCCGGTGTTTCCTGGTGTGACATCGACATCTACGGTACACGTTTTTTGGAATGATTCAAGAAAACTCACCTGCCGGATGGCCGAGGCCGCCGCCTCAGATGCTGTAGCCGCCGTCGACGGCGAGCGTCTGGCCGCTGATGAACCCCGCCCGGTCCGAGGCAAGGAAGCACACCGCTTCGGCAACGTCGACCGCGGATCCGAAGCGTCGCAAGGGAATATTGCCCCGCGTGACGTCGAGGGCGCGTGCGTCCAGCTCGCCGGATTCGACGAGCCGGGCGGCCATGCCCTCGGTCAGCATGCCGGGCCCGACGCAGTTCGCCCGCACGCCGAAGCGCCCCTCCTCGGCGGCGATGCCCCGCACGACGGCCTCGATGGCTGCTTTCGGTGCGGCGGACAGGCCGTCCCTGACCGGGAAGCGCCGGGTGGCCGCCGTGGTCACCGCGACCACGGTGCCCCGGCTTTCGCGCAGCAGCGGCAGGGTGTGCTCGACCAGGGTGAAGAAGGCCGCGACATCGGCATCGAGCTGGGCGCGGAACTGCTCAGCGGGCACATTCGACAGGTGCACCATCGGCACATGGGGGCCCGAGGCGTAGACCACGGTGTGCACGGCGCCGAGCATCTCGACCAGCGTGGCCAGCCGGGCGCCCTCGGCGAGGTCAAGTTGATGGCCCTGCACCGTCCGGCCGCACTCGGCTTCGAGCGCGGTAGCGGCGGCGCCGTTGCTGCGGTAGGTGAACGCGACCGCGCTGCCCCGGGCGGCCAGCCCGCGCACGATGGCCGCACCGATGCCGCCGGAGCCGCCGGTCACCAGCGCGGTTCCGTGCTTCGCGCTGAAGTCGTTCGCTGTGGACTCGTTCGCCATTCTGGCGATCCTAGGCCGCGACCCCGGCCCGCAGGCGAGCCGAAGGTCCCCTTGGGCACGGCATATGCACTGAAGGTGCCCTTCGGCTCGCGTAAGCCTCAGCCCTTGACGCACACGACCTGCTTGAGGTGGGCAACCACCTGCACCAGGTCGGTCTGGGCCGCGATGACGGATTCGATGTCTTTGTAGGCCGCCGGGATCTCGTCAACCACACCGGCATCCTTGCGGCACTCCACCCCTGCCGTCTGCGCAGCCAGGTCGGCCGCGGTGAAGGTCTTGCGCGCCTTGGTCCGCGACATCTTGCGCCCGGCTCCGTGTGCCGCCGACTGGAAGGACTCCTGGTTGCCCAAACCGCGCACGATGTAGGAGCCGGTGCCCATGCTGCCCGGAATGATCCCCAGCTCACCCACACCCGCGCGGATGGCGCCCTTCCTGGTCACCAGCAACGGCACACCGTCGTACGTTTCCTCGGCCACGTAGTTGTGGTGACAGGAGATCGCGTCATCGAACCGCACGCCCGGCACGGTGTGCGCGAGAGCCTGCTTGACCAGCGACATCATCGTGGCCCGGTTGCGCGCGGCGTACTCCTGCGCCCAGTACAGATCGTGAAGGTAAGCCTGCATCTCCGGCGTGCCTGCGAGGAACACCGAGAGGTCCCGATCCGACAGGTCGGCGTTGTGCGGCAGCCTGCGAGCGGCGTACATGTGCCGCCGGGCAAGCTCGTTGCCGATGCCCCGCGACCCGGAGTGCAGCATCAGCCACACCCTCCCAGCATCAGGACCGTCCTGCTCCAGGCAGACCTCGATGAAGTGGTTCCCACCGCCCAGGCTGCCCATCTGCGTGCGTGCCTTGCTCCACATCCCCTGCACACCTGGGTGCAGGTTGCGGAACTCCCGCCAGAAGCCGTCCCAGCCGCCGACACCCTGCACCAGCGCGGGGTTCACCGGTGCCTTGTGCGCGCCGAACCCGACCGGCACCATGGCCTCGATCCGGCGGCGCAGCACCTTGAGGTCATCGGGCAGATCCGCCGCCATCAGCGAAGTCCGCACCGCACTCATCCCGCAGCCGATATCCACCCCGACCGCGGCAGGTGACACGGCGTCCCGCATAGCGATCACGCTGCCCACGGTGGCGCCTTTGCCCACGTGCACGTCGGGCATCACCGCGACGCCCCGCACCCAGGGCAGGTTGGCGATGTTGCGCAGCTGGCGCATGGCGTCGTCGTCGACCGTGCGCGGGTCGGCCCACATCCTGATCGGTGCCCGAGCGCCGCCTACCGCGGTGTGCATGATCGTCCTTCCCGGCACGAAAATCGCTTGCACGGTCGTACCATTCTGCGCTCTCATGGCGGATGTGTCGCTGCAGTCCTACCGCCGTGTGCTCGCCCTCCCCAGGGTCTGCTGGCGCCGAGCAACTCTCGTCCGCATCGAATGATCCGCACCGTCGGATCAGTGCCAGGGTGATCAGGGTGAGGCCGATCCGAATCCGGACCGGCCTTGTTGCGGCGGTCACGCCGACACCTCGGCGACCGTCGCGGTTGCGCCGGCCCTCGGTTCGCCGCTGGATGTGGTGGCCAGCGCGTGGGCGCGGCCGGCGCGTACGCCGTTGGCGATGACGAACACCTCGGCGACCTCGTGGACCAGGACGACTGCGGCCAGTCCGAGGATGCCGAACAGGGCCAGTGGCATCAGGACGGTGATGATCGCTAGGGAGAGTCCGACGTTCTGCAGCATGATCCGCCGGGACCGGTTGGCGTGGACCAGGGCTTGGGGCAGGTGGCGCAGGTCTTCGCCCATGAGGGCGACGTCGGCGGTTTCGATCGCGACGTCGGTGCCCATCGCACCCATCGCGATGCCCAGGTCGGCGGTGGCCAGCGCGGGGGCGTCGTTGACGCCGTCGCCGACCATCGCGGTGGGCCGCTGGGCGCGGAGCTGCTCGATCAATCGGGCTTTGTCCTCGGGACGCAGATCGGCGTGCACCGCGTCGATACCGACTTCGGCGGCCAAAGCGGCGGCCGTGCGGATGTTGTCGCCGGTGAGCATGGCGACGTGATAGCCGTGCCGGCGCAGCCCGGCAACCACCTCGACGGCTTCCGGGCGCAGTTCGTCGCGCACGGCGATGGCACCCAGCGTCTTCCCGTCGCGTTCGATGAGTACCGCGGTCGCGCCCGCCTGCTGCATCCGCTCCACCTGGTCGGCCAGGTCGCCGGCCTCCAACCAACCGGGCCGCCCGAGCCGCACGGTGCGGCCGTCGACGCGGCCGGTGAGCCCGGCCCCGGTGATCGCCTCGACGTCGCCGGCCGGGCTCGGGTTGTCGACTTCGGCGAGGATCGCGCGGGCGAGCGGGTGTCCGCTGCGAGCCTCAAGGGCGGCGGCCAGCGCGAGGACCTCGTCGCGGCTGGCGCCTGCGGTGGTGGCCACGTCGAGGACGGCGGGCCGGTTGCGGGTCAGAGTGCCGGTCTTGTCCAGCGCGATCCCCCGGATGCCGCCCAACGTTTCGAGGGCCGCGCCGCCCTTGACCAGCACCCCGAGTTTGGAGGCCGCGCCGATCGCGGCCACGACGGTCACGGGGACGGCGATGGCCAGCGCGCACGGCGACGCCGCGACGAGCACGACGAGGGCGCGTTCGATCCAGACCAGTGGGTCGCCGAGCAGGCTGCCGATCGAGGCGATGAGCACCGCGGCGATCATGATGCCAGGCACCATGGGTTTGGCGATGCGGTCGGCCAGACGTTGGCTGGTGCCCTTGCGGGCTTGTTCGGCCTCCACGATGCGCACGATGCGGGCCAGGGAGTTGTCCTCGGCGGTGGTGGTGACCTCGATCTCCAAGGCCCCGATGCCGTTGATCGCCCCGGCGAACACCTCGCTGCCGGGTTCGGCTTCGACCGGCACGGATTCGCCGGTGATCGCGGAGAGGTCCAGGGCGGTGCGGCCGGTGCGGATGATCCCGTCGGTGGCGATCCGCTCGCCCGGTTTGACCACCATCCGGTCGCCGACCCGCAACTGGTCCGGAGTGATGACCTGTTCAGTGCCCTCCCGCAGCACGGTGGCTTCGTCGGGGACGAGGGAGAGCAGGGCGCGCAGGCCGCGGCGGGTGCGCGCCAGGGAGTACTGCTCCAGGCCCTCGCTGACGGAGAACAGGAACGCCAGCATCGCGGCTTCGCCGACCTCGCCGAGCAGGACCGCGCCGACCGCGGCGATGGTCATCAGCGTGCCGACCCCGATCTTGCCTTTCGCCAGCCGCCTGAGCGTGGCGGGCACGAAGGTCCAGGCGCCGACGGCCAACGCCACCGCCTCCAGGGTCAGCTCGACCGGTCGCGCCGCGTCGGCCCAGCCGGCGATCAGGGCCGCGAGCAGGTAGACCCCGGAGACGGCGGCGAATCGCAGCTCGGAGACCTGCCACAGCCGTTCCGGCTCGTGTTCGTCGTTCGCCTCGTCGGTGCGGGGTTCGTCATGGTCGCAACCGCACGCGTCGCTCACCGCGACACCTCCTTCTTCGTCTCAGTGGCGGTGGCGTCGGTGCCGTAGTTCGGGCACAGGGCGACCGCGTTGCCGGTCGCGGCGAGCAGGGTCTCCGCCGCGGCGAGCAGGTCCAGCAGTTCCGGGTGGGCCAGCGAGTAGAACACCTGCCGGCCCTGCGGTCGGCCGTCGACCAGGCCGCAGTCGCGCAAGCAGGCCACGTGCGCCGACACCGTCGACTGCGCCAACCCCAACTCGCCCACCAGGTCGGCCACCCGCGCCTCACCACCGGCCAGGCGGCGCACGATCGCCAACCGGGTGCCATCCGAGAGGCTGTGGAACAACGCCACCGCCGCGTCCAGGCTCGAACCCGCTCCGCTCGACGCGAGGCATCGATCCGTGCTATTCATCGTCACAACACGATGATAACCGGATTTGGGCGATGAATCGAGAGTCGGTGGTGGCGATGTTGATGAACCGCGTGGAGACGGCCCTGGTGGACTCACCGCCCCGGCGGTGGCTGCAGCACTACGAGGCGCGGCTGCTGGCCGGGCTGGGCGGGCGGACGCCGGGGGCGCGGGTGGCCGAGGTCGGCTGCGGCCCCGGTTACGGCACGCGGCTCGTCCTCGACCAGTTCGGCGCGGCCAGCGTCGATGCCGTGGACCTGGACCCGGCGATGATCACGCGCGCCGAGCGGCGCCTGCGCCGGCACGCCGGGCGTGTTCGGCTCGCTCAGGGCAGTGCCACCGATCTGCGCGCCGCGTTCAGCGCGTTCGGCGGCGGCGAGGATGCCGGTTACGACGCGGTGTTCGACTTCGCGATCATCCATCACATCCCGAACTGGCGGGACGCGCTGGCCGAGGCCGCCCGCGTCCTGAAGCCGGGCGGCCGGTTCTTCTTCGACGAGGTCACCGCCACCGCGCTCGCCCGGCCGTCCTACCGGCTGCTGTTCGACCACCCGAGCGAGGATCGCTTCACCGCCGGGGAGTTCCTGGCCGAACTGCCCCGCCACGGCCTGCAGGTGGGCGAGCGGTGGCGCACGCGGATCGGCGGGGACTACCTGCTCGGCGTGGCCACCCGCGAGTGAGGAGACGGCAGTGGTGTGGCGCGGTAGCCGAGTTCTTCGATCACTGTGATCACATCCTCGGGGCTGTTCTGGCGCGGATCCAGCTCGACCGTGCTGCGCCCTTGTTTCAGCGTGGTCTGCGTGCTGTGCACGCCGGGCAGGTCTTCCAGGGCGTCGTCGATGAGCAGTGCGCAGCTGCCGCAGTGCATGCCCTCGATACGGAAGGTGTGTGTCGTGGTGGCCACGGTGAACTCCTTGATCAGACGATGGTGATGACGCCGGTGTACATTCCCATGCCGCACGCGTAGTCGAGTCGGCCGGGCTGGAGCACCCCGAGGTCGATCCGGGTCTCGCCGTTGACGGGCAGGATCTTCTGCTGGTCGCGGATGATGAAGGACCGAACGCAGCCCTGGGCGCCGTCCGACTTGACGACCAGCGTGGTGGGTACGCCGGATCGGACCTGGACGTTCTCCGGGCTGTAGGAGCCCGTGCGGGCCGTGATCACCACGGTCTGCTGCCCGTCCACGGTGGAGGCCGCGGATGTGTCGGCCGGCGCCTGGGAGAAGCCGACGGTCTGGGGGATCCGGCTGGCCGCCAACGGTGAGCCCGCCAACTCAAGGCCGCCGTTGAGGGTGTACAGCCCCATCGCCAGCACCGCGAGCCCAGTGATCACCGCGAGCCGGCCCCGCCAGGCGGTGGCGGCCTTGCGGGCGGCGTAGCCGAGCACGGCGAACAGCGGTCCGGTGCCGAGCACGAACACCGCCATCGTGGCCGCGCCCGCCAGCGCGGACCCGGACGTCAGGGCGAGCGCCCCCACCGACAGCGTCACCCCGCACGGAATCAGCACGGTGGCCAGGCCGAGCAGCGCCGGTGCCAGCGCGGCTTGGGAGCGGGCGCGGTTGCGGACGATCTTCATCCAGGACAGCGGGGGCTCGATGACGATGCCGCGGAAGCCCGGCACACCGAGTTGAGCGAGGCCGAAGACGATGATCAGCAGGCCACCGCCGATCTGCAGCCAGGTGCGGGCGCCGACCGAGAGTTCCAGCGCGCCGCCGACGGCGCCCAGCAGCGCGCCGAGCAGGGTGTGCGAGACGAGCTTGCCGGCCAGGAACCCACCGACGGGGGCGAGATCGTGCCCGAGCTGTGCGCCCCAGGTGGGGCGTTGCGCGGTCTGCACCGTACGCTTCGCGCTCCCGCGGCCCTGCGTGCTGCCGGCATGGCGCGTCGCGCCTTTCGCGCGGCGGGCCAGGGTGGCGGGTTCGGCAGTCGCGACGTGCTGCCGGGTGATCAACCCGGTCAGCAGGCCGCCTTGCACGGCGGCACAGGACACGCCACCGGCGAACAGGCCGGTGACCAGGACAGCTGCGAGGTTCACGGAAAAGCCTCCTGCGGAGAGTGGGATGAGGATGTCGAAGCACCTCCAGCCGGACGCTGGAGTGCGTGTCAATGCCCGCACGGCCCGTCGACGGGCCGCGGCGCGGGCAGACCCCTCCTACGTCCGCAGCAGACAGAGTTCCGCGAGACTCGGCGCCCGCGGCAGCGCGGTGCGGACCACCGCCACGCGAGCGGAGCGGAGCATCCGGACGACGCTCCGCAACCCCGTGGGCCGAAGCGCTACCACTGCGGCCACGACAGCGACGATGAACGCTAGGCAGGTCGCCAGCATGTCACCCAGACCGTGCGAGCCCGGTGAACCCTCGCCCGCAAGGGACACCGCCCCGCCGGGGACCGGGCACAGGGCAGTCATCCTGTGGCTCGTGTCGGCAGGCACGACTCGCTCCGGGGAGCTGCCGTCAACCGCAGCCATCGCCGCCGGAGCACCGCAGCCTTGGACGGCGCCGACCGGCATACTCGTGCCAGGAGCAGCGTGCATCGCGGCCGGCATGCCGTCAGAGCTCTGAAGGCCATGCGCGAGAGCCAGGCCGACGAGCACGGCAGCCACGGCAACAAGCCGCGCGAGATACGCTCGCGCGGCTTGCCTGCGGTGGGTCACGCCCGTCATGCCGGACAGGTTACGACGCCCTGCGGTCATGTCCGCGCTGGGCCCGTGGCCGCCGGGTCGCTGGCCCTCGGCAGGCGCACCCGAACCGCGGACACGCCGACCCGAACCGCGGACACGCCGGGCTAGCGGGTTTCGGCGACCAATTCGGCGATCTGCACGGTATTCAGCGCGGCCCCCTTGCGCAGGTTGTCGTTGCTGATGAACAGCGCAAGGCCGCGCCCACCCTCCACCCCGGGGTCGACCCGGATGCGGCCGACGTAGCTTGGGTCGGTGCCCGCCGCTTGCAGCGGGGTCGGGATGTCGGTCACCTGCACTCCAGGCGCTCCGGACAGCAGTTCGGTCGCGCGTTCGACCGAGATCGGCTGGGCGAACTCGGCGTTGATCGACAGCGAGTGGCCGGAGAACACCGGCACCCGCACGCATGTGCCGGATACCCGCAGATCCGGAATGCCCAGGATCTTGCGGCTCTCGTTGCGGAGCTTCTGCTCCTCGTCGG
This sequence comes from Haloechinothrix sp., assembly GCA_050701115.1. GTDB lineage: Bacteria > Actinomycetota > Actinomycetes > Mycobacteriales > Pseudonocardiaceae > JBOHER01. The sequence continues at coordinate 27,058 of JBOHER010000444.1, read as the reverse complement.
TCTCGAACGAGCCATCGTCCACAATGGACCCCGCCATGGCGAGCACGTTGAACGCGATCGGCCGCACGTACTTGTCCGGCGCGGGGAACTCGACCGCCGACCCGTCGTGGGTGAGCTCCGCTGCGCGCTCGGCCACCGCACGCACCTGACCGGCCAGCTCCTCGACACCGGCCAACCCGCTGCCGGAGACCGCCTGATAAGTGCTGGCGATCAGCCGGACCAAACCTGCCTCGTCGTGCAGCGGCTTGAGCACCGGCATCGCGGCCATCGTGGTGCAGTTCGGGTTGGCGATGATGCCCTTGCGGGCCTCCTTCACCGCCTCCGGGTTGACTTCGCTGACCACCAGCGGGACATCCGGGTCGAGCCGCCATGCCGAGGAGTTGTCGATCACGGTCACGCCCGCATCGGCGAACCTGGGCGCCTGCGCCTTCGAGGTCGACCCACCAGCGGAGAACAGCGCGATGTCCAGGCCGGAGGGGTCGGCTTCGGAGGTGTCCTCGACGACGACGCCGGTGCCCTTCCACGGCAACGATGTGCCCGCCGACCTCGCCGAAGCGAAGTACCTCATCTCGGCGACCGGGAAGTTCCGCTCCTCCAGGATCCGGCGCATCACGGCGCCGACCTGCCCGGTCGCGCCGACGATGCCGATCCTGAGTCCATGCGGTGTCGTCCGGTCGATCCCCGGCCGAGCCGCGCTCCTCGCTCGCCCGGCCTCCATCTCCCTATCCATCAGCGGCCACTCCCCGCGTAGACGACGGCCTCTTCTTCGCCGCCGAGTTCGAACGCACCGTGCAGGGCGCGCACCGCCTGCTCCACGTCGGTGTCCCGGATCAGCACCGAAATCCTGATCTCGGAGGTGTTGATGATCTCGATGTTCACGCCTGCGTCCGCGAGCGCCTCGCAGAAGGTGGCGGTAACACCCGGGTGCGAGCGCATACCCGCACCGACCAGGGACACCTTGCCGACCTGGTCGTCGAAGAGCACCGCGCCGAAACCGACGGCATCCTTGACCACCTCCAGCGCCTGGACGGCCTTGTGGGCGTTGGCCTTGGACAGGGTGAACGTGATGTCGGTGCGCCCGGACGAACTGCGCGAGACGTTCTGCAGCACCATGTCGATGTCGATCTGCGCATCGGCGACGGCCCGGAAAATGCGCGCAGCGGCACCCAGGTGGTCCGGCACATCGGTCACGGTGACCTTGGCTTCGGACGTGTCGTGCGAAACGCCGGTGATCAGCGCTTGTTCCACGGGAATCTCCTCGATCGAACCAGCCACCAGCGTGCCCGGTTTGTTGCTGTAGGACGAGCGCACGCGCAGCGGCACGCCGTACCGGCGGGCATATTCCACCGCGCGCAGGTGCAGGATCTTCGACCCGGTCGCGGCGAGTTCGAGCATCTCCTCATAGGGAATGGTGTCCAGCTTGCGCGCGTCCGGCACGATGCGCGGATCAGCGCTGTAGACGCCGTCGACATCGGAGTAGATCTCGCAGACGTCCGCTCCCAGCGCCGCGGCCAGCGCCACCGCTGTGGTGTCCGAGCCACCGCGCCCCAGCGTGGTGATGTCCTTGGTGTCCTGCGCGACGCCCTGGAATCCCGCGACCAGCGCGATGTAGCCCTGCCCGAGCGCCTCGGTGACCCTGCTCGGCGAGACGTCGATGATGCGCGCGTTGCCGTGCACCGATGTGGTCACCACGCCTGCCTGCGAGCCGGTGAAGGACCATGCCTCCGCGCCGTGCGCGCTGATGGCCATGGCGACCAGCGCGTTGGAGATCCGCTCGCCCGCGGTGAGCAGCATGTCCATCTCGCGTTCCGGCGGAACCGGGTTGACCTCTTGCGCCAGGTCGAGCAACTCGTCGGTGGTGTCACCCATCGCGGAGCAGACCACGACGACATCGTGGCCCGCCTTCTTGGTCTCCACAATGCGCTCGGCAACGCGCTTGATGCGATCAGCGCTCTCCAACGACGAACCGCCGTACTTCTGGACCACGAGCGCCACAGCGCGTCAACCTCCTCGCCGGGAGGCGTCCGATGCCCTACCTTGCCGGGGCGAGCGCCGTCCCACTGTTGCATCTCAGGGTACCGGGGTGGGTGCCCGAACCAGGGGTCGTGTGTGGTCCCGGCCACTCGGATCATCGCCTGCCGGGCGCGAAACGGGTGCTCCTCGCGCACTAGGGTTGGCCGGGCAGCACGCATTCGACGCCGATGGGAGCGAGCAGTGACGAGCGGGCCGGTCACCGACGTGCTCACGCGCGAGCATGCCGAGCACTCCGCGCCTGAACAGGTGCCACGTCATCACCTGCACGCCGCGCGTCTGCGCCGGATCCTGGTCGCCCTCGCCCCAGCCATCGCTTTCCTCGCGGTGCGTCAGTTGGGCGTACTGATCCTGATGGCCATGGCGGCCGTCAACGACACCACGGCGCGCACCGAACTGGCCTCCTGGGACGGACAGTGGTACCTGGGAATCGCCGCGGGCGGCTACGGCGGGGTCCCCGGCTGGCTGGTCGACGCGCACGGTCTGCGCTCCCCGGAAACGCCGTTGGCGTTCTTCCCCGGCTATCCGGTGCTGGTCGGCTGGGTCGCCGAACTGCCCTTCCTCGCCCTTGGACCGGCGGCGTTCCTGGTGACCGCCACATTCGGGGTGCTCGCCGCATACGGGCTCGCCCGGATCGGTTGCGAGATCACCGGCGGCTCCCGGCGGGCAGGCCTGGTGCTCGTCACCCTGTTCGCGGCATCGCCGATGGGTGTCGTGCTGTCCATGACCTACTCGGAGGCGATGTTCTGCGCGCTGGCGGCCTAGTCGTTGGCGTTCCTGCTACGCAGGCAGTGGATCTCCGCTGCGGCGTGCTGCGCGCTGGCCGGGCTGGTGCGGCCGACCGCCGCGGCATTGATCATCGCCGTTGGCCTTGCCGCCGCTGCTGGTGTACGCGATCGGCGTGCTAGCCATGGCCATCGGATCGAACGGGTTGATGAACTCCAAGGCGCGCCTGCTGCTGCCCGCGTTCATCCTGCTCATTCCGGTGGCGCTGACGCTGACCAAACGCAGGCCCGCCACGGTGCTGCTTACCCTTGCTGCGGTGGCGGTCGTCAGTGGGTGGTTCGGCGCGCATGCCTTGGTGACCTGGGAATACGCGATCTAACTGAGGCTGAAGGAGGCTCGGTGACCAAGCCGGTCGACAAGCCAGCACAGACCAGCGTCGCGGTGCACGAGCTAGTGGCTCGACGATGGAGCCCGCGCGCGTTCGCCCCGGAGGGCGAGGTCAGCGACGAGCAGTTGCGCGCGGTCCTCGAGGCCGCCAGGTGGGCGCCGTCCTACGGCAACACTCAGCCCGCCCGCTACCTGGTCGGCCGCAGGGGTGACCCGGTGTACGCGCGCATCTTCGCGGCGCTCAACGACGGCAACAAGGCGTGGGCGCACCGGGCAAGCGCACTGCTGGTCGCGATCATGGTCACGCGCAACGAGAAGGGCACCATTCCGCTCGCCGAATACGGTGTCGGTCTCGCCTCCGAGAACCTCGTGCTGCAGGCCGTCGCCGAAGGGCTGGCGGCACATCAGATGGCGGGTTTCGATCGCGATGCGATCCGGAAGGCGTTCGCGCTCCCCGACCACGCTGCTCCACTGGCCGCTATCGCGATCGGTGTGCAGGGGTCGCCGGAGCTGCTCGGCGAGCAGCGCAGGATCGACCGCGAGCGCGCCCCGCGGACGCGGCTGCCGCTGGGCGAAGTGGCCTTCGCCAATTGGGGGACGTCGGCGTTCTAGGACGACACCCCACCGATCCTGCGGACGATCCGGGACCCAACGGCGGAAACGATCAGCCAGAAGATGGCGGCGATGCCGTAGTTGATCAGGACCCGCAGGTTCTCGTCCTCGGGCTGGAACAGGTCCTGGAACCCGAGGGTGAGCGGATCTGCCCAACTGTTCATGAACTGCACGATGCCGTTGTCCGGGTTGGCGCCTGCGATGGTGAAGATGATGTGCAGGACCAGGATCAGCGCGAAGATCAAGCCGATCCACCGCACGACGGCCGCGAGCAGTCCAACCGACTGGTCCTTCACCGCTGCCCAGTCGACCGCGGGTTTGCGCTGGCGTTGCGGCTGCTCCGCATCGGATGACGTGTCCGGCGCGTCCCTGCGTGGCTTATCAGCATGCTCGGCCATGCCCCGCAGTCTGGCACGCGAAACGACTGCTCGCCATGGCAACGTGATCGACTTGCGCCGGCGGAGTAACGGTTCGGACAACACCACCGCGAGGGTGCGTTTCCCTCGATCGGATGCGGGAGGTTAAGCTGACGGACGTGGCACGCGCTCTCCTGCTTCGCTGCCGCGACGGGGCCTGACCAGACCGGCTCCCCGTCGCGGGGCTTGCCGACGTCTAAACGACGCAGCGCCGGTCATCTCATCCGCGCTCGCTAGCGCGAACCCCAGAAGCAGGAGACCATCGACTCATGGCCAGCTCAGCCCACTCTCATCAGGCGTCCCAGCACGGCGTCCACACCCCGTCCCGCCCTGCGCCCGCCGACCAGCCGGTCTGGAACGCCCAGCTCGGCAGCTCCATGCCGGTGCACCGCTACCGGCCGTGGTACCGGCTGGTGGAGGACATCACGCTGCCCGACCGCACCTGGCCGGAGGTGCGGATCGCGCGCGCCCCGCTGTGGTGCGCGGTGGACCTGCGGGACGGCAACCAGGCGCTGATCGACCCGATGTCGCCCGCCCGCAAGCGCAAGTTCTTCGAGCTGCTGGTCCGGATGGGTTACAAGGAGATCGAGGTCGGGTTCCCGGCGGACAGCCAGACCGACTTCGACTTCGTGCGCGAGATCATCGAAGAGAACGCCATCCCTGACGACGTGCGCATCCAGGCCCTCACCCAGTGCCGATACGAGCTGATAGAGCGGACCTTTCAGGCGCTCGAGGGCGCCCCGAAGGCCATCGTGCACATATACAACTCGACCTCGATCCTGCAGCGGCGGGTGGTGTTCCGCGAGGAGCGCGAGGGCATCAAGAAGATCGCCACGCAGGGTGCGGAGCTGGCGCAGGAGTTCGCGGGCAAGTATCCGGACACCGATTTCCGGTTCCAGTACTCGCCGGAGTCCTACACCGGCACCGAGCTGTCCTACGCGGCCGAGGTGTGCAACTCGGTCACCGAGATCTGGCAGCCGACGCCGGAGCGCCCGATCATCATGAACCTGCCGTCCACGGTGGAGATGGCCACGCCGAACGTGTACGCGGACTCCATCGAGTGGATGGGCCGCAACCTCGATCGCCGCGACTCGATCATCCTGTCGCTGCACCCGCACAACGACCGGGGTACCGCCGTCGCGGCCGCCGAACTGGGCTACCAGGCGGGCGCCGATCGGATCGAGGGCTGCCTGTTCGGCAACGGCGAGCGCACCGGCAACGTCGACCTGGTCGCGCTGGGCATGAACCTTTTCAGCCAGGGCATCGACCCGCAGATCGACTTCTCCGACATCGACGACATCAAGCGCACCGTCGAGTACTGCAACCAGCTGCCGGTACCCGAGCGCAGCCCGTGGGGCGGCGACCTGGTGTTCACAGCGTTCTCGGGCAGCCACCAGGACGCGATCAACAAGGGCTTCGACGCGCTCAACGCGGCCGCGGAGAAAGCGGGCGTGCCGGTGGACGAGCACCCGTGGGAGGTCCCGTACCTGCCGATCGACCCGAAGGACGTCGGCCGCACGTATGAGGCCGTGATCCGGGTGAACTCGCAGTCCGGCAAGGGCGGCGTCGCCTACATCATGCGCTCCGAGCACCAGCTGGACCTGCCGCGCAGGCTGCAGATCGAGTTCTCGCAGGTGGTCCAGCGGCACACCGATACTCAGGGCGGCGAGGTCGACCCGGACACCATGTGGGCGGCATTCTCCTCGGAGTACCTCACCTCGCGAAGCCCGCTGGAGCTGGTGCGTTCGCACGTCACCGATAACGGCGGCGGCGAGTACGAGATCAGCGCGACCGTGCGGGTCGAGGACGAGGTGCAGACGATCACGGGTTCCGGCAACGGCCCGATCGCCGCGTTCTTCGACGCGCTCACCACCGTCGGCTACGACGTCCGGCTGCTGGACTACAGCGAGCACGCGATGACCGCAGGCGATGACGCCCGGGCCGCCTGCTACATCGAGTGCGCAGTGGAGGACCGGGTCTACTGGGGCGTCGGAGTGGACCCGTCCATCGTCACCGCCTCCCTCCGCGCAGTCATTTCGGCGATCAATAGGGCGCACCGGTAGGCGTAGCGCACCCGGCTATCCGGATCCCGTCACGGCGAGCGACTCGGCGCGCAAGAGATCGATGACCCTCGCCACCGCGGGCCGGCTCGGTCCACCGGCCCTCGTGATCGCTTCGACGTGCCGGGCCGCACGGATACCCGCGATCGGCCTGCGGAGCAGTCTCCTGCCGCCCCGACTGTCCATTGTGTACCGAGGTAGCAGCGCGACTCCGTGACCGGAGGCGACGAGCGCCTCGGTGATCCGGAAGTCGTTGATCCGCTGCACCACCTCAGGACGAACCCCGGTGCGCACCGTCAGCGAGCGCAGCACATCGTCCACCGGGAACCCGAGATCCACCCCGAGCCAGCGCTCACCCGCCAGTTCGGCGAGGTCCACCTTGCGCCTGCCCGACAGCCGATGCCCTGGTGGCAATGCGACATCGAGCGGCTCTCGGAACAGGTGCACCACGTCGAGCCGATCCGAGGCCAAGGATTCCGCGTGCTCATCGCGATGGGTAACGACCACATCGAAATCGGCGAGCAGGCCGGGCACCTCGGATGGTGTCATGTCGACATCGCGAACCTCCACGTCCAACTCCTGGTACTCGCCGACGCGGTGCAGAAATCCGGGCAGCAACAGCAGTGCCGCCGAGGGAAAAATGGCAACCCGCACCCGGCCGCGCGGGGCGCTGCGGTAGACATCGAGCTCGGATTCGGCCCGATCCAGAGCGGCCAGCACCTCATCTGCCCGAATCACCAACGCCCGGCCGGCATCAGTGAGGCGCAACCCCCGGCCGGCCGGTTCGGTCAGCGGCACCCCCACCTCTGCCTGGAGCGCACGCAATTGCTGCGACACCGCCGACGTCGTGCAGTGCAGCGCCGCCGCGGCCGCCGTCAGGCTGCCGCGATCAGCGAATTCGCGCAGTGCACGTAACCGGCCGACATCCATGAAGCCACGCTACACATATGTTGAAGATTAATTCGCTTGTCCTTCACGGTTATTACCGCCACCGTCGAATCCATGTCCTCCCGAGACCGCCTGCTCGCCATCGCTGTCGCCGTCATGTGGGGCTGCAACTTCCTCGCCATCCACGCCACGATCGAGCACTTCCCACCCCTGTTCGCCGGGGCGCTCCGCTTCGTGGTGATCGCTATCCCGACGATCCTGCTGGTGCCGTGGCCAGGAGTACGGCCCCGCTGGCTGATCGGGTACGGCCTCGGGTTCGGCACCGGCCAGTTCGCCTTCCTGTTCGTCGGCATGGATCTCGGCATGCCGACCGGACTCGCATCGCTGGTGTTGCAGGCCTCCGCGCCTTTCACCGTGCTGCTCGGCGCGGTGCTGCTGCACGAGCGGGTCACCGCGCGTGCCCTGGCAGGTATCGCCCTCGCCGTGGCCGGGATGAGCGCCATCGCCTGGCAGCGCGCCGAGCATGCCGCTCTGTTGCCGGTGGTGCTGACCCTGCTCGCCGCGCTGAGCTGGGCCGTCGGCAACCTGTGCAGCCGCAAGGCGTTGCAGCCCGCGGGCCACCCCGGCCGCGACCGGATCAACCCACTGCACGTCACGCTCTGGATGTCGGTGGTCCCTCCGCTGCCGATGTTCGCGCTGTCGGTGATCTTCGAGGGACCATCCGCCGGTCCGACCGCGTTCCAGGCGATCAACACCGACCAGGGGTGGATCGCGCTGGCGGGACTGACCTACGTCGTGTTGATCGGCACCGTGGCCGGTTCCGGCATCTGGTCGACGTTGATGCGACGCAATCCCGCAGGGATCGTCGCCCCGTTTTCCCTGCTGGTGCCCGTCGTCGGCATATCGATGGCATTCCTGCTGCTCGGTGAGCGACCGACGATGGTCGAACTCATCGCGGGCGCGGTAGTCATCCTCGGCGTGTTACTGGGCTCCCGCCCGAGGGAAAGTCGGCGGCGACTTGCCCTCGGGACGGTCAGTGCTGTCCCAGCGACTCCGTCAGAGACGCGGGCCCGATGAGCGGGACGTCCGGGGCGACGCCGGTGTCGACATCGACCGGCTCAGCGGTGACCTCGTGCGGCTCGATCCGGCCTTGCTGGATGTCCTCCGCGTAGTGACACGCCACCCGGTGCCCCGGCAGGACCTCCCGAAGCGGTGGCCGTTCGGAATCACACCGCTCCGGTTGTCGCCACGGACACCTGGTGTGAAACCGGCAGCCACGCGGTGGGTTGGCAGGCGAGGGTAGGTCTCCGCTGAGCAGCACCTGCTCGCGGGTGTCCTCCACCTGTGGATTCGGCACCGGGATCGCCGACATGAGTGCCTTGGTGTACGGGTGCAGTGGGGTCGCGTACAACTCGTCGGCGTTGGTCTCTTCCACCAGCGCGCCGAGGTACATCACGCCGATGCGGTCCGAGATGTGCCGGACCACCGCGAGATCGTGCGCGATCACCAGGTAGGTAAGGCCGAACTCGTCCTGCAACTTCTCCAGCAGATTCAGCACCTGCGCCTGGACGGACACGTCCAGTGCGGACACCGGCTCATCGGCGACGATCAGATCCGGCTCCACGGTGAGCGCGCGGGCAATCCCGATCCGCTGCCGCTGGCCGCCGGAGAACTCGTGTGGGTACTTACGCAGGGAGCCCACCGGCAACCCGACCGCATCGAGCAGTTCACGCAACCGACGATCGGTACTCACCTTGTCCTGGTCGAGGCCATGCGCGCGCATTCCCTCCACGAGAATGGAGGCGACGGACTGCCGAGGGTCCAAACTGGACATCGGATCCTGGAACACCATCTGCATTCGCCTGCGCATCCGCCTGAGCGGCTCACCTTTGAGCGAGGCCAGGTCGACACCGTCGAACACGATCCGGCCGCCGGTCGGCTCGACCAACCGCAGCAGTGCGCGTCCCAGTGTGGTCTTACCGCACCCGGATTCTCCGACCAGGCCGTAGGTTTCGCCACGGCGAATGCGCAGATCCACTCCATCCACGGCGTACACGTGGCCGACGGTGCGGTCGAACACGATTCCTCGCTTGATGGGGAAATGCACCTTCAGGCCATCGATGGTCACCAGCGAATCGTCCACTGTAGACTCGGCTGCCGAGAAAGTCGCAGTTCCGGAGCCCAGCACTTCACTCATCGGCTGACCTCCTGTTCGGCCTCGGCCAGTTGAGCAACGGGGTTGTGGCACCGCAGCATCCCGCCACCGTCCGGCACAAGATCCGGGGTGACGTTCGTGCACCGGTCAAGGACATTGGGGCACCGCGGCGCGAACGCACACCCATCTGCCCACGGGATGTTGTCCGCGATCGATCCCCTGATCGGCACCAACTTCTCCCCCCGCGGAATGTCCAGGCGCGGGATCGATCCCAGCAGGCCGTGCGTGTAGGGATGCCGTGGCCGGCCGAACAAGTTGTGCCGCTCGGCGCGCTCGACGATCCGCCCGGCGTACATCACGTTCACCTCATCGCACAGTCCGGCGACAACTCCGAGGTCGTGCGTGATCATGACGAGTGCGGCACCGGTCTCGGTCACCAGGTCCTTCAGCAGGTTCAGGATCTGCGCCTGGATCGTCACATCGAGCGCGGTGGTGGGCTCGTCGGCGATCAGCAGCCTGGGTTTGCAGGCAAGGGCCATCGCGATCAGGGCCCGCTGGCGCATACCGCCGGAGAGTTGGTGTGGATACTCCGATAGCCGCCGGGATGGGTCAGGAATGCCCACCCGGTTCAGTAACTCGACCGCCTCGTTCCTGGCCTTCTTGCGGGGCATTCCCCGGTGGCGCTCGAGCACCTCGGTGATCTGCAGACCAATCTGCACGACCGGGTTCAGTGAGGACAGCGGATCCTGGAACACCATGCTCAGGTCGCGTCCACGCCGCTCGTCCATTGCCTTCTGCGGCAGGGTGAGCAGATCGGTTCCGTCGAACGACACCGACCCGGACACGCGCACCCCGCGGCGTGGCAGCAGGCCCATAACGGCAAGCGAAGTGACCGACTTTCCGCACCCGGACTCGCCGACCAAGCCGACGGTCTGCCCGGGCTCCACATCGAAACTGATGTTGTCCACCGCGATCGACGGCTCATCACCTTTGCGTTGAAAGACAACCGAAAGGTCTCGAACTTCCAGCAGCGCCATCACCGGTCACCTGCGCTGTCTCGGGTCGAGGGCTTCGCGCAACGACTCGCCGACCAACGTGAAGCCCAGCGCCACCGCGATGATGCAACCCGCGGGCCAGAACGCGAGATGAGGCTGGCTGTCGAAGTAGTCCTGCGCGTTTCCGAGCATCTGTCCCCATTCTGGAATCGAGTCATCGGCCGCACCCAGACCGAGGAATGACAACGCGGCGGCGTCCAAGATCGCGATAGCCAGCACAAGGGTGGACTGTACGATCACCGGACCGAGCGAGTTGGGCAGGATATGCCGGAACACGATCGCCGCCCGCTTCACACCGAGGGCCCGAGCCGCGAGCACGTGGTCACTGCCCCGCACCCCGAGCATCGTTCCCCGCAACAACCGCGCGAAGACCGGGATCTGCACGATCGCCACTGCCAGGATGACCGTGAACTGGGTCTGGTCGGCGAACAGCGCCCCGATGGACACTGCCAGCAGCAGCGACGGAATGGACAGCATCACGTCGACGACCCGCATCACCAGGGTGTCCACCCAGCCCCCGAAGGCTCCGGCCAGAGTGCCGAGCACGAGTCCGCCGCCGAGCCCGATCACAGTGGCGAGCAACGCGACCAACAACGTCTGCTGGGAGCCGAGCAACATCCGGGAGAAGAGGTCCCGCCCGTACTGATCGCCGCCCATCGGATAACCCGGCTGCGGCGGCGGGATCTCGTTGCGCGCCCGAGAAACCTGGTCCTCCAGCAGGCGCAATCCCGGGTCGTGCTGCGCGATCAGCGGCGCGAGCAGAGCAACCAAGACGAACAGGCTGATGACGACGGCCCCGGTGAGAAATACCGGATCGCGCCGCAGTCGCCGCCATGCCGACGCCGCGAGGCTCACCCCCGAATCGGACGAGCTCCCTGAGCCATCTCCCCCCGGCCGACCGGATGCGGGTCGCGCCGCGATCCTGGCCAGCGCGTCAATCTTGGTAGCACGCGACATCAGGTGCTCACCGACCCGTTTGTGCCGTGCGGATGCGGGGATCGATCACCGCATACGACAAGTCGACCATCAGGTTGACCAGAACATAGGCCATCGCCGCGGCGACAATGACCACCTGCAGCACCGGGAAATCCTTCCGTTCGAATCCGATGGCCAGTGCCTGCCCGACGCCCTGCCAAGCGAACACCGTCTCGGTCAGGACCGCCCCGGAGAGCAACGCACCCGTCTGCAGGCCGATCGTGGTCGTCACCGGAAGCAGCGCGTTGCGCAGTACATGCCGGTCACGGATCACCCGCTGGGTGAGGCCCTTGGACCGCGCCGTCCGCACGTAGTCCTCGTCCATCACGTCCAGTACCGCTGCCCTGGTGATCCGGAAGATCACCGCGAACGGGATGGAGGCCAGCGCCAGCCCCGGTAGCAGCAGATGTTTCAGCGCATTGAGCGCCGCGTCCCATTCGCCGGTGAGTATTCCGTCGAGCACGAAGAATCCCGTCACCCTGGTGGCGTCGATCCCGACGTCTTGCCTGCCACCGGTCGGCAACAACCCGAGCTTGATGGACAACAGGTACTTCAGCAGGAAGGCGAGGAAGAAGATCGGGATGGAGATCCCGATCATGGAGCCGACCACGCCCGCGTTGTCCAACCAACCACCCCGCCTGCGCGCCGCGAGGTACCCGAGCGGAATCGCGCCTGCCAGCGCGATCACGATCGCGGCGATGCTCAGCTCGATGGTCGCGGGGAAGCGCTCCAGGAACAGTTCCATCGCGGGCCGACCGGGAGAGACCCCGGTCGAGACGCCGAAGTCGCCGGTGATCGCCCGGCCGACGAAGCCAAGGTACTGAACCGGGATCGGATCGTTCAACCCCAGCGCTTCGGTCAACTGAGCACGACTCTCCGGCGTCCCCCGGTCTCCCAGGAGGGCCGCCACCGGCCCTCCTGGGAGAGCTCGCAGCCAAGCGAAGATCAACACTGAGAGCACGCCGACGACAACAGCGAGCTGGAGCATTCGCCGTACGGTGTATCGAAGCACGGCCTGACCGATCAGTCGCTGATGCTGACGGGCGCGAACTCCTCCTGGGTGAGCGGGCTGGGCACCAGGCCCTGCACCTCCGGCCGCACCACCAGCGCGGGCGGTGAGTGCGAGATGGGGATCGCAGGCAGGTACTCGGCCATCAGCTTCTTGTTGATGTCCTCGTATTTGGCGGTCCGCTCGTTTCGGTCCACAGTGGAGTCCGCGTCCTCGAGCGCGTTGGCCAGGTCGTCGGCCCACGGCGAGCCCGACGTCCAGAACTGATTCTCGGTGGTGCCGAAGAACGTGCCGATGAAGTTGGCGGGCGAGTTGTAGTCACCCGTCCAGCCGAGCAGGAACAATTCGGCCTTGGCGACCTCGACCTGATCGATATAGCCACCTGCCCAAGGTTTGCTCACCGGCTTGACCGTGATCCCGGCCTCCTCCAGATCCTCCTGGATGGCCCCGAAAATGGCCCGGGGGTTCGGCATGTACGGCCTGGTCACCTGCGTCGGCCACCACAGCTCGATGGTGAGGTCGGACTGCCCTGCCTCCTCGAGCAACTGGCGTGCCCGGTCGGGATCATGCGGGTACGGCATGACGTCCTCGGTGTAACCGTTCACCGTGGGCGGGTAGAACTCCCGCGCCACCTCTGCGCCTTCCGGCAGTACCGAGCGCACCAGGTTCTCGCGGTCGATCGCATACGCGAGCGCCTGGCGTACCTTCAGGTCCCGCAACGCGGGATTGTTCTTCTGAGTGATCCCCAGGTAGAGGATGTTGAACGGCTCGCGGATCATCAGGTTGTAGTCGGCCTCTTTCAGGCCCGCCCAGTCGGCGGGAGAGGGCAGGTCGTAACCGTCGATGTCGCCGGCGTCCAGCGCCTGCTTGCGTGCCGTCTCATCCGGGATGACTCGGAAGATCAGCCTGTCCAGCTTCGCCTTCTCGGCCCAGTAGTTTTCGTTGCGCTTCAACTCGATCGCGCCGTTCGCCTCGTCATAGGAGACGAACTCGAACGGCCCGGTCCCGGTGGGGTGTTCGCGGGCGTACTCGGAGAACACGAAGCTGTCACCCTGCGCCTCGACCTTGTTGGCCTGGTGTTCGTCCATCGCCTCCGGGCTCTGCATGGCGAACGACGACTGCGACAGCATGGTGGGGAACCGGGCGGTGAAGCGAGTCAGCTTCAGCTCAACCGTTGACTCGTCCGTCGCCGTGCACGACTCGTACAGCGACGATTCGTCGGTGTCGGAGAAGCCACCGAAGTTCTCGATCCAGTAGTAAGACAGCGCCGCGGTGGCGCCTGCCCCCGTCTGGCTGTACATCCGTTCGAAGTTCTTGCACACGGCATCGGCGTTGAACGCGGTTCCGTCGTGGAACCGCACTCCTTCGCGCAGGGTGAAGGTCCACGTCTTGCCGTCCGGACTGGACTCCCACTTCTCCGCCAGCTCAGGCTCCAACTCGGAGGTACCCGGCTTGAGCCCGACGAGGTTCTCGTACATCTGCCTGGTGACGCGGAAGGTCTCACCGTCGGAGGCATAGAACGGATCGAAGTTGGAGGGCGCGCCTGCCGCGCCGAAGACGAGCGTGCCGCCGGTCTGTTGATCCTCGCCGCCTTCCTCGGCGCGCTCCGATTCACACGCTGATACTGAGAGCGCGAGCGCACCGGCCAGCCCGATCAGGGCAATCCGACGCGTTCGAGCCACCCGCTTGTGGAGCATGGTTGCACCCCTTGCCGTGGTCGATCGTCACCCCACCCGATCGATCACGACCCGGTGAAGCGCTGTGTGATGGCCGACCCTAGCGCCAACCGTCCGTTCAGTTAAGAACAAAAGGTCACGATCCGGCTACGTGATCGCTCGAGCGGGACTGATCAGGACTGTGTGTGCGACATCCCGGCTCAGAGGGCGCGGCGGCCGGTGAGTGCACGCCCGAGTGTCAACTCGTCGGCGAACTCCAGGTCGCCGCCCATCGGCAGACCTGAGGCTAGCCTGGTGACGGCCAGCCCAGGGAAATCACGCAGCATCCGCACCAGGTAGGTCGCTGTCGCCTCGCCCTCGGTATTCGGATCCGTCGCGATGATCACCTCGGTCACCTCGTCCGAGGAGATCCGCGCCAGCAACTCCCGGATGCGCAACTGGTCGGGACCGATCCCGGACAGCGGGTCCAACGCACCACCGAGCACGTGATAGCGGCCCTTGAACTCGCGGGTGCGCTCGACGGCGAGTACGTCCTTGGGTTCCTCAACGACGCAGAGCATGCTCGGATCGCGGCGCGGGTCGCGGCAGATCCGGCACTGCTGCCGCTCGGATACGTTGCCGCACAGCTCACAGAACTGCACGCCCTCGGCGACCTTGCCGAGCACGTCGCGCAGCCGCTTGATGTCGGCAGGATCCGAACTGAGCAGGTGAAACGCGATGCGTTGGGCGCTCTTCGGACCGACACCGGGCAGTCGTCCCAGCTCGTCGATGAGGTCCTGAACTACGCCTTCGTACAAACTCGTTCCTCGTGAGATGGAGACCGTATGAGCGGTCAGTGCCCGCCGGGCAGGCCGAGGCCGCCGAGATCCATGCCGCCACCCAGCCCTCCGGCCAGTGGGCCGAGTTTGTCCTCGGTGAGTTTGTGCGCTGCGGACATGCCGTCGCGAACCGCCGCCACGACGAGGTCGGCCAGGGTCTCGGTGTCCTCAGGATCAACGGCCTTCGGATCGATGGTCAGGCTCTTGAGCTCCAGCCCGCCGGTCACGATCGCCGTGACGAGCCCGCCGCCCGCGCTGCCTGTTACCTCGGTCGCCGCCAGCTCGCGCTGCGCGTTCATCAGCTGCTCCTGCATCTGCTGGGCCTGCTGCAGGATCTGCTGCATGTCGGGCATGCCGCCTGGTTGCACCATGATTCGGCTCAATCCTCTCGGGAATCGTCAGCGTCGGTTCCAGCCTAACGCCCAGCCTTGTGGCACCGTGGTTGCCGTGCGATTCGGGTTTGCCGTCCTCGCGATGGGGGTGATGGTGGGCTGCTGCGGCGCTAACACGCGTACCCAGAGCGCGGACACGCCGGTGGTGACGGCGCGCCTACTCGAGCGGCCGGGCACCGAGATGATCGGACAGCAGCTTGTGCACATCCGCGCCGAGGCCGGCGGGCGCCCCGGC
Source organism: Haloechinothrix sp. (assembly GCA_050701115.1). Lineage (GTDB taxonomy): Bacteria > Actinomycetota > Actinomycetes > Mycobacteriales > Pseudonocardiaceae > JBOHER01. Next base: position 11,623 of record JBOHER010000444.1, on the reverse strand, counting down.
AACGGTCGGTGGCCCGAGGGAGGTTGGCTCCTCGGCGTACATGTCCTCGTCCTCCGGCTCCGGCGGCAGCGGGATGTCCGGTTCCGGCGGAGCGTGCACCGTAGGTCGCTGGGGCTGCTCGGCGGTACGGCCCTGCGGCGCCCGACTCGGTTGCTCGCTCTGCGCGGAGGGCCTGCGGAAGGCACGCTGCGGTGCCTCCTTCGGCGGTGACGCAGCGGCGGGACGCTGAGCAGGCTGACCACCGTGCGACCCGGCGTGCACGCATCGAACCTGCCACTGGCCGCCGAGCACTTCACCCAGTCCGGCCGCGATGACCTCGGCGTTACGCATCTCGGAGAGCCTGCGGGCCAGCGGCTCCGCGGTGTGCGAGAGAACAACGGTGCTGCCCTCGACGCTGTGCACGGTGGCGTTGGTCAGCATCGCCTCGGTGCTGCGGCTGTTCCTACGGATGGCCGCCAGCAGCTGGGGCCAGATTCCGCGGATAGCTATGGCATCCAGTGCACCTGCCGCGGCCGGTGCGACCGCGGGCGGCTCGGTTCGTTTGGGTTGCGGCGCCTGCTCGGCGCGCTGGGATGCACGCTCGAATACCTTGCCCGCCTGGGGCGTTGCGGTCGGCTCGGGCTCAGCCTGGCTCGGTCCTTGTGCGCCGCCAGCGGTCACCCTACGTTCGAGACGTTCGAGGCGTTGCAGCACAGCGGCTTCACTCTCCGAGGCCGACGGCAGCAGCATCCGCGCGCACAACAACTCGAGCAACAGCCGAGGTGCGGTGGCACCGCGCATCTCCAGCAGTCCATTGTGGATGATCTCGGCATAGCGGGACAGGGTCGCCAGGCCAATCCGCTCGGCCTGCGCGGACATCCGGGTCAGCTCGTCGTCCGGCGCGGAAACCAGGCTGCGGCTGACCGCATCGGGCACCGAACGAAGCAACACCAGATCACGCATGCGGTCCAACAAGTCACTGGCGAAGCGGCGCGGATCGTGGCCTGCCTCGGCCAACCGTTCCACGGTGCCGAACACCGCTGCCGAGTCGTCGGCGGAGAGCCCGTCGACCATGTCGTCGATCAACGCCGTATCGGTGACGCCGAGCAGGGCGACCGCGCGCTCGTAAGTCACGCCGTCCGGACCCGCGCCGGCGAGCAGCTGGTCGAGCACCGACTGGGTGTCCCTGGCCGAACCACCGCCGGACCGGATCAGCAGGGGGTACACGGCGGGCTCGACCGGGACGTCCTCGGCCGCGACGTTGCGCTCGAGCAGCTCGCGCATCGCGCTGGGCGGGATGAGCCGGAACGGATAGTGGTGAGTGCGGGAGCGGATGGTGGTGAGCACCTTGTCCGGCTCGGTGGTGGCGAAGATGAAGATCAGGTGCTCCGGCGGCTCCTCGACGATCTTGAGCAGCGCGTTGAAGCCCTGCGTGGTGACCATGTGCGCCTCGTCGATGATGAACACCCGGTAACGCGATTCGGCGGGTGAGAAGAAGGCGCGATCGCGCAGCTCGCGGGCGTCGTCGACACCACCGTGGCTGGCCGCGTCGAGCTCCACCACGTCCACGCTGCCCGGGCCTTCGGGAGCGAGACCGCGGCAGGAGTCACATTCGCCGCACGGGTCCGGCGTCGGGCCCTTGGCGCAGTTGAGCGAGCGGGCCATGATGCGCGCGCTGGACGTCTTGCCGCAGCCGCGCGGGCCGGAGAACAGGTAGGCGTGGTTGATCCGCCCGGCCGCCAGCGCAATGCGTAGCGGTTCGGTGACGTGTTCCTGCCCGACTACCTCGGCGAAGGTCGCCGGACGGTACTTGCGGTACAGCGCGAGAGCCACCCGGCGAGCGTACCTGTGCGCACTGACGGCGTGCCGAGGGCATAAGGGGACCCCGCGCACCCGTCAGAGCCTGCTTATCCTTGCTGCCTTCCGGCCCTGGGGAGGTTCACAGGGTGGACGCCGCGCGGAGTCCGCCGTTCAGTGTAGTGGTCTCGGTTGCCGGTCGGCGGCGGCGGTAGGCGAAAGGCACACTTACCGTGGGAACTTGTGGGTCAAGAATTCGTCGAAGGTGGTGCCGATAACCTCGCCGCCTGGGCCGAGCAGGTTCTCTCCCGATCTGAACGCCTTGCCGACCTTGCCCGGAATCCCGATCGGCAGCACGGTGCGGGACTTACCGGCCGCGGCGCAGTACACCTGCAGCAGGTCACCGATTGGATCCACCCGGGGACCACCCACGTCGCGCACCCGCCCGACCGGTTCCTTACCTGCCAGGGTCATCAGCCGCTCCGCAACCGCGTCGGTGTCGACCGGCTGAAAACTAAACCCCTTGGGCACCGGCGCAACGGGCAGCTTGGCCAGCCGCGACACCAGCCCGAGCACCAGATCATGGAATTGCGTCGCGCGGAGCAGCGTCCACGGCACACCCGAATCAGCGATCAACTGCTCCACCCGCAGCTTGGTGCGGTAATAGGCGAACGGATTCCGGTCGATCCCGACGATCGAGATATAGATGAGGTGCTTGACGTGGTGCCGCCGAGCCTGGTCCAGCAGCATGGCGGTGCCGTCGAAATCCACCCGGTGGAATCGAGCATTGGTCGCGCAGTGGATGATCGTGTCAACGCCTGCGACAGCGGCCTCGAGCCCCTCGCCGGTAGCGAGGTTGCCGGTGGCATGCCCTTCCCCCCGCTCGGGATCACGCGTCAGCACCCGCACATCCGCGCTGGTAGCGCGCAGCCGGGACACCACTCGGCGCCCGAGTGTTCCCGTTCCTCCGGTGACCAGCACGGTGTCCATGACACAAGTCTAGGAGACCGCGATCAGCACTCGATCACATTGCGTAAGGCCATCCGTGCGGCGTTGATCGCCTTGGTGGCAGCGATCCCACGTCCGGTGGCACCGTTGGTCGGCGCCGTGACGATGCGACCCCCTGAGGCGTTCTCCTCGTTGACGGCGAGGGCGAACAGGTTGACCCAGTCCAGCACGCTCAACCGATGGTCCAACCGCGCAGCCCTCGGCGTACTTGTTGGTCAACACCGAGCCCTGGGCCTCCAGGACACTGACCGGCTCGAAAGAGGTCATCATACGTCCTTCAGGATCTCGGCGTAGTCCTCGGCATCCAGCAGTTCCGGCGATTGCTCGATCCGGACGCGGAACAGCCAGCCCTTGCCGTAGGGGTCGGAGTTCACCAGCTCGGGGGTATTCACGACGGCTTCGTTGATCTCGACGATCTCCCCGTTGGCGGGTGCGAACAGTTCGCTGACCGACTTGGTGGACTCGATCTCACCGCAGACCTCGCCCGCGGTGATGGTGTCGCCGACCTCGGGCAGTTGCACGTACACGATGTCGCCGAGCGAGTCCTGGGCGAAGTCGGTGATCCCGACCGTGGCCACATCGCCGTCGGTCGACAACCACTCGTGCTCTTCGGTGTAGCTGAGGTGCTCGGGGATGCTCATCGGATCTTCAGGCCTTTCCATCCTGGGGAGGGCGTTGTCAGGAACGCCGGTAGAACGGGAGCGCGACGACCTCGACGGGGACGGTCTTGCCGCGCACATCAACGAACAGGGACGTGCCGGGTTCGCTGTGCTCGGCAGGAACGTACGCCATGGCCACCGGGTGTCCAAGCGTCGGGGACAGCGCGCCGCTGGTGACCTCGCCGATCGGGCGTTCGCCGTCCGGACCGAGCACCGGGTATCCCGCACGGGGAGCCCGGCGACCCTCGCCGGCCAGCCCCACGAGCACCCGCCCGGGGCCGGCCTCCTTGCGTGCCGCGAGGGCCTCCCGCCCGACGAAGTCGCCGTCCTTGTCGAACTTCACGACCCGGCCGAGGCCTGCCTCGAACGGCGTTCGTTCGGAGCTCAACTCGTGGCCGTAGAGCGGCATCCCGGCTTCCAGCCGGAGTGTGTCCCGGCAGGCCAAACCGGCAGGCACCAGGCCGTGCGATTCGCCCGCGTCGGTCAGTGCGCGCCACACCTGGGGCGCCTGCTCCGGCGTGCAGTACAGCTCGAACCCGTCCTCGCCGGTGTAGCCGGTGCGGGCGAGCAGCAAATCGATCCCAGCGGCGGTGGCGGGCATACAGGCGTAGTACTTCAGCGAGTCCAGGTCGGCGTCGCTGATCGCGCGCACGATGCCGGCGGAGCGCGGACCCTGTACCGCGATCAGCGCGAACTCGGTGGAACGGTTGACGACCTTGGCGGCGAAACCCGCGGCACGCTCGGTCAACTGGGTGGCGGCGACCTCGGTGTTGGCCGCGTTGGCGACCACCAGATAGCGCTCCTGATCAAGCCGGTACACCACGAGGTCGTCGAGCACCCCGCCGTCGGAGGCGCACAGCATCGTGTAGCGCGCCCGGCCGATGGCTACCGAGGACAGATCTCCCACCAGCGCGTAGTCGAGCGCCTTGGCCGCCTCGGGGCCTTCGATCTCGATCTCGGCCATATGGGACAGGTCGAACAGGCCTGCTTCTTCCCGCACCGCGCGGTGCTCGGCCAGTTCGCTGCCGTAGCGGACCGGCATGCTCCAGCCTGCGAAGTCGGTGAACGATGCGCCCAGCGCGCTGTGCACCTCGTGCAACGGGGATGGGGTACTCACGGCGGGTCTCCTCAGAAAGGCAGCATGGAGCCAGGCAGGGTCAGGAGTGGAACTGCGAGTATGCACATAGGGAGCTCCTCGGGTCGGACCGGAACTCCCCCTCTGGCATGAACCTGAGAGCTTCGCCTGCTGCCCTGTCCCTGCGGTGCGGGTCGTGCACGAGGGGCCCGGGGTGAACGGCTTACCTCCGGAGTGCACGCACGATGGCGATGGCGGCGAGCAGGGCCGCTGCCGCCGCGATGAGCGGGGCCAAACGCTTGAGCATCGGGGTGCCTGCGAGGTTCATCAGGTCGATCGGCTCGGCGTCGGTTTCCCTCGGGTGGGACGTTTCCGCCGCACCCATCGGGGGGAGATCGGGCGGCGCGAGCTTGCTGGACAGGCAGTCGGAGAACTCGCCGAGCAGCTTGCCGCCGACTTCGGAGATCAGCCCGCGACCGAACTGGGCAGGCCTGCCGGTGACCTTGAGGTCGGTGGACACCGCACCATGAGTGGCCCCATCCTTCTCGGTCAGGGTGACGGTGACGGTAGCCGACGCGGTCCCCGCACCCTTGGTGTCCTTGCCGGACGCCTTGATCAGCAAGGTCCGTGCGTCGGCGTCCTTCTCCACGAACTCGCCGGTTCCCTTGTAGGTCAAGGAAATGGGCCCAAGCTTGACCTTCACCGTTGCCGTGAACGTGTCGCCCTCCACCCCGGTGAGGGTGGCGCCGGGCATGCACGGCGCCACCCTTTCGGGGTCAAGCAGGGCTTGCCACACGTCCTCGCCCGGTGCGGCCACGGAGAACTCGTGATCAAGCCGCACTCCGACCTCCTTTCGTCCGGCGACGTGGGGTCATATGTCGACATATGACCCCTAACGTCAGCTACCCGCGGCGGCAGTCACCGCTCGCGAGGTCAGCACCTTGGCGAGGTGCTCGCGGTAGGCCACATCGGCGTTGCTGTCGGCCGACGGGCTGGTGCCTTCGAGCGCGTGCTCGGCGGCGGCCCTGATCGCCTCCGGCGTTGCCTCCTGACCGACCAGCGCCTGCTCGACGCCGCGGGCTCGCACCGGTACCGACGCCATGTTGGTCAGCCCGATCCTGGCCTCGGCGATCCGGTGACCGTCCACCTTGACCGCCGCCGCCACGCCGACGATCGACCAGGCCTGGGCCACCCGATTGAACTTCTCGTAGTGCGCATGCCATCCGGTGTACTTGGGCATCCGCACCTCGATGAGCAGTTCGCCAGGTCGCAGCGCGGTGGTGAAGTAGTCCACGAAGAACTCACCGGCCGGGACAGTGTGCCGCCCGTCCATGCCGGCCACCACCATTTCGGCGTCCAACGCCAGCACGGGAGCCAGCAGGTCCCCCGCCGGATCGGCGTGTGCGATCGAACCGCCGAAGGTGCCCCGATGGCGCACCTGCGGATCGGCCACGGTGTCGGTGGCCATCCTGATCAGTTGGGCGTGTTCGGCAACCAACGGGTCGCGCTGCACGTCGTAGTGCGTGGTCATGGCGCCGATCACCAGCGTGTCGCCGTCCTCTCGGACGCCGCGCAGTTCGGCGATCTTGCCGAGGTCGATCAGCTTGGACGGTGCGGCCAGCCGCATCCGCAGCACGGGCAACAGGCTTTGCCCGCCCGCGATGATCTTCGCGTCCTCGCCCGCGTCGTGCAGTTCGCGCACCGCATCGTCCACAGTGGACGGTGCAACATAGTCGAATGCCGCCGGGATCATTGCTGGCCTCCCTGAGATGCGTCGATCGAACCCAGCCCGCCGCCTGCTTCAGCGCCGCCAGGGCCTGCCGCGGCCTGCGAGCCGCCATGAATCGCCTGCCACACCCGCATCGGGGTGCACGGCATCTGGATGTCGTTCACGCCCAGGTGCCGCACCGCGTCCACGATCGCGTTGACCACCGCAGGGGTGGACGCGATGGTGCCCGCCTCACCGACACCCTTGACACCCAACGCATTCGTGGTCGCCGGGGTCTCGGTGCGGTCGGTGACAAACGACGGCAGGTCGGCCGCAGAGGGCACCAGGTAGTCGGCCAGTGTGCCGGTGGTCAGCGTGCCCGACTCGTCGTGCACCGCTTCCTCGAACAGCGCCTGCGCGATGCCCTGCACCAGGCCACCGTGTACCTGCCCTTCCACGATCATCGGGTTGATCACCTTGCCGATGTCGTCGACACAGACGTAGGAGCGCAGCCGCACCCGACCCGTCTCGGTGTCCACCTCGGTCGCGCACAGGTGCGTACCGTGCGGGAAGGAGAAGTTCTCCGGATCGAAGGTCGCCTCGGAGTCCAGCGAGGGCTCCACCCCATCGGGCAGATCATGCGCGGCGAACACCGCGAGCGCGACATCGGCGATACCGGTCGACTTGTCGGTGCCACGCACGCTGAACTTGCCTGCGGTGAACTCGAGGTCGTCGGCCGAGCACTCCATCATGTGCGCCGCGATCGGCCGCGCCTTCTCGATCACCTTGTCGGCGGCCATCACCACCGCCATCGCGCCCACCGTCAGCGAACGCGAACCATAGGTGTCCAGGCCCTTGTGCGAGGTCTGGGTGTCGCCGTGGAGAACCTCGACGTCCTCGAACGGCACGCCCAGCCGGTCGGCGACGATCTGGCTCCACGCCGTCTCGTGCCCCTGGCCGTGCGGGGACGAACCGGTGATCACCTCGACCTTGCCGGTGGGCAGCATCCGGATCGCACCGTGCTCCCAGCCGCCCGCTCCGTAAGACAGCGAACCCAGCACCCGGGACGGGGCCAACCCGCACATCTCGGTGAACGTCGAGATGCCGATGCCCAACTGCACGGTGTCCCCGCGCTCGCGCCGTTCCGCCTGCTCACGGCGCAGCCCCGCGTAGTCGAACAGCTCCTTGGCCTTGGCGGTGGCCGCCTCGTAGTTGCCGGAGTCGTAGACCAGCGTGGACACCGTGGTGTACGGGAATTCCTCGTGTTTGATCCAGTTCTTCTCGCGTACCTCCATCGGATCCATGCCCAACTCGGCGGCCAGCTCGTCCATCATCCGCTCGATGGCGAACGTGGCCTCCGGCCTGCCCGCGCCCCGGTAGGCGTCGGTGGGCGTCTTGTTGGTGAACACATTGGTGCAGGAGAAGTGATACGCCGGGATCTTGTAGATCGCGTTGTACATGAACGCGCCCAGGATCGGCACACCCGACGTGACCAGGCGCAGGTAGGCGCCCATGTCGGCGAGCAGTTCGACCTTGAGCCCGGTGACGGTGCCGTCCCGCCGCGCGGCGATGGTGAGCTTCTGGATCTGGTCGCGGCCATGATGCGCCGACACCAGCGACTCCGACCGGGACTCGGTGTACTTCACCGGCTTGCCCAGCTTGCGCGCGATCAGGAAGGTCATGACCTCTTCGGGAGTCACCTGCAGCTTGCCGCCGAACCCACCGCCGACATCCGGCGCGATCACCCGGATCTTGTGCTCCGGTACGCCGAGCGTCATGGCCAGCATCAGTCGCAGGATGTGCGGCACCTGGGTGGCCGACCACATGATGGTCTGCTCACCGGTGGGATCGACGACAACCGAGCGCGGCTCCATGAACGCCGGGATCAGACGCTGCTGCCGGAACGTACGCTCGAGCACGACCTCCGCATCCGCGATGGCCTGCTGCACGTCGCCGCCACTACCTGCCTCGCCGGAGTCGAACACCCAGGTGGCACTGGCATTGGTGCCCAGATCGGGATGCACCAGATCGGCCCCGTCCGCCACTGCGGCCGCCATGTCGAGCACGACCGGCAGCTCTTGGTAGTCGACGTCGAGGGACTCCAGTGCGTCCTGGGCCTCGGCCGAGGAGCGCGCCACCACGCAGGCGACGGCCTCACCGGCGAAGTTCACCACTTCCACCGCGAGCGAAGGCGCGTTCGGCGCCTTCATGTCCTCGGTGATCGGCCAGGCACACGGCAGGCTGCCCTGCTCATCGGCCAGGTCGGCACCGGTGATCACGGCAAGCACTCCGGGCATACCGCGAGCAGCCGAGGTGTCCAGGTTGGTGATCCTGGCGTGCGCCATCGGGCTGCGCAGGATCGCCATGTGCAGCATCCCCGGCAGGCTGATGTTGTCGGTCCATCTGGTGCGCCCGGTGATCAGTCGGGCGTCTTCCTTGCGTAGCCGGGAGCGGCCGATTTCTCCGCCCACTCCAGGTTCTGCGGTGGCTGTCATGACCGGCGCACCTCCGCTCGCGCTCCGCCCATCGACTTGGAATCATCGGCAACGCGCTCGGCTTCTGGACCGGCGCCTGGCCGCATCTTGTGCGCCGCGTCCCGCACGGCGCGAACGATGTTCTGGTAACCGGTGCACCGGCACAGGTTGCCTTCGAGACCGTGGCGTACGGCGTCCTCGTCCGGATCGGGGTTGTCCGCAAGCAGGTCGATCGCCTGCATGATCATCCCAGGCGTGCAGAATCCGCACTGCAGTGCGTGGTTGTCGTGGAAGGCCTGCTGCACCGGGTGCAGCCTGCCGTCGCGGGCCAGCCCTTCAATGGTGGTGATCTCGCACCCGTCGGCCTGTACCGCGAGCACCGAGCAGGACTTCACACTGTGGCCGTCGAGGTGCACCGTGCAGGCACCACAGTTGCTGGTGTCGCAGCCGACCACGGTCCCGACCTTGCCGAGCCGTTCGCGCAGGTAGTGCACGAGCAACATGCGTGGCTCGACGTCGTCGGTGTATTGGTTTCCATCAACAGAGACGGTGATGCGCATGGGGCCTCCAACTCCTCGGATGGCAGCACCCGGCGGGCCGTCGCGAGACTCGTCGGGAACGGACCCGGACACGCCGAACGTGACCGGGGTCACTACTCGAGCATCCCCGTTCTGACCTTGCGACGACAACCCCTATCGGCGAAAGTTCTACCGAAAGATCAGTCGCCGCCGGGCCGCACGCATAGCGGTGAGCAACTCCTCCAGCGTGGTGAGGCTGTGACCCGCGAGTAGCTTGTCCAGGTGCGGCAGCGCGACCGCGATACCCGACTGCACCGGCGCGTAGCCGGCCCGGCCCGCGTGCGGGTTCACCCAGAAGACGGCATGTGCGAGCCTGCGCAACCGTTCGACCTGCGCACCGAGCAGTGTGGGATCCCCGCGCTCCCAGCCGTCGGAGAACAGCACCACCACCGCCTGGCGGGCGGCGCCGCGCTGACCCCACCGGTCGAGGAAGGCGCGCAGGGTCTCCCCCAGCCGGGTGCCACCCGCGAAATCCGGTACCGCGCGCGCCGCCGCGGCGAGGGCGCGCTCCGGGTCACGCTCGCGGAGCTGCCGGGACACCCTGGTCAGCCGGGTACCGAGGGTGAACGCCTCCACCGAGCCCGGCGTACGGCGAACCACGGCGTGCGCGAACCGCAACAGCGCATCGGCATATGGGGTCATCGAACCGGAGACGTCCACCAGCAGCACGACTTTGCGTGGGCGCTTGCCGTGGCCACGGTGGGCCAGCCGCATCGGTTCGCCCCCCGAGGTCAACATCGCGCGCACCGTGCGGTGCGGGTCCAGACCGCCACGCCGGGCCGGGCGCAGCCGCAGTGATCGGCGCATCGGCGGGTCGGGGCGCAGCAACGCCAGGATCTGTCGAAGGTGCTCCCGTTCGGCAGCGCCCAGGTCACCGATGTCCTTGCTGCGCAACACTTCGGTGTCGCTGGCTCCGACCCGCATGGCCTGGGCCTTGGCGTCACCCTCCCCCGGTTCCTGGCCGGTCGGGGTCAGGGTCGCGATGCGGGGCTGCCGTCGTCGTGGGACAGCATGCTGCGTGCGGGTGGCGGTTGCTCCGAACCAGTCGGCGAACACCTTGTTGTAGTGGTCGATTTCGTCCGGCTCGGCGCACAACGTCACCCGGCCCGCCCAGTACATCTGGTCCACATCGGCGAGGTCGATCTGCTCGACTGCCGCCAGGAACGCGGCCGTCCGGTCGGCGCCGATGCGCAGCCCTTCGGCGGCGAGCGCACTGGTGAAGGCGACCAGCCCGACGAGCACCATGGCTAACCCGCCAGGAGGGTGGACAACCCCGCCGCCCGCACCCGGTCGGCGTCCTCCCGGTACTTCAGCACCGCGCCGAGCGTGTCCCCGGCGGAGTCGGCGTCCAACTCGGTGCGCTGCAGCGTCTGCAGGGCGCGAGCCCAGTCGAGCGACTCGGCCACTCCCGGCGGTTTGAGCAGGTCAAGTTCGCGCAGTCGGTGCACCGCCTCGGCCACCTGCTCGGCAAGCCGCTCGGAGATGCCGGGGATCCGGCGGCGCAGGATGGCCACTTCGCGGGCCAGGTCGGGGTGCTCAAGCCAGTGGTACAGACAGCGGCGTTTGAGCGCGTCGTGCAACTCCCGGGTGCGGTTGGAGGTCAGCAGCACGATCGGCGGCGTCTCGGCGCGGACCTCACCGAGTTCGGGGATGCTGACCGCGTTCTCGTCCAGCAGTTGCAGCAGGAAGGCCTCGAACTCGTCATCGGCCCGGTCGATCTCGTCGACCAGCAGCACGCACGGCGCATCGGTCAGCGCGCGCAGCAGGGGGCGGGCGAGCAGGAACCGCCTGGTGTACAGGGAACGCTCCGCTACATCGGGATCCAGTGCCCCGTCGCCCGCCGCCTCTAATGCGCGCAGGTGCAGCAGCTGACGCGGGAAGTCCCACTCGTAGAGCGCCTGGGAGGCGTCGATGCCCTCGTGGCATTGCAGCCGGATCAGCGGCAGCCCGAGGCCTTCGGCCAGCCCGGCGGCCAGCGAGGTCTTACCGGTGCCCGGCTCGCCTTCGCACAGCAGGGGGCGGCCCATCCGGATCGCGAGGAACGCCGCCGTGGCCACCCCGGCGTCGGCGAGATAGCCGGTGCCCTGCAGGGTCTCGGCCAGTCCCGCCGCAGAACTGGGCTCCTGTATTGCGCGCGTCACACCGTCGAGGTTAGCCGCAGTAGGGCGCGCCTCGTGCGTGAGGCCACGAAGGCGCAAGGCCCTGCCCTAGCGCACGCTGCCGGACCGCAGGCCGGTGGAGATGAGGTCCATGACCGAGGAGTCGGCGAGGGTGGTGACGTCGCCGATGGCGCGGTTCTCGGCGATGTCGCGGAGCAGGCGGCGCATGATTTTGCCGGAGCGGGT
>JBOHER010000443.1:0-36894 GCA_050701115.1 Haloechinothrix sp. | reverse complement strand
GGTCTATCCGGGGAAACTCGCCTGCGAGTTCCTCACCAGGAGCGCAGGGTGGCGATGCGCTCCTCGAGTTGCTCCACGGTGGCCATCGCGGTGGGCGGCCCGCCACAGGCCGTGCGCAGTTCGTTGTGGATCGCCCCGTGCGGCTTCCTTGTGCGGTGGTGATGCATGCCGACCAGCGCGTTGAGTTCCTTCCGCAGCGCGGCGCGGCGCTCGGTCACGCTCGCCGGTCCGGCCGCGGGCCCGGCCGCACGCTGCGCAGGCTCGGGCTTGCCCCGGCCGACGTCGGCGAGCTGCTCCTCCTGCCGCTTACGTAGCAGGGCACGCACCTGTTCGGGTTCCAGCAGGCCCGGCAGCCCGAGGTACTCCTGCTCCTCCTCGCTACCGGCGAACACGGCCGTCCCGAAGGAGTTGCCGTCGTAGATGACCTGATCCAGCTCGGCGGAGGCGTGCAGCGAGGTGAACGCCTTCTCCTCCTGCGGTTCGTCCTTGGCCAGATTCGCCGCGGCGAGCAGTTCGTCGTCCCAGCCGTCGGACTCCCGATGCGGCGTGCCGAGCACGTGGTCACGCTCGGCCTCCAGCTGGCTGGCCAACTCGAGCAGCACCGGAACGCTGGGCAGGAACACACTCGCCGTCTCGCCCGCGCGCCGGGAGCGCACGAACCGGCCGATCGCCTGGGCGAAGAACAACGGGGTGGACGCACTGGTGGCGTAGACCCCGACCGCGAGCCGGGGAACGTCGACGCCTTCCGACACCATCCGCACCGCGACCATCCACCGGTCGGAGGACTCGGCGAACGCCCCGATGCGCTTGGTCGCTTTGGGGTCGTCCGACAGCACCACGACCGGCTCGTCGCCGGTGAGGCGATACAGAATCTTGGCATAAGCACGGGCCGACTCCTGGTCGGTGGCGATCACCAGGCCACCCGCGTCCGGGATGCCACCGGACCGCAACTGGTGCAACCGCACGTCGGCGGCGTGCAGCACGGACGGAATCCACTCGCCTCTCGGGTCGAGCGCGGTGCGCCAGGCCCGCGCGTTCTGTTCCGCGGTCAGCGGCTCGCCAAGTCGTGCGGTGAACTCCTCGCCTGCGCTGGTCCGCCAGGAGGCCTCACCGGAATACGCGAGGAAGACCACCGGTCGGACCACGCCGTCGGCCAGCGCGTCGGAATAGCCGTAGGAGTGGTCGGCCGTGCTGCGCAGCACGCCCGCGGACGCGGGATCGGGCTCGTATGTCACGAACGGGATGGGCGAGTCGTCGCTGCGGAACGGGGTCCCGGTCAGCGCAAGCCTGCGCACCGCGGGAGTGAATGCCTCCCGGATCGCATCGCCCCAGGACTTGGCGTCACCGCCGTGATGAATCTCGTCGAGGATCACCAGCGTCTTGCGGTTCTCCGTGCGCACCCTGTGCAGAGTCGGATGCGCCGCGACCTGCGCGTAGGTCATCGCGACGCCTCGAAAGTCGGCGGAGACGGCACCCGTCGAATTGCGGAAGTCGGCGTCGATCGCGATGCCCGCCGCTGCCGCAGCGCTCGCCCACTGGTATTTGAGGTGCTCGGTCGGCGTGACGATGGCGATCTGTTCGATAGTCCGGTCCGAGAGCAACTCCGCGGCGATGCGCAGCCCGAAGACCGTCTTACCCGCACCGGGCGTGGCCACCGCGAGGAAGTCCCGCGGCAGTTGCGTCAGGTACTTGGTCAGCGCGCGCCGCTGCCAGGCGCGCAGCGGTGTGGCGGTGGCATCGCGCTCGGGTTCGGGCGCTGTGAACGTCTCCTGCGACAAGGAAAGAACCCACTCCCTCCGCAGTGTCAGCTCCACTGGGTCAACTCAACTCCGGACAGACGAAGGCCCCCACGATCGGGTCGTGCTCCGCCGGTCGACGTCGGCCGGCCACACGCGGTGAGGGCGCCAAGCGAGCCTACCTGGCCAAGATCCGGCGAACCCCGCGGCGCACTGTGAGCTGTGTCGCTTCGGGGCCGCCGCATCCAGCCGCCACGAGGGGGCCTCCGCGAGCTCCGGCCCGCCACTGTCGGCTGGATTGTGCATAACCCTCCGGGGGTGCGGCGAGCCAAAATCCGCCGGATAGACCATCCTTGAGGGTGCGATGAGCACATCTGACGACACCAGCACAACCGCCGTTCCGGCAGACCAGCGCCGGAAGGGTCCATTTCGCCTGCTCGGGCGGACCATGCGCAAGGCCTGGGACGGCAACATCTTCTCCGAGGCGGCCGAGGCCGCGTTCTGGCAGACGCTCTCGCTACCCCCGCTGCTGCTCGGCCTGCTTGGCTGCCTCGGCTACATCGGCGACTGGTTCGGCGAGACGGTCGTGCTCAGGGTGCGCGAGGAGATCACCGGCTTCAGCGAGACGATCTTCAGCGGCGACGTGGTCGACACCATCATCGATCCGACCGTCAACGACATGCTGACAGTCGGCAAGGGTGAGATCGCCTCGATCGGTTTCCTCATCGCGCTGTGGGCGGGATCGTCGGCGATGTCCTCGTTCGTCGATGCCATCACCCTCGCGCACGACCAGCACCAGTTGCGCCACGAGGTGTGGCAACGGATCTTCGCGCTGCTGCTGTACCTGGCCAGCCTTGTCGTTCTCATCATCGGACTCCCCCTGGTCGCGATCGGGCCCGACCTGGCGGGCGTGTTCTTCCCGGCCGACTGGCAGCCGTTCATCAGGACCTGGGTGAACGTGCTGTATTACCCGGCGCTCGGCGTCCTGATCGTGCTCTCCCTTGCCACGCTGTACAAGCTGGCGCTGCCCCGGAAGCTGCCGTTCCACCGCGGCCTGCCGGGCGCGATGCTGGCGATGCTGATCTTCCTGTTGTCCAGTGCCGGGCTGCGCTTCTACCTGGCGGGCATCACGCAGACGGGATACACCTACGGTGCTCTGGCCACCCCGATCGCCTTCCTGCTCTTCGCCTTCTTCATCGGCCTGGCCGTAGTCGGCGGCGCCTACTTCAACAGCGCGATCGAGGAACTCTGGCCTGCCCGGCCGACCCGCAGACAGCGCAGGAAATGGCGGCGGCTCGAACTGGAGCGGGCGAATGAACGGCTGCACGCCGAGGAAGGCAAGCGCATGTGGGAGCGAGCCACCACACCGCTGCACAAGTCTCGCGAGCCCTGCAACGGCGTCACGTCGGCCGACAACGGCCGGCCGGTCGACCACCCCGAGCCGAGGAGTGTCCCCGCACCGCCACCCCATCGCGAAGCGGTGCGGGGCGAACCCGCTCAGTCCTTGTCATCCCCGCCGCGTGGCAAGCCCTCGTAGATCCGCTTGCAGTCAGGACACACCGGGGAGCCGGGCTTCGCCGACTTGGTGACCGGGAAGACCTCACCGCACAACGCCACTACATGCGTGCCCATGACCGCGCTCTCGGCGATCTTGTTCTTCCGCACGTAGTGGAACATCTTCGGCGCGTCGTCGCTCGTGGTGTCGGTGCCCTCGGGGCGGGTATCGACATCGGGCAGAACCTGAGTACTCACGCATCCATGATGCCCGATGCTCCGTCCGGACGGAATTCGGTGGATGATGCGCAGGTGACGGTCACGATCTCCGCCGAAGTCAGCGACGCACTCCGTTCCGGGCGCGGCGTCGTCGCGCTGGAATCCACCTTGCTGGCCCACGGCCTGCCTCCGGGACGCAACCTGGAGGTGGCGCGCGAACTGGAGCACGTGGTCCGGGCCAAGGGCGCGGTCCCGGCCACCATCGCGGTAGTCGACGGCGATCCGGTGGTGGGGATGTCTCCGAGCCAGCTGGAACGGCTGTGCGTCGAGGGCAACTCGTGGCGGAAGCTGTCGGTGCGTGACCTCGGTCCGGCGGTGGCTCGCGGCGGTTCGGGTGCGACCACTGTCGCAGGCACATCGGTGCTGGCGCACATGGCGGGGATTTCGGTGTTCGCCACCGGCGGGCTGGGCGGCGCGCACCTGCCCGAACCAGGGGCGAGCTCGAGCTGGGACGTGTCGGCAGACCTGGCGACCCTGGCCGCCGCCCCGGTCCTCGTAGTGTGCTCGGGAGTGAAGTCCATCCTGGACATCGCGGCCACGTTGGAGGTGCTCGAGACCAACTCGGTGCCGGTACTTGGCTACCGATGCGATAACTTTCCGGCCTTCTACCTGCGTGACTCCGGACATCCGGTGGACTGGCGGATCGACGATGTCGCGGCCGTTGCTGCCGTCGTGCGCGCGCACCGCAGGTTCGCCAGTTCCGCGATCGTCCTGGCGAATCCCATCCCGGTCAAGTCCGAAATGGACCAAGCCTTGCACGCACGGTTGCTCGCGGGCGGACTCGACTACGTACGCGAGCACGGTGTCCGGGGCAAACAGGTGACGCCCGTTCTGCTCGAGCGTTTCCACACCGGGAGTGACGGCGCCAGCGTGGCCGCGAACACCGCTCTGGTGCTGGCCAACGCCGCCCTCGCCGCGGGAGCAGCCGTGGAGTTGACCCGATGAACGTCCAGTTCGGCGCTCAGCCGTCGATCACCCGGTGATTGCCGCCCTCGATCGCGCGTGCCTCGCGCTGGAACCTGCTGACCTTCTCCGACTTGCGCGGTGGGCGGTCGTTGGCGATGAGCACAGCCATCCAAGGCAACGGGATGGACAGCAGGATGAAGCCGAGGGCAAGCCACCAGGTCTGGTGGAAGATCCCAGCCAGGACCAGGCACGGGAAGCGCGCGCCCATCATGATCATGTACTTGCGCTTGCGCGCCGCGTGCTGCTCCTCGTAGGACAACGCCGCCTCGGTGATCAGCACCGGGGCATCAGTCGGCTGGCGGCCGTTGTCACTTCTGCTCACGGCTGACCACCTCCACTTCCATGGTCTCACCACAGATGCGCGGGCGACACCGGGCCGGGTGATTCGTCGGCAACGTGGAACGATACTCACCGTGAGCACTGAGCTACCCGCGTGCTGGCAGCACGAGCTGGACGAACTCGCCGCGGCCCTGCTCGCCGGGTGCCGAGGATGAGGGCCGTCGCCGCCCGGGTCACCGAGGCCAGCGTCACCGTGGACGGCGAGGTGGTCGGAGCCATCGACGAGCCGGGGTTGCTCGTCCTGCTGGGCGTCCACGCCGACGACACCGAAGTCTCGGGGACCAGGATGGCGCGCAAGCTGCACGAGATGCGGCTGCTGCGCGGCGAAGAGTCCTGCGCCACCACCGGCGCTCCGCTGCTGGTGGTCAGCCAGTTCACCCTCTATGGAGATACCCGCAAAGGACGGCGTCCATCCTGGACCGCAGCCGCCCGGCCGGAGTTGGCTGGGTCGCTGGTCGACAAGGTGGTCGCCGAGCTACGCGCGCGTGGCGCCAGGGTCGAAACCGGACGGTTCGGCGCGATGATGCAGGTACACAGCGTCAACGACGGACCCTTCACGGTGCTGATCGAGGCCTAGCGGGACTTTCCTGGACAAGTTGATCTCGTGGTGCGTATTTGCAGGCGAGCAGCCCCGCGGTCCGCGCGCTCGCCACCTCCATCGTCGCGGAACAGCAGCAGGAGATCGCGCTGCTGACCATCGCGCTGCGCGACCGCGGCGGCGAGCCGTGAGGGCACCGACTCAGCCGCCGGTGTCGGGTTCGAGTTGAATCCCTAGCCGAGTGGTCGGTGGCCACTTAGCGGGTAAACTCCCGCTAGCCGCGCGACCGTGTCAAGGCGTCGTCAAGCATCCCCGGATCTCTCAGGGAAACCTCAGGTTTAGTTGAGAGTCGACGTGGGAATTCAGCTCGGAAAACTTGTTCGCTTCGGGAACGATTCTCGTCGCATCGGCGTTGTGCAGAGTGTCCGGCATAAGGAAGCGGTCCGGACACGTGCGGCGGTCCTCCGCCGCACGAGACGTTGCGCCGGCAGCAAGACCAGATGCCGGGAGTGCCAGGGGAGGCTGAGCATGTCCGTACAGACACTCGATCGCGAGACCCGCGCCGAGTCGGTCATCGACGCGGCGGTGCCGATGCAGGCTGCGCCGAACATGGAGCCCGACCTCGACGCGCAGGGTCCCTCAGCCGACCTGGTTCGGGTCTATCTCAACGGCATCGGCAAGACCGCCCTGCTCAGCGCGGCGCAAGAGGTCGATCTCGCCAAGCGCATCGAGGCGGGTGTCTTCGCGCAGCACATGCTCGACACCGACGACAGGCTTTCACCCAAGCGCCGCTCCGAATTGTCCGCGCTCGTCCGCGACGGCAACCGGGCCAAGAACCATCTGCTGGAAGCCAACCTGCGACTGGTCGTTTCGCTCGCCAAGCGTTACACCGGCCGCGGCATGCCGCTGCTCGACCTGATCCAGGAGGGCAACCTCGGCCTGATCCGTGCGGTGGAGAAGTTCGACTACGCCAAGGGTTTCAAGTTCTCCACCTACGCCACCTGGTGGATTCGCCAGGCCATCACTCGCGGGATGGCCGATCAGGGCCGCACCATCCGGCTTCCCGTGCACCTGGTGGAACAGGTCAACAAGCTCAGCAGGATCAAGCGTGATCTGCACCAACAGCTGGGCCGTGAGGCCACTCACGAAGAAATGGCCGCAGAGTCGGGTATCCCTGAGGCGAAGATCGGCAAGCTGCTGGATCACGCACGTGACCCGGTCAGCCTCGACATGCCGGTGGGCTCCGAGGAGGATGCGCCGCTCGGCGACTTCATCGAGGACGCCGAAGCCACCGACGCCGAGAACGCGGTGATCTCCGGCCTGCTCCAGGACGACCTGCGGCGGGTGCTTGGCACCCTGGACGATCGCGAGCAGCATGTCATACGTCTGCGCTACGGCATCGACGACGGACAGCCGCGCACCCTGGATCAGATCGGCAAGCACTTCGGGCTGTCCCGTGAGCGCGTCCGGCAGATCGAGCGCGAGGTCATGTCCAAGCTGCGGCAGGGTGATCGCGCGGAGCGGTTGCGCGCCTACGCCAGCTGAGCCATTCGGCCCAGTCCTCCACCCGCACGGCCCCGTTGACTTGTGGGCCGGACAACGGCAACGTCGAAGAAGTGCGCGACGAAGCAACCGGTGAGTCGCGCACAACGTCTGCCTGGGTAGGGAGACTTCGCGGTGGGCAACGGCCCGTCCGCGCACCCCGGAAGGTCGGGTCCGTCGGGGTGGGCCCGGCCTTCCGACTATGCATGAGGCAATCTCAGACTGCTGGCTCACACTCCACCAGGGTGGTTCCGCGGCACTCTTTCTCACTCAAGGTACGGTCACATCCCCTGGTCGTACCCCCGAACGAGCGCTCAAGGGAGCCCGCGAGCCGTGAGCACTGTGCCTTTCCCGCCCCCCTCTCCGAGGGTCCCACCCCCCGGGTTCCACTACAGCGACGTCCTTCCGCTGGCCAAGGACACCACCACCGAGTACCGCCTGGTGAGCGAGGACGGTGTCCGCGTCGTCGAGGCGGCGGGCCGGACATTCCTCGAGATCGCGCCCGAGGCGCTGACCACACTCGCCAAGACCGCGATCGCCGACATTCAGCACCTGCTGCGCTCCTCGCACCTCGCACAGCTGCGCGCGATCGTGGACGACCCGGAGGCCAGCGGGAACGACCGCTTCGTCGCCATGGACCTGCTGCGCAACGCGGCGATCTCGGCAGGCGGTGTGTTGCCGATGTGTCAGGACACCGGCACAGCCATCGTGATGGGTAAACGCACCGAGACCGTGCTCACCGGCGGCGAGGACGAGCAGGCCCTGGCCCGCGGCATCTACGAGGCCTACCAGGAGTTGAACCTCCGGTACTCGCAGATGGCCCCGGTGACTTTCTGGGAGGAGCGAAACACCGGCACCAACTTGCCTGCCCAGATCGAGCTGTTCCATAAGCCCGGCGAGGACCCGGCCTACGAGTTCCTGTTCATGGCCAAGGGCGGCGGCAGCGCGAACAAGACCTTCCTGTACCAGGAGACCAAGGCCGTCCTGAATCCGAAGCGACTCGCAGGCTTCCTCGACGAGCAGCTGCGCAGCCTGGGCACGGCGGCCTGTCCCCCGTACCACCTGGCCATCGTGGTCGGCGGGACGTCGGCGGAGTTCAACCTCAAGGTCGCCAAGCTGGCGTCGGCCCGCTACCTGGACGACCTGCCCCGTGCGGGGTCCCCGCTGGGCCACGCGTTCCGTGATATCGACCTCGAGCAGCAGGTGCTGGAGATGACCCGGCAGTTCGGCATCGGTGCGCAGTTCGGCGGCAAGTACTTCTGCCACGACGTCCGCGTCATCCGGCTCCCCCGGCACGGCGCGTCCTGCCCGGTCGGCGTCGCCGTGTCCTGCTCGGCGGACCGCCAGGCCAAGGCCAAGATCACCGCGGATGGCGTGTTCATCGAGCAGCTCGAGCGCGACCCGGCCCGATTCCTGCCCGAGGTCACCGACGAGGATCTGTCCGACGAAGTGGTCAGCATCGACCTGAACCTGCCGATGGACGACATTCTGGCCACGCTGTCCCAGCTGCCGGTCAAGACCAGGCTGTCCCTGACCGGCCCGCTGGTGGTGGCCCGCGATATCGCGCACGCCAAGATCGCCGAGCGGCTCGACGCGGGCGAGGACATGCCGCAGTACCTCAAGGACCACCCAGTGTATTACGCGGGCCCGGCCAAGACGCCCGAAGGCTTCGCCTCCGGCTCCTTCGGGCCGACCACAGCGGGCCGGATGGACTCCTATGTGGCGCAGTTCCAGGCCGCGGGTGGCTCGCTGGTGATGCTGGCCAAGGGCAACCGCTCCAAGCAGGTCACCGCCGCCTGCCGACAGTACGGCGGCTGCTACCTCGGCTCGATCGGCGGCCCGGCTGCCCGGCTCGCGCAGGACTGCATCAAGAAGGTCGAGGTGCTCGAGTACCCCGAGCTGGGTATGGAGGCGATCTGGAAGATCGAGGTCGAGGACTTCCCCGCGTTCATCGTCGTGGACGACAAGGGCAACGACTTCTTCTCGGAGACCGCCGAGCCCGTCCTGCAGATCGCCTTCCGCTCCTGAAGTCACGCTGACGGCCTCCTTGCCTGCGTAGGCCGCAAGCAAGGAGGCCCTCAGGGCATTCGCGCGGGCTAGAGGGAGACGCCGCGCGACCTCAGCCAGGACAGCGGGTCGACCTTGTTGCTGCCGCCCTGCCACACCTCGAAGTGCAGGTGCGGACCCGTGGACTGACCGCGGTTGCCGATCGTCGCGATTTTCTCGCCCGCCTTCACCTGCTGACCAGGGGAAACCAGGATCTCGTTCATGTGGCCGTATACGGTCACCGTGCCGTCCTCATGCTCCACCCGCACCCACAACCCGAAGCCGCTCGCCGGGCCCGCCTCGATTACCTTGCCCTTGGCGACCGACACGATCGGGGTGCCGATGCTGTTGGCGATGTCGATGCCGTTGTGCGAGGTGCCCCAACGGGCGCCGAAGCCCGAGGTGAATCGGCCCTCGGCCGGCTTGACGAACTTCTTGGCGGCCGCCTTGGCCGCCTTTTCCGCCGCAGCCTTCTTGGCCGCCGCCTTCTTGGCGGCCGCGCGCTCCTCGGCCGCCTTCTTGGCCGCTTCCGCCTCCTCGCGGAGACGCTCCGCGCGCGCCGCCTCCGCGAGGTTGAGCTTGCGCACCTCCGCGGCAGGGTTGAGGCCTCCGCCTGCGGGTGGCACCACCACGGGAGCCGCGAGGGTGTCGCGGGTGAATGCCACCCGCTCGACCTCGCCGTGCCCGGTTGGGGTGCTGCCAGCTGCAGGCCCGCTCAGCGGCAACAGCGCGGGCACCAGCACGCCCGTGGCGAAGGCGGCAGCCAGCAGGTGGCGGTGGGACGTGGCCGCCCGTCGAACTCTTCCCCCGACACCTGAGAGGCTACGTTTCGTGCTCTCGAGCGCCGGGGGGCGTCTATGGCGGCCGGAACTCTTCCCGGTCATGGTCAAGCCTTCCGTCTCGGGGAGGCTCGGTCGGCACCGGGCGGGGGATCCCGGCGGACTCAGTCATTTCTCAACCTTGTCGTGACCGAACCGTGACGTACCGACGAAAGCTAACTGTGCGCGACATCCGAACGCAAACATGCGGCATGACCGCGCTCACAGCCATTCGGATGAGTGGGCCCGTCCTCGGGTCGGTCACACAGCGTTACTATCGAGATCATCAGCAATCGTGCGAGCCGGGGCCTGCAGCAAGCACTGGCGCGTTTCAGCTTGTACGTCCTGGGCGGAAACTCTTGATACTCAACGGCTTTAGCCAATCAGTGACTACTATCGTCCGATTAGGACGCTTGCAACTGCAAGCAGAAGATCTCCGATGATCACCCTTGGTGCGCGCGTGATCAAGGCTCGCACGCAGCCGCGCTCGGGTTGCGCTCAGTGACGAAGGTCATGGCGGCGAGCAGGCAAAGAACGGGCCCCGGGCGGGTGCCCGGGGCCCGTGCGGCAAACGCGGATCAGCCGGGGAAAATCTCGGCCAGCCGCTCCAGGGTCCGCTCGATGCCGTGCTTGTTCTTTCTCGGGAACGGGCTCAGCGTGATGGCCAGCGGGAACTTGGCTGTCGACCAGTCGAAGGTCTCGGTGACCTCCGTCTTTCCCTCGCCCACCGGCTTCAGCTCCCAGCGCCAGCGGTGCCCGTTGAAGTGGCGCCAAGCGATGAGCTGGTTCTCTCGGTACTCCACAACCGTGTTGAGGATCTTGTACGGCGCGCCCATCTTCATGTTCATGCCGAACTTCGACCCGAGGTGCAGGCGCTGCGGGCCGCCTTCCTGGGCCTCCTCGACGGTTCCGGAACCGTCGATGACCGCGTGCTTCGCGGGATCGACGAGAAGTTCGAAGATCTGCTCCGGAGTGGTCGCGATTGTTCTAGTGACGGAAACCTTCTGTGCCATTGGCCAACTATACGGCTGTCTACTTCGTCCGCTCCTCCGGCTCGAGCACCAACCTCCGGTCGGCCAGCGGTTCGTCCAGGTCGATGGTCACCTGCGGATACCGAATATCCATCGTGCACATGACATCACCGGACGGCACGGTATGCACCAACAGCACTACAACCCCGGTCCTGGTTTGCTCGACCAGCTTCGCCGAGGCCTTTCCACAGCCGGCCTCCTGAGCCGTGATCACCACCGTGCGGCCGTTCCCGCGTGTCGCTGCCTCGCGGGGGTAGCCCTGTGGCAGCGCGGAACCGTCGATCTGCTCCTGAGGGACTGGTCCGTCGGGCACCGGATCGGCCGGAGCGCTGATGGGCTTGCCTGCGCCCCCCGGGCTTGACGGCTCCTCGGATGCGTTGCCCGCGCAGCCGGCAACCGCCATGAGAAGCACGGTCGTGCCTGCGATCCGCTGTATCCACCTCATGGCTGTACAGACGGAGCCAACCCCGCACGGGGTTGCATGGACGTCAGGTCACCGCCCGCACCGCGGCCAGCACAGCCCCCAACGTTGGCAGCCACCGATGGCGCGCGTCCGGCCGGATCACCCAGCGGGCCGAAGCCGAACCCGATGGCAGAAGCACTCGCCGGGGGCATTCCAGCACCTCCACACCGGCCGGCCAGTCCGCGGGCGAGAGCACCAGACCATTCGGGTCAGCCAACACTACCCAGCGATGCCACCCGTTGCGCACCTCGATGACCGGGCCGCTCGCGTCGATCCCCGCCAGCCGCTGCACCACCACCCGGGCCAGGAACGGAAACAGCGCGACACCGACGAGTCCCTGCCCCATGGACAGGAACACCCTGCCGCGATGCTCCTCGACCCCGCCGCCGAACAACTCCCGATAGCTCGCGGCCAACTCGCTCACGACGCACTCCTCTCACCGCCCATGCGGGAGGAACTCACCTAACCTGGTCAGTCTTGACCGACCTGGGCGGAAGCGAAGCCGCAGTTACACGTATCTGTCTACCTACGTGAGTATGGTTCTCGGCGACTACTCCCCCGGTGCGTTGATCGACCGCAGTCGTCGTGGGCCGGTGTCGGGACGGGACGGCGGCTCGCCCAGCATGATCCGGGCGCCGACCACGGCGACCCCGTCCGGCGAGGCGATGACCGGGTCCAGCTCGAGCGCCCGGACTTCCGGCACGTCCTCGGCGAGCGCGGCGACGCGCAGCACCAGTTCGGACAACGCGTCGAGGTCGGCGGGCTCGTCGCCGCGGTATCCGGCGAGCAGCGGCGCCGTGCGCGGTTCGCGGACCAGATCGGCAGCGTCGGTATCGGTCAACGGCACCGCGCGGTAGGCACGATCCCCGAGCAGGTCACCGAGCACACCGGACAATCCGAAGGACACCAGGGTGCCGAACGAGGGGTCGTCCTGCAGCGCGATCGCACAGGAACTGCCCCGCGGCGCCATCCGCTGTACATACATCTCCTCCGAGCCTGCCAGCTCGCGCACATCGCGGTAGGCCACCCGCACCGCCTCTGCGTTGAGCAGGTCCAGCCGCGCACCCGACATATCGGGCCTTCTGCTCAGCCGCTCGTCGGTGGACTTCAACGCCACCGGATAGCCCAGCGCATCCGCCGCGCTGACCGCGTCATCCTCGGCGTTGACCCGTTCGAACGCGATCACGTCGATGCCATAGCAGCCCAGCAGCGCGATGCACACCGAGTCCGGCACCCAGTCGGTGCCGCCACCCGCATCGGTCCGGGGCTCGGCGAGCACGTCATGGACGATCTGCTCAGCACGCTCGGGGTGCAGATCGGCAGGCCGCACGAAGGACCCGGTCGGGCGCTGACGCCACGCTGCGTACCGGATGACCCGCGCCAGAGCCGCCACCGCGCGCTCCGGACTCGGATAGGACGGCACCGAACCCCGCGCAGGCACCCCGTCCGCGCCGTGCACCGCGAGCTCCTCCGGCACGCCCTCCACCGCGAGGAAGGTGGACACGATGGGCTTGGCGTAACGCCGCGCGGCCTCGGTCGCGGCTTCGCGCACCGCTCGCGCGTACCGCGTGCCCGGAATAGCCAGCGGCGGCACGAACACCACGACCAGCGCGTCGACATCCGGATGGTTCAGGGTTTCGCGTACCGCGCTGGCGAATTCCTCGGGCTCGGCCTGCGGACCCACATCGATCGGATCGAAGGCGAGCGTCAGTCCCTGCGCCATCGCGGTATCGGCGGCCAGTGCGCCGATCGCCGAGGAGTTGCCGACGATGCCCACACTCGGCCCGGCAGGCAGCGGCTGATTGGCCAGTACCAGGGCGGTGTCGAAGAGTTGCGCGAGCGACTCCACCCGGATCACCCCGGCCTGCTCGAACAGCGCCTGCACGCTGGCCTCGTCAACCTTCGCCGAGGTGGCCGCGAGCTCGCGGCTGACCGCGTGCCGCCCGGACCGCACGGCGACGATCGGCTTGGTGCGGGCAAGCCTTCGGGCGAGCCGGGCGAACTTGCGCGGATTGCCGAACGACTCCAGGTACAGCAGGACGGTGTCGGTGCTCGGATCGGTCTCCCAGTACTGCAGCAGGTCGTTGCCGGACACATCGGCACGGTTCCCGGCCGAGACGAAGGTCGACAGCCCGAGGCCGCGTTTCTCCGCGTCGGCGAGGATCGCGATGCCCAGCGCACCGGACTGGCAGAAGAACCCGGTGTTGCCGCGCAGCGGCAGCCGCGGCGCCAGGCTGGCGTTGAGCCGGACCCGCGAGTCGGTATTGAGCACGCCAAGCGCGTTGGGCCCGACGACCCGCATTCCGTGCGCCCTGGCTTCACCGACCAGCCTGAGCTCGGCATACAAGCCGTGTGGCCCGGACTCGGCGAACCCGGCCGAGACGATCACCAAGGTTTTCACCCCCTTCGCCAGCGCACCATCGAGCACACCCTCGACCTTCTCAGCGGGCACCGCGACCACGGCCAGATCCACATCGTCCGGGATGTCGACCACGGATGGGTAAGCGCGGACCCCGCGCACCGAGGTGTGTTCCGGGTTCACCGGATATATCGTCCCGGCGAAATCCGAGCCGAGCAGATTCGTCAGCACCGCGTACCCGATCTTGGTCGGATCCTTCGATGCTCCGATCACCGCGACCGAACGTGGGTGCAGCAGGTTGTGCACGCTGCGCGCCTCGGCCGCCTGTTCCCGGGACCGGGCCACCGCAAGGGACTCCTCGGTGGGGTCGATGTCGAACTCGAGGTGGATCGTGCCTTCCTCCAGCTCTCTGCTGATCTGATAGCCGGCGTCCCGGAACACGCGCAACATCGGGGCGTTCTCGCTGAGCACCTCGGCCACGAAGCGTTCGACCCGGCATTCCGATGCCGCGGCGGCCAGGTGCTCGAGCAGGATCGAGCCCAATCCCCTGCCCTGATGCGCGTCATCCACCACGAAGGCGACCTCGGCCAGTGGCCCGTTCTCCAGCCGCTCGTACCGGCTGACGGCCAGGATCTCCGAACCTAGTAGCGCGACGAAGGCGACCCGGTTGTAGTGGTCGACTACCGAGAACCGCTCCAGATCGCGCGGCGGGATCCGAGGATAGGCGCCGAAGTACCGGAAGTACCGCGTCTGGTCGGACAACCTGCCGTGCAGGTTGACCAGGCCATCGGCATCATCGGGCAGGATCGGTCGCAAGTGGACAGTGCCGCCGTCGGCGAGCACCACGTCTGCTTCCCATTGTCGCGGGTAGTCGTACGGGTCCCGCGCGCCGCGTGCGGAGGATGCGTTCTCTGCAGCCATTGGACTCCGTGCCTTCAGTCTCGGGGATCGTCGGGATCGAGGCCGTGCAGGGGAAACACCGCGCGGCGGGTCTGCGTGATCGCGATGTCGACCGGATGGTTGGACGCGTCGCCCCACGGATCGAAGGTGACCTCGCGGCCCTCGCCCATCGTGCTGGGCAGGTCGGCATACGGTGCGGTCGCGCGCACCGTCCGCATCCACCCGGATGGCAGTGGGGTGCTCGGCGGCACGTCGCGATCCAGCACGGTCGCCAGCAGATGAGTCCACGACCGTGGAACCACCCTGATCAGCTGATAACCCCCGCCGCCCACCGCGAGCCACCGTCCACCCGCGTGCTCGTCGGCGAGCCCGCGGAGCGTTCGGTAGATCTCCCGGTGGCCGTCGACAGTCAGCGAAAGATCGGCCAGCGGGTCTTCGCGATGCGAGTCGACCCCGCACTGGGTGACCAGGACCTGTGGCCGGAACTGGCGAAGCAGCGGCGGGACGATCGCGTGAAAGGCGCGCAACCAGCCCGCGTCGCTGGTCATCGGCGGTAGCGGGACATTGACCGAGCTGCCTTCCGCGCCCGGCCCACCCAGTTCTCCCGGGTAGCCGGTTCCCGGCCACAAGGTCATCGGGTGCTGGTGCAGCGACATGGTCAGCACCCTGGGATCGTGGTAGAACGCGGCCTGCACACCGTCGCCGTGGTGCACATCGGTGTCCACATAGCCCACCCGATCGAAACCGTGGTCCAGCAACCAGGAAATCGCGATCGAGCAGTCGTTGTAGACGCAGAACCCGGCGGCGTGATCGCGCATCGCGTGATGCAGACCGCCCGCGATGTTGACCGCCCGCAGCGTCTCGCCGTCGGCCAGCTTCCGCGCGCCGAGCAACGTGGAACCGACCACCAGTGCGGCAGCGCCATGCATGTTGGCGAAGACCGGGTTGTCCTCGGTACCCAGCCCGTGGCCCACGTCGTAGGAGGCCATCGGCGCTTCCTTGACGGCGTCCAGATAGTCCGGGCTGTGCACCCGCTGCAGATCGGCATCCCCGGCTTCTTCCGGCACCAGCAGCGGGATACCGTCCAGCACCCCGAGTTCCTGGGCGAGGCGAATGGTCAGATCGAGCCGGACGGGGTTGAACGGGTGCTCCCCACCGAGGTCGTAGGCGAGCAATGCGGAGTTCCAGACAACGGCCGGCGGTTCCATTGCGCCACCCTATCCACTCCCGCGGCGAAGTCGCCCGGTTCAGCCGGGTTGATCTCCGGTGGCCGCGGGCCGCTGTGGGTCACGGGACCAGTGCGACCACGATCCCGCGTACAGGGCGGGCGGCTCGCCGACTCCGGCGACTTCCAGGGCGAGCACCACCGAGCTTGCCGTGACCCCCGATCCACAGTAGGCACCGACCGGTGTGCCAGGGGTGACACCAAGCTCGGCGAACCGGGCAGCGAGCTCACTGGGGCTGCGCCAGCGCCGGTCCGCGCCGAGGTGCTCGGCGAACGGCGCGTTGACCGCACCCGGTATGTGTCCCGCACGCGGATCGACCGGCTCCACCGCACCGGCATACCGCTCGGGGGCCCGGGCATCGAGCAGGACCCCCGCCCTGGCAGAGCGCTCCGCGTCATCGGCGTCGAGCACCGGCAGGTGGCCCGGGTCGACCACGATGTCACCCAGTGCCGGCTCCGGCACGTCGGCGGTGACCGGCCTGCGTTCCTCGATCCAGGCCGCGAACCCACCGTCGAGCACGGCGACCTCGGCGTGCCCCGCCCAGCGCAGCAGCCACCAGGCACGGGCCGCGACCGAGCCGTCGACATCGTCATAGACAACGACCGGATGTGCACTGCGCACCCCGGCGCCGCGCAGGTGCTTCTGCAGTTCATCCGGATCGGGGAGCGGATGTCGACCCCCCTCCCCCGGCTCCCCGGCAAGCTCGGTGTCAAGATCGAGGAATAGTGCGCAAGGGAGGTGCGCTGCCGTGTAGGAGTCCTTGCCGGGTGGGCCTGCCAACCGCCAGCGCACGTCGAGCAGGGTCGGTGGTTCGTCCGACTCGAGCATGGCGGCAAGGGCAGCGGTGCCGATCAGCGGATGCATGGGTCCCATTGTCGCTGATCACCTGCTGCACTTCCGGCAACGGCGACTACCATGAGAACTTGACCGGCAATGAAATGAGACGCTGTGAATGAGCTGATCGACACCACGGAGATGTATCTCCGCACCATCTTCGAACTCGAGGAAGAGGGTGTCGTACCACTGCGCGCACGGATCGCGGAACGACTCCAGCAAAGTGGCCCGACCGTGAGCCAGACCGTGGCCCGCATGGAGCGGGACAACCTGGTTGTCGTCGCCGGTGATCGTCACCTCGAACTGACCGATCACGGGCGTGAGCTGGCGATCGCGGTGATGCGCAAGCACCGGCTCGCCGAGCGGCTGCTGGTCGATGTCATCGGGCTCGAGTGGGAGCATGTGCACGCCGAAGCCTGCCGCTGGGAGCACGTGATGAGCGAGGCCGTCGAGCGCAAGCTGGTCAAGCTGCTCGATCACCCCACCACCTCGCCCTACGGCAACCCGATTCCCGGGCTGGACAAGCTGGGAGAGGGAGAGCCCGCGCCGCCTGCGGAGCCGGACCTGGTGCGGCTGGACGAGGTCGCTCGCCGGGGCGGCGGGACGGTGGAGATCCGGCGGATCGCCGAGCACGTTCAGATCGACGAAGAGCTGATGGCCAAGCTGCGAATCGTCGGACTGGTACCCGGCGGCAAGGTACACGTGGGCAAGGCCAACGGAGCCAACTCGGTGGTCGAGATCAGCGGCATCGGTGAGACATTGCAAGTGTCCCCCGCTGTCCTGCACGCGGTGCTGGCAACGGTTTCTTGACGGTCGCTGACCTCGGTGCGGAGACATTTCGCGCGGCGGGCGGCAACCGCGCCTCGTCGTCACCGAGAACGCCCGAGTGCTGGAGACCGTCGCGCTGCTCCGCGCGGGCGCTGTCGCCGCGATCGGGACCCTGCTGGATTCCTCCCACGACAGTTTGCATTTCGATTACCGCGTTTCCTGCCGGGAGCTCGATGAGGCGGTCGACTGTGCGCGGGCGGCGGGCGCAGAGGGTGCGCGGATGACCGGTGGGGGGTTTCGGCGGCTCGGCGAGGCTGGCGCGCGCCGCGAGTTTTCGACGCGGTACCGTCGGCCGGCGCCCGGCGGGACCACTAGCGCACAGGAAGGCCATCGTGACCCAGACGGATAACCACGCTCGCAAACTCGTCGTCACGGGCGGCGCGGGCTATATCGGCAGTGTGTGTGCCGCCCGGCTGCTGGAAGCGGGACATGAGGTCACCGTGATCGACGATCTGTCGACCGGGCATGCCGACGCGGTGCCGGACGGCGCGCGATTCATCGAAGGAGACGCGGCCGATACGGCGGAGCGGGTGCTGGCCGAGGGGTTTGACGGGGTCCTGCATTTCGCCGCGAAGTCTCTGGTCGGCGAATCGATGCAAGACCCGGGGGCGTACTGGCGAGGCAATGTGCTGACGTCGCTGCGGCTGCTGGACGCGATGCGCGCGCACGGGACCGGCCGGCTGGTGTTCTCCTCGACCGCGGCGACCTACGGCGAGCCTGAGCGGATTCCGATCACAGAATCCGCGCGCACCGCACCCACAAACACCTATGGGGCGAGCAAGCTGGCTGTCGACCACGCGATCACCTCGTACGCTCGGGCGCACGGGCTGGCCGCGGTCAGCCTGCGCTACTTCAACGTCGCTGGTGCCTACCGATCCTTCGGCGAGCGGCACACCACCGAAACCCACCTGATTCCGATCGTGTTGCAGGTTGCCAGCGGGGACCGGCACCGGGTGCAGATCTACGGTGACGACTACCCCACCGACGATGGCACTGCGATCCGTGACTACATCCATGTCACCGACCTTGCCGACGCGCACCTGCTCGCGCTCGGACGCGCTCAGCGGGGCGAGCACCGGGTCTACAACCTCGGCAACGGCACCGGCTTCTCGGTCCGGCAAGTGATCGACGCATGCCGTGCGGTCACCGGCCATCCGATCCCCGATCAGATCGCGCCCCGGCGGGCGGGGGATCCCGCTGTGCTGGTGGCCGCCAGTGACCGGGCGCGGGAGGAGCTCGGCTGGGAACCGAGCCGAGCAGACCTACGGGTCATCGTCAATGACGCGTGGGCATTCGTAAAGTCCGGGCAAGCGCATTAGGCAGACTTCTCCCGTTCCGGCCACCGCTGGCCTTCCAGGTCCGGCCACAACACGAGCCCGACGTCGTGCTCGGCGAGCCGGTGCAACCGCTCGGGGTGGACCCCGGAGTGCAGCGCGCGGATGAGCAGTCCCGCCAGCACGTGCAAGGGATCTGCCGCCAGCGCCACCTCCAGTGCTATTCCGGCGAAGGCACCGTTTCCGGCCAGATAGGCGGCGAACCCGGCGAGGCAAGCCGGCTCGGCCCGTTCCGGCGCGGGCAGCCCCCGAGCCAAGGCCTGCCACAGGCGTGCCGCGGAACGCGCCGCCTCGGAGTCCGCCGGGAGCGCGGTCGCCAGGCAGGCGTCCCGCAACCGGGGGTTGGCCAGCGCGACAGCGAGTTCGGCGATCTGGTCATCGGACAGCACGAGCAGGCCGCTGTGCGCGCAACGCAGACCCGCCCGGATGGCGGCCACGCCCCGCTCGTCCTTCCAGTCACGAGCCGCGCCGAACTCGAGATCGCGAAACTTCGCGTCGATGAGCCGGGCGCGCTCGCGGAGGAGTTGGTCGTGGTCCGGCTTGAACAGCAGCTGGACGTCCTCCCTGCTGTCGTAGGTGACCAGGCCAAGCCCGACGGTCTCGGCCGCGACGACAGTGCTGGACGGATCGGGCAGTACCCCGCCGCAGCGGGTGTGGTCATAGCAACGCCACCGGGCTCCCGCGCTGATCTCGGGCACCCACATCGCGGAAGGTTGATCGACTCCGCGGGCATCGAGCTCACGACGCAGCGCGCTGACCAACCCGGCGTGCGGTAACGGTCGGCGAGCACCCAGGTCATCTCCGCCGCCGCCGACGATCACAATGATCACCGAGGACGGCTGGTCCTGAGTGATCGACTCGGTCAGCTGGCGTGCTACCGGCTCCACCAGGTCGGCGGGCGGCAGGTTCAAGCGCAGTCGCCGACCGATCTCCTTACGGCTTTGACCGGTGTCGGCGAGCAGCACCACCGAGTTGACCGGGCGAAATCCCAGCATGTGCGGGATCGCCGCGAGCACATCGGCGGGTTCGCTCAGCCGGATGCGGGTCTTGCCATGTACTGGATTCTTTTGAGTCACCCCGACAGCGTCGCTCTTGCGCACGGTGGAAAACGGCGCGTGGCCGAATCTGTGGATAGCTTGGACCACTGTGGACAACATGGTGAGCTAGGAGCGCTATGCACAATCGGAGTCGACGGGGGCGGGCCCGGAGCTCGCGGAGGCCCGCTCGTGTCGGCTGGATGCAGGTGAGACACGCACGGCGGGTGCACCGACGACCGTGCATAACCCGACTTTCGCATAAGACACTAGGAACAATGCTCGAACTGGCTGGTGTAGCTGCGCCCGCTCGCCGAGCCGCCCCATCGCACACAGTGTCCTGAGGCGGCGGCGCGCACGGGGCCTGCGTAATAGCTGAACTCGCCCGAATCGACCATTCGTTGCCTGCCGCGTACCTCGAGGAAGGCCGAGGCCGCCGTGGGGGACCCGAGGGAGTCGCGCTTGCTGGTCACCACGCAATGGTGCCGGTTCCCGCTGTTGCGCAGCAGATAGGCGCGGGCCGCGTCGCCGAGGCCACGCGAGTCGATCACCCGATAGCCGTCACCGCACACCTGCTCCGGCGAGTAGGGATTGCTCCGTGCCGGTTTCGCATTCCGCTCGGGTTCCGAATCGCCCGGTTCACCGGTTGGCGGGGCGGGCGTATTCGTTGGCGCGGGCAGCCAAACGTGTCGCCCGCCTGCGGACATCGTCGCGTCGGGCACGGTGAGATCGCCGCCGTCCAGCAGGTAAAGCCCGATGGTGACATCGTCGAACACTAGCCAGGGAAACGTCAGCGGGGGCGGATTCTCCGGGGTGAAATCCACCGGAATCGGGATCGGGCCCAGCTTGAGTTTCCCCTTGAGCTGGCGCAGATAGATGGTGCTCCGCTCCCCGGAGCCGGTTCGAACCTGCCCGAACCGACCGGTGATCCGCAGCGCGGTTTCGGCGGTGGGCACCGATACCGTCACGTTGTCCAGCCGCAATCCGCGCAGGGTGAATTTCATGGCCTTGACTTCGTCGAGTGCCGTCTGCACATCGACGATCCCGTCGTAACCGAGCCCGGACAGGCTCAGCCGGGACGCCAGGATGGTGGCCGGAGTCCGGTTCACCACCGGTGCCGCCGCCGCGCGAGCGGGATCAGCTGCGTTCGCCGAGGACGCGGGCACCGCGGCGGCCACGACCAGCGCTCCGACGAGCAGTGACCGCAGGGCACTGGACCGGCGCGACAACCTCATCGCTATCCAGGCTGTCCGGTGGCGCCGTGCGCGGAGGCGCTTCCCGGTGCCCACGCCAGCGCGAGGGCTCCGGAGATGAGCCCACACACCAGCCCGATGATGAAGCCACCGAGGTTGGCGGTCACCAACGAGATGAGTGCGACGATCATGGTGAGAATGCCGCTGGGAACCCGGAGGTCCGGCCGCACCCACAGCCCGATGGCGCAGCAGGCGATGATCACGCTGATGACCACAGACGACACGCCGCCCAGGGTGCTGATCGTGATCACGATGTCGCCGAGTTTCAACGACATGACCGGCGGGACCGCGATGGCGACCGCCGCGATGAGCCCGAAAACGCCCGCGGCGAATGGCCTCGATCCCCGCCATGCCCTGAACACGCGCCACGAACGCGCGAACCTTTCCCGCATAGTCGTCCGGCCCCTCAATCGGCTAGCCGCAGGTGTTGTTCGTTCCCGGGCGCGCCGACAGTTGGGCGCCGTTCATCGTCACCGTGCCCGCGGTCAGCGCCCAGGTGTCGCCGGTCAGCCCGCTGGCCTTCAGTCCGGAAGCCTGCACACCGGTGCTGCCCGCGGGACCGAGCGCGTCAGCGGGCCCCCCGGCGAGCTGGCCGGCATCCCGCCCGATCTGAGCGTCGCGCAGCGTGAGGTTGCCCGCGTCCAGGTCGGACACATCAAGCACCAGGTTGTTACCGGTCAGCGTGCCGGGATTGGTGAGCTTGATCGAGACCGCGCCGAGCATGGGCAGGTTCCGCAGCACAAACCCGGTGCAGAAATCGTTCAGTGACGCCTTCCGCACCCCGAGCGTGGCGACCGCTTTCGCTCCGTTCGAGCTCTTGATCTCTCCTCCGTAGAGCACGAAGCCGTTACCGCTCAACTTCTCGGCGTTGACCTTGAAGGACGAACCGGAAACGGCGAACGAAGCGGCCAGCGCGCCTTGAGTCAATCCGAATACCAGGAAACCGGTAGCCACGGCGCCGATGCTCATCGCGGCGATGAAACGGCGCCACCGGGTATGCCCCCGGCGCTCCGAGCCGCGCGCGCTCGGGCGGGCGCCCCCGCTGGTCTGCGCTGCTGAGAACTGACCGCCATCTCCCGCTGCCATCTCGGCACCTTCCCCTCGCATGAACGGCGAAAGTAAATAGATACACCAGGAGCGCCCACCAGCGAGCCCGATCCGCCAATTTGTTGGCAGTTATCTCAAATCGTTATGTTTCTGCAGACTCGGTAAACTTTCGATCTTGGAGGGTGGATGCAGGTGAGACACGCACGGCGGGTGCACCGACGACCGTACATAACCCGACTTATAAGATACTTGGTCCGTAAGGATGAATTGATAACCTGAATGGCCGATCGCCCGGGAACGCGTGCGTAATCGCCCCTAGCCCTGGACGATGTAGTTCTGCAACTGTTCCTGGGTGTGCTCGAGTTCGTTCATCCTGCTCTTGACGACGTCGCCGATGCTGACAATGCCCGCCAGCCGGGTTCCGACCAGCACCGGCACGTGCCGGATGCGCCGTTCGGTCATCAGCACGGTGAGGTGGTCGACGGTCTCGTCCGGCGTACAGGTGGCCACGTCGGTCGTCATGATCTCTGCCACCGGGGTGTCCAGGAGTGCCGCGCCCCGTTCATTCAGCCGCCGCACGACGTCACGTTCGGACACGATGCCCACTACCCCGTCCTTGTCGAGCACAACCATCGCGCCGATGTTGTGCTCGGCAAGCGCGGCCAGCAGTTCGGAAACCGTGGCACTTGGCTCAACGGTCGCTACCTCGGTTCCCTTGCTGCGCAGTACGTCGGCGATCCGCATCGACTTCCTCCCGATCAGTGACAGGCCTCACAGCAGGCTATCCCGGTCGGGCGCGGTCATGGAAGACGCCGGAGGAGTTACTTACCGACCGGTACGATCAGGTGCTCTCCGTCCGGTACCGCCGCACCGTCGCGACCCGGCAGGCCGCTGGCGAACCTGCTCTCGGTCGAGTTGTGGATACGCTCCTGGACCTCAGCTCTCCAGCCGGGTCAGCTGGGCTGGGAGCTTCCCGCTGCGGCGGATCGCCGAGACCAGGACGCCCTATCTCGCAGCCGCCGCGCCGCGGCCAGCGCCTGCCCCACCGCGACATCCGTCTCGTAGAGCACATCTCGAAGATCTGGCTGGTGTAGTACCCCATCCCGCGCACCAGCGTTGGGTCGAACGACCATCGCACCCCGGCGGGCAGGTCGGCCAGACATCCGGCGGTGGTGGCCAGGTCGGCCGCGACCGCCTCCGGCAGCCCGGAGATCACCTCGGCGAGCACGTCGGCCACCTTGCCTGCGGGCAGGCCGGTGAGGGCTTCGACCTTGTCACGTGCGGCGGTCACCACCTCGGCGGGCAGGCCCCGGTCGCCGACCAGGTCGATGTCACATTGGTAGAACTACCGGTAGCGGCCATTCAGAGGCTGAACGCCGAGCGCGGGACGATGTACCCGGCGATCCGGGCGTCCACCGGCAGCACCCGCACCGTCACCGTCAGGGTTATCGGCAGTAGCTCCACCAAGTACTCCAGCTGCGGGCGCAGCACCTGCGGCGGGGCGGACCAGCGTCGCACCGCGACCTCGTCCAGCACCACCTCATAGGCCGGCCCGCCCGGGCGCAGCACCATCTTCTGCCGGGTCTGGCGCGCTTCCGACGCCCGAGGCACCGGGTAAGACACGGCCCGAACTGCGGCGTCGGCGCGACCTCCATCAGCCGATCCCATTCTTGCGCACGGACACGTGCTGTTATCGGCTGATGGTGCCCGCGACGAGTGTGCCGCGGGCACGCACTGGGCGGACGGGGCTGTTACATCGGTCACGGGTGGCTGGTCATCAGACCAGCCACCCGTGGCCGTCCGGGTGAGACTGGCGCATCAGATGCGGTAGTGCTCGCTGTCAGCTGCAGCCGGAGGTCGCTCCGCACCCTTCGCACGCGTAGCACGAGCCGACAGGCCGCATCTTGGTCCCACAGGTCATGCACAACGGTGCGTCTGCCGCTTTTCCGAGGTGCAGCTCAAGCAATTCGGTCGTGTTGTGCGCTTCGCTGATGTCGCGACCACTGCCGGACTTGCCGCTGGGGTTGTCCGGCTTGGGCTCGGTGGCGGTCGCCTCCACGGTGCTGCGCAGCGCTTCGAGGTCGACCTCCTCTTCTTCCACCGCTGCGCCCCCGTATTCCTTGGCGACGGTCGCGGCCCGTTCCTCCGCGGTGAAGACGCCCAGTTGCGCGCGCTTCTCATATGGCAGGTAGTCCAGCGCCAGCCTGCGGAACAGGTAGTCCAGCACGCTGGTGGCGATGCGCACATCGGGGTCGTCGGTCATCCCGGCAGGCTCGAAGCGCAGGTTCTGGAACTTGCTCACGTAGAACTCGAGCGGGATGCCGTACTGCAGACCGACCGAGATGGAGGTGGCGAACGCGTCCATCACACCGGCCAGGGTGGAACCCTGCTTGCCGAGCTTCACGAAGATCTCACCGAGGCCGTCGTCCGGATACGAGCCTGCCGTGAGATACCCCTCGGCGCCGCCCACGGTGAAGGACACCGTCTGGCTGGGCCGCTTCTTCGGCAGCCGCTTGCGGACCGGGCGGTACTCGACGACCGTGGCCTTCTCCTCCGCCACGGCCACACTCTTGTCGGTCTTGGCGGTGGACAGCGGCTGACCGACCTTGCAGTTGTCCCGGTAGATCGCCAACGCCTTGAGGCCGAGTTTCCACCCTTGGAAGTAGATCTCCTCGACATCCTCGACGGTCGCCGACTCCGGCATGTTGACCGTCTTGGAGATCGCCCCGGACAGGAACGGCTGGACGGCCGCCATCATCCGGACGTGGCCCATCGGCGCGATGGAACGCTCGCCCATGGCGCAGTCGAACACCTCGTAATGCTCCGGCCGCAGCCCTGGCGCGTCGATGACGTGTCCGTGCCCGGCGATGTATTCGACGATCGCCTCGACCCGCTCCTGCTGGTAGCCCAGCGCGGTCAGCGCACGCGGGACGGTCTGGTTGACGATCTGCATCGAACCGCCGCCGACCAGCTTCTTGAACTTCACCAGGGAGAAGTCCGGCTCGATACCGGTGGTGTCACAGTCCATCATGAAGCCGATGGTGTTGTGGCTGATGAACCCGTTCGCCACGTAGGTGACGTTGTCCGGGACCGAGATGTCGTACGTCGGTTGAACGCCGCTGTCTTCGTTGACCTCCACCTTCTCGAACAGGTACCGCAGGACTCGCCCCAACCGAGGATCGAAGGTCTGCGCGAATATCCGCCGGGCGAGCGTACGAGCGACGCCACCCGCCTTCCGCAGAGACTGCTCGACCGCGTACCGGTACTCGTGACCAGCGGGCACAAGTTCATCCCAGGCCGATTGTGGCAGGACGATCAGATCACGCCTGGCGGAGCCGCGGGGTTCCAGCGCCACCGACAACCTTGCCTTGCGCTCGCCGATGAATCCGACCGTCTCGTCAAAGTTGAGGGCGTGGTCCGCATTGCGCAGCCGGACTTGGTACATCTGCCCGACCCGCTCGCTGGTGGCCGCGCGCGTTGTCGTAGCCATGCCCAAGGCCAGCAGCATGCTCCGAATGTCGTCCGCGAAGAGCTCCGACGCCGTGCTCAGGTTGGGAACGCCCTCGGCCACCGTGCCGTCGGCCTCGAACAGACCCCGCAGGAACGCGGCGTAGACACCCGGATCGTTGGTCTCTCGAATGGCCGCGGGCACCCGTGGAGTCCAGTCCTTACCTGTGTGATCACCACCTGGCAAGTCCTTTGCGAACCCGGCCGCCTGCCACCACCGAGCGAGCCGCACCGACCGCAGGGTCACCTCTGAGTAGCCGCCGCAGGCCCGAACGGCCGGTTCAAGGCCGAACAGTTCTTTGGCGATGACACCGATGCGCTCGACCACGTCGAGGTCGGCGTCGGCCACGCACAGGCGGATTCCCTTCGCGTGCAAGCTACCGTCACCCATGAAGTAACCGACCAGTTCGGCAAGGTTGGCGTCGACTGTGTCCGGCACCCGAACGCGACGGTCGCCTGCGTAGTAGGCCTGGTCGAGTACGGGCAGAACGACCGGCCGCTGTTCGCCGACAAAGCCGTCCATCTGCATCGGCACGAGATCCCCGGGCTGGATGTCGGCGAGACGCTTCCATGTCCAGGCTTCTGTGTCGGACGCCACCACCTTCACCCTGTGCGCGAGCGTGCCCTGAATTCGGTAGCCGCCCTTGGTCACGACGCGACGAGTCGGTTCCTCGCCGTTGACGAAGAACTTGGTTGCCTTTCGGGGGCCTTCGTCGGTCGAGACTGTCAGTTCGAGGTCCTGCCACCGGTCGCCGTAGATGTCGCCCAGTTCAGACAACCTGGCCAGACCACGATCCGTCGTGACGAGGGTGTCGCCCGTCAAGCAGCCGGTCGGCGCGAGAACACTGGCCTGTGCGTTGCGCCAGCCGCTGCGGGCGCCGATCTCGATGCCTCGCTGCCATTCGGTTGTTGCGAGTTTGCGCACGGCGTCGTCGTTGCCGTGCAGCGTACGAATCGCGTCGTTGGCGGCGGCGTGCTTGCGCATCACCCGCTGGTGCGCCTCGCTGTTGCGCGCATAGCCCTCGTAGGGCCCGACCACGGCGGCCAGCTCGGCAGACCGCCGGTAGGACACGCCGGTCATCAGTGAGGTGATCGCCGCCGAAAGCGCCCGCCCGCCTTCGGAATCGTAGGCGTGCCCGGTGGCCATCAGCAGCGCGCCGAGGTTGGCGTAGCCGATACCCAGCTGGCGGAACTTGCGGGTGGTGTCGCCGATCGCCTCGGTCGGGAAGTCCGCGAAGCAGATGGAGATGTCCATCGCGGTGATCACGAACTCGACGGCCTTGGCGAACAGCCGAGCGTCGAAGGTGCCGTCTTCCGACAGGAACTTCATCAGGTTCAACGACGCCAGGTTGCAGCTGGAGTTGTCCAGGTGCATGTACTCGCTGCAC
Source organism: Haloechinothrix sp. (assembly GCA_050701115.1). Taxonomy (GTDB): domain Bacteria; phylum Actinomycetota; class Actinomycetes; order Mycobacteriales; family Pseudonocardiaceae; genus JBOHER01. Next base: position 9,932 of record JBOHER010000443.1, on the reverse strand, counting down.
GGGTTGGATGCGGTGATCCGGCCCGACTCGGGGCAGGTGTGCCAGTCGTTGATGGTGCTGTCGTATTGCAGCCCGGGGTCGGCGCACTCCCAGGCTGCCCGCGCCATCGATCCGAACAGCTGCTTCGCGTCGATCTGGTCGATGACCTCGCCGGTGGTGCGCGCACGCAGCCCGAACTTGGTGCCCGATTCGACCGCGTGCATGAACTCGTCGGAGACGCGGACCGAGTTGTTGGCGTTCTGATACTGCACGGAGGCAATGTCCGCGCCGCCGAGGTCCATGTCGAAGCCGGCGTCACGCAGCGCGCGGATCTTGTGCTCCTCGCGCGCCTTGGTCTGGATGAACTCCTCCACGTCGGGGTGGTCGACGTCGAGCACAACCATCTTCGCCGCCCGCCGGGTGGCACCGCCGGACTTGATCGTCCCCGCTGACGCGTCGGCACCGCGCATGAACGACACCGGACCGGAGGCGGTGCCCCCGGAGTGCAGCAACTCCTTGGACGAGCGGATCCGGGAGAGGTTCAGACCTGCACCGGAACCACCCTTGAAGATCAGGCCCTCTTCCCGGTACCAGTTGAGGATCGACTCCATCGTGTCGTCGACAGCGAGGATGAAGCACGCCGAAACCTGCTGCTTGGACGGGGTGCCCACGTTGAACCAGACCGGGGAGTTGAAGCTGAACACCTGGTGCAGCAGCATCCAGGTCAGCTCGTGCTCGAAGATCTCGGTGTCGGCGGGACTGGCGAAGTAGCCGTGCTCGCCGCCTGCCGTGGTGTAGGTCTTGACCACCCGGTCGATCAGCTGCTTGAGGCTGCGCTCGCGCTGGTCGGTGCCCACGGCACCGCGGAAGTACTTGCTGGTGACGATGTTGGTCGCGTTGACCGACCAGAAATCGGGGAACTCGACGCCACGCTGCTCGAAGTTGACCGAACCGTCGCGCCAGTTGGTCATGACGACGTCACGCTGTTCCCAGGTGACCTGGTCATACGGGTGCACACCTTCGGTGGTGAACACGCGCCGCAGCCGGAGCCCACGCCCTCCGTTCTTACCCGCCGAGGCGCGGCCCGCCTTTGCTCCCGCTCCCACGGTCTCCGTCATCGCATCTCCCTCACTCCGGCGCAATGGGATGCCCGTTGCGCCTCTCGCCTATTTCTTGCTGTCCTCGGTCGCCGGGTCGTTATCGGCGTCGGCGATCGCCTGCCGCAGATCGGCGATCTCTTTCTCGAAGTCCTCGATCGAGGAGAACGCCCGGTACACGCTGGCGAATCGCAGGTACGCCACGCCGTCCAGCTCGCGCAGCGGGCCCAAGATCGCCAGGCCCACCTCGTGGCTGGGGATCTCCGCCACCCCTGCCGAGCGGATCGACTCCTCGACCCGGTGTGCGAGCTGTTGCAGGTCGTCGTCGTCGACCGGGCGGCCCTGACATGCGCGACGGACACCGGTGATGACCTTGTCCCTGCTGAACTGCTCGGTGACGCCGGATCGCTTGACCACGGCCAGCACCATCGTCTCCGAGGTGGTGAACCGTCGCCCGCACTTCGAGCACGACCTGCGCCGCCTGATCGCCTGGCCTTCGTCCACCTCACGAGAGTCGACGACCCGGGAGTCAGCGTGCCTACAGAACGGACATCGCATCTGCAGATCACCTTCCCTCTTCGACCGCGCACCGGCACCTGAACATCCACCCACCCCGCAGGGCCAACCTGGTGATCAATCTGTGGATGCCCGGTGGATCAACGCTGTGACGTTGTGGACAACTAGCCTTCATTCTACCCCAACTTGTGGAACAACTACACGCATGTAACTACTACATGTTGGGATTGACGATAGATCGCAACCAGACGATCCGCAACCGGCCCGAGCGGGTGAAGGCGCGCGGCGAGGCGTCGGCTCAGGACCGCACCGGCACGCTCAGCGGATACCCGGCGGGCACCGAATCCGACGTCAGGCCGTTGAGCTCAGCGATTCGACGCACAACGGCCCGCGGGTCACTGCCAGGGGCGTACGTCGTAGCGACATCCCAGAGCGTCTGGCCGGGCAGCACTGTGACGAGCATCGTGCTGCTGGGCACCTCGCCGCGGGCGCCGTCGGCGAGACCACCGACGGCAACACCGAGAACGACGATCACGCCACACACGCCCGCGACGAGCGCCGCGACCAGACGCCACCGGGGCATCGGACGCTCGACCGCGCAGCCGACCGGGTGCCGCCGGGGCCTGCAGTCCACCCGCACCCCGGCGGGCGGCCTCCGCAACGACCCCACGCTGGTACGCCGGACGGGACGCCCGGCTTTGCGCACCGTCCGGACCTTGCGCCCGGCGGCTACCTGCTCCTCGACCAGAACCGACATCACGGACCCTCCTTGCGCTGCACGCTCGGTCTCGAACAGACGTTCTATCGAACGCCTGAGCGACTGTCTACCACGCGGCACCGACAAAATCGAGGGACTACGGCGTGTCGTTCGAACAATTGTTTGATCTCGTCGCCTGCTGGGACTACCGTCGGTGATAGCGACACAGGTCGCGACCCGCACGATCCGCAGCAACCGCTGCGAGCGGGCTGACCATCTGGGAGGCAGCGCGGTGGTACGCGAGAAGAAGGCAGGCGCCGGTGGTTCCACGGCCGGCAAGGGACAGCCGCCCAAGCGGGCCAGGTGGCAGGACAACGTCCGTTCCTTCCCTGACCCGGACGACCTCGGCGACCTCACAGTCCGGCAGGGTCAGATCCTCGAGGTCATCCGGTCCTGGGTCGACCGGCTCGGCTACCCGCCGAGCGTGCGCGAGATCGGCGACGCCGTCGGGCTGAACTCGACCTCATCGGTCGCGCACCAACTGCAAGCCCTGCAGCGCAAGGGATACCTGCGCAGAGACCCCAACCGGCCTCGAGCGGTTGGTGTGCTGCCCGCGGACGTCGATCCGGCGCAACTGCGCGCGCGGGCCGAGGAGGCAACCGAAGCCGAGCGGTTGCCCAAGCCCGCCTACGTTCCGTTGCTCGGACGGATCGCCGCGGGCGGGCCGGTGCTGGCCGAGCAGGCGATCGAGGACGTCTTCCCGTTGCCCAAGGACATCGTCGGTGAGGGCGACGTTTTCCTGCTCAGCGTCACCGGCGATTCCATGATCGACGCCGCGATCACCGACGGGGACTGGGTCGTGGTCCGGCAGCAGCCTACGGCCAATAACGGCGAGATCGTGGCCGCGATGATCGAGGGCGAAGCCACCGTCAAGACGTTCAAGCGCAAGGACGGCCACGTGTGGCTGCTGCCGCACAACGAGGCATACGAGCCGATCCCGGGTGATGACGCCACGATCCTCGGCAAGGTCGTCGCGGTGCTGCGCAGGCTCTGAGGCGGTCACCGGCGCCTGAGGCGCTTGCCGAGGACGAGCAGGAGGGCTGTCGCGGCCATCAAGGCCACCGCCAGCACAGGCATGGCCGGCGAGTCGGCGTCGTTCGTGGGCCCCGAGTGGTCACCATCACCCTCGCCGGTGGCACCATCCGGCCGTGGGAGCGTCGTATGCGGAGCGTGCGCCACGAGATCTGCCGCACCGGAGATCGCCCGCACCTTCTGATCGACACCTTCACCCGCCGACAGCAGCGTGCCGTCCGGTTCGAACGCGATCGCCTCACCCTGGTCCTCGTTCGGCAGGGCGGCCCGCACCGGATCGCGTCGGAGCGCGGCTAGAACGTCGCCGTCCGGCGCCGAATAGAGGTAGACATCGGTGTAGGTGCGCAATGCGATGACCGTGCCGTCCGCGCTGACCGCTCCCCCTGTGACCAGCACTGTTCCGGTACCGCCGACGGGTCCCCCAGTTGTCGTGGTCGGCGAGATCGTCACCTCGCCGACCTTCTCCAGCGGGGTCGGGCCGGGACTGCGCAGGGCACTCGCCGGACGGTAGATCTCCGACTGACCCAGCGCGTGCTTGGTGACCACATGCGGAACCCCGGAACGGTCCAGCAGCAACGCCTCCGCGTCGTGCGGACCGTCGGGATAGGTGAGTCGGTATAGGGTCGCGTGCCCGTCCCGGGTGACCTTGTGCAGCGCGACAGTGTCGCGCCGGAGGCGATTGTCACCGGTGTCCGCGAGCCACAACGTCCCGTCGGCAGACCGTGCGAGGTCCTCGACGTCATACGGGTCGATGGGCGCGGTGAGCACGCGCCGCACCGAGCAGGCCCGGTCGAGCACAAAGATGTCGATCCGGTTGCCCCCGTCATTGACGGCGTACCAGTTCTCGCCATCGGCGGCCAGGCCGGATAGTTCGCGCAACCCCTGGTCGGTAATGGTGCAGACCGACTTCGGTGTGACCGTGACACCGACTGCTGCGGGCGATGACGCGCACAACAGGACAGCCGCGGCCAGCACCGTGCCCGCGAGCGCACCCCGACGACGCGATCTAGGCGACCGAGCCATTGGTGGAGAACTCGCTCAGCGCCGCCGCGAGGTCGGGACGCACCCGCGCACTGAGCTGCGTTCCACCTTCGACATGATGCTCGACGAGCAGTTCACCCTCGGCATGCACCCGAGACACCAGCTCTCCCCGGGTGTAGGGCACCAGGGCTTCCACCATGACCGTAGGCCGTGGTATCCGGTCGGTGATCGCGTCGACCAGGTCGGCCAGTCCGCTGCCGCTGTGCGCCGAGACCACGACCGCTCCAGGCAGCAGATGGCGCAACCGGGCCAGTGTGAGCTCGCCGGCCACATCTGATTTGTTGATCACCAGCAGCTCGGGAGGCAGCGGCTCCGTACGCTGCCGGGTGATCTCGGCAAGTACCTCGCGCACCGCATTGACCTGCTCCTCAGGCGTTGGGTCGGAACCGTCGACCACGTGCACCAGCAGATCGGCGTCGGCCGCCTCCTCCAAGGTCGACCGGAACGCGTCCACCAGCTGGTGCGGCAGATGCCGCACGAACCCGACCGTGTCGGTCAGCGTGAACGTCCGGCCATCCGGAGTGTTCATTCGGCGTGTTGTCGGATCCAGGGTCGCGAACAGCGCGTCCTCGACCAGCACGCCTGCGCCGGTCAGCGCGTTGAGCAGGCTCGACTTGCCCGCGTTGGTGTAGCCGACTATCGCCACGCTGGGCACCTCGTTGGCGACCCTGCGACCACGCTTGGTCTCGCGAATGGTGTCCATCGCCGCGATCTCCCGCCGCAACTTGGCCACCCTCTTGTTGATCCGCCGCCGGTCGGTCTCCAGCTTGGTCTCACCAGGACCGCGCAGTCCCACGCCGCCATTGGCGCCACCCGCGCGACCACCGGCCTGCCGGGACAACGATTCACCCCAGCCTCGCAGCCGCGGGATCAGGTACTGCAACTGGGCGAGCTCGACCTGCGCCTTGCCCTCGCGGGAGCGCGCGTGCTGGGCGAAGATGTCCAGGATCAGCGCGGTCCGGTCGATTACCTTGACCTTCAGCTTGGCCTCGAGCTGGCGGAGCTGGCCGGGTGAGAGCTCACCATCGGCGATCACCGTGTCCGCGCCGGTCGCGCGCACGATATCGGCGAGCTCGCGCACCTTGCCGGACCCGATGTAGGTGGCGGGATCGGGTCGATCCCGACGCTGAACAAGTCCTTCGAGTACCTCGGAGCCCGCGGTCTCGGCGAGCCTGGCGAGCTCAGCAAGGGAAGCCGCGGATTGGGCCGCGGTGCCCTCGGTCCACACTCCCACCAGGACCACCCGCTCGAGGAGCAGCTGCCGGTACTCGACCTCGGTAATGTCCGAAAGTTCGGTGGACAGCCCGGCAACCCGTCGCAGTGCCGCCCGGCCTTCGAGCTCCCATTCACCGGTGGACAGCTCGTCCCCGGCCACCTCGGGATGGGTGTCGTGCCTGTGTGTCAATTCCGTCATCGTGCCTCTATGGTCCCACGACCGGAGCGAGTACGACGAGTGAATTACGCACAGCGGCCGATCCCTGCGTAGCAGGCAGCCGGTCACCCTCGGTATTCGTCTGGACCAAGGCTATGCGGGCTCTTCCCACCATGCGGAGTCGAGTTCCCCACTGGCGAGGATCACCGCCGGGCCGGTCAGGGTCGACGCTCCTGGCTCGACGGTCACCACGACGGTGCCGCCTGGCACGTGCACGGTGCGGGCTCCGGCGACCTCGCAGGCGAGGTGCAGGTCGGCGGCGACGGCAGCGACCGTGCCGGTACCGCAGGCGCGGGTCTCACCCACTCCGCGCTCGTGAACACGCATCCGCAGAGTGCCCGGCCCGAGCCGGTTGATGAACTCCAGGTTCACCCCGTGCGGGAAGAAGCCGTGATCGAAGCTCGGCTGCTCACGCAGATCGAGACCGCCCACGTCGAGGTCGATGACCGACACCAGGTGCGGGTTGCCCACATCGACCGCGACCCCGGAGAACTCGTCACCGGCCACGGTCGCCGTCGACTTGCCGGTGATCTGCGTCGCCCCCATGTGCACGGTGACCGAGCGGTCGTGATGCACCTGGACCGGGCGGTCACCTGCGCGGCTGCCGACCACGAACTCAGCTGCGGTGACCAGCCCCGCATCCACCAGGTAGCGGGCGAAGACCCGTACGCCATTGCCGCACATCTCCGCGATCGAGCCGTCCGCGTTGCGGTAGTCCATGAACCACTCGCCGGTCACGCCCGCGACGTCGGTCCCCAGCGCGGCCGTGCGCACGACGCGCAGCACGGCATCCGCCCCCAGCCCGCGCCTGCGGTCGCACAATGCGCGCACCCGATCGGCGCTCAGCTCCAGCCGGCCATCGGGGTCGGGCAGCAGAACGAAGTCGTTCTGGGTGCCGTGCCCTTTCAGAAATGCGATACCCACGGTTCTCAGGCTACGTGGTGCAGGATTCGCGCGATCAGGCCGGGATCGGCGCCGTCGAACCAGTGAATCCGTTCGTCGCGACGAAACCACGAGCGCTGCCTGCGCACGAAACGCCGGGTCGCCGCTGCGGTCGTGTCGGCGGCTGCCGACATGTCGCCACTACCGTCGATCTGTTCGAGCACCTGGTGATAGCCGAGTGCCCGCGATGCCGTCTTGCCCTGGCGCAATCCGCGCCCGATCAGCGAGCGCACCTCGTCGACAAGGCCCGCGTCGAACATCCGCTCCACCCGCACGCCGACCCGGGCGTCCAACTCATCGACAGCTCGGTCGATGCCGATCAGCACCGTGTCGTATCGAGCGGGACCAGGTTTGGGCAGATTCGCCGAGAACGGCAGACCGGTGACGGCGATGACCTCGAGTGCGCGCACGATCCGGCGGGTGTTGGACGGCAAGATGGCCGCGGCCGCCTCCGGATCGGTCGCGGCGAGCCGCTCGTGCAGAGCCGCCGATCCGACCTCATCGGCCTCGCGCTGCAGTTCCGCCCGGACCTGCGGGTCAGTGCCCGGAAAGCGCAGGTCGTCGAGGATTGCCTGCACGTACAATCCCGAACCGCCGCACAGCACCGGCACCGTGCCCTGCGCGAGCAACCGCTCGATGCAGGCGCGAGCGTACCGCTGATAGGCGGCGACGGAGGCGGTTTCGGTCACCTCGAGTACGTCGAGCAGGTGATGACAGATCCCACGCCGTTCGGGTTCCGCCAGTTTCGCGGTGCCGATGTCCATGCCTCGGTAGAGCTGCATCGCGTCGGCGTTGATCACCTCGCCGCCGAGGGCGAGCGCAAGCTCGATCGCGAGATCCGACTTGCCGGTCGCGGTCGGACCCACCACCGCGACCGGGCGCGACGCACTCACCGTCGCTCGCTCCGTTCCCAGATCGCGACGTGATAGCCCACCCCGAACGGCGCGCCGGAATACAACAGCTCCCCTCGCCACTGCCCGTTATCGGTGAGCCCGGCGAGCACCTGCCAGGGCGCGCGGCCGCCTGCTTCCAGGTCCGCGGCCAGTGCCGGATCCAGCGCGTGCAGCGCCGCGGTATCCACATCCTTCAGTGCGGCGGCCACCGCGTCGTCGAACGCCCCGGCGCGCTCGTCCTGCCCGCCCGGGGCCCGCGGACCGTGTCGAGTGGAGCCATCACCCAGGACGAGCGCACCGACGCCGGCCCGATCGCTCAGTTGGCGACCGATCAGGGCGCACTCCTCCGGCGCGGTCCCGGTGTTGATAACCAGTGCCGTGGCGGCCTCCGCCCCCGCGCGGCCGCGCAACCACGCTGCGATCAGCACCGGCAACGGCAACTCGACCCCTTCCCGCGGATATTGCCCGATGGCGGACAGCGCAACCGGGACGTCAACCCCGTATCCGGCGAACGAACCACGCAGGTCGGCTGCGAAATGCGCGGGGTGTCCCTGGTGGGCGCCGATGGCAAGCCAGCGTGTGCAGGAGTCGCGCAGCCAGGTCACCGCGTCCATCACCGCATCCCGAACCGGCGCGGTGTCCTGCTCGGAACCGCGCACGAGTTCGGGTACCAATAGGGGTGGATGAGGCACCACGGCGACACGCGTGATCACGCCATCCGACTTTACCGGCATGGTTCCGCGTCCTCCTGGAGTACCGCACTCGACGCTGACCTGCTTGAATGCGCCAAGCACCGCATAGTGGTACGAGCACGATCCGGCCCCGCCACCTGGTGGGGCGCCCGTGACAAACGGGCACGCAGCCGAAGAAGGAGCCGGCGATGGCTGACGACAAGCCAAACGACCAGTCCACCACCCACACCCCAGCCCCGCATGAAGTTCTCACCGGTCACGTGAGCATCGCACATGCCGCTCCCCCGGTGCCGAACGCCGAGGTCGATCCGACAAAGTGGGGACGCATCGACGAGGAAGGCACGGTCTTCGTGCGTACCCCGGACGGTGAGCGTCCGGTGGGAATGTGGCAAGCCGGTTCACCCGATGAGGGTTTATTGCATTACGCACGGCGTTTCGACGACCTGCGCACCGAGGTCGAACTGCTCGAGGCCCGGCTGACCTCTGGCGCAGGCGATCCGAAACAAGCTCTGTCCACCGCGACACAGTTGCGGGACGGCTTGGACGAGGCGCACATCATGGGCGACATCGAATCGCTGCGCTCCCGGCTCGCGCATGTGATCGCACACGCCAAGACCGCCCTCGGCGAGGTCAAGCGGGAGAAGGAAGCCGCGCGAACCGTCGCGATCGAACGCAAACAGGCGCTCGCCGAGGAAGCGGAGCAGATCGCGGAGGGCTCGACCCAGTGGAAGTCTGCGGGCGATCGGCTGCGCACCATCCTCGACGAGTGGAAGTCGATCAAGGGCGTAGACCGCAAGACCGATGACGAGCTGTGGAAGCGGTTCGCCAAGGCCCGAGAGGCATTCAATCGGCGTCGCGGCTCACATTTCGCCGAACTGGACAAGCAGCGTGCCGCGGCCAGGGTGCGCAAGGAAGAGCTGATCATCGAGGCCGAAGAGCTGTCCAACTCGGAGGACTGGGGGCCGACCGCCGCCCGGTTCAAGCAGCTGATGACGGAGTGGAAGGCCGCGGGCAAGGCACCCCGGGACACCGACGACGCCCTGTGGCAGCGATTCCGCGCCGCCCAGGACGCCTTCTTCTCCCGGCGCTCGGCGGTGTTCTCCGAGCGTGACTCCGAGTTCGCCGAGAACGCCAAACTCAAGGAGGAGCTGCTGATCGAGGCCGAGAAGATCGACCCGTCCGGCAACTTGGAGGCGGCGAAAGCGCAACTGCGCAAGGTCCAGGACCGCTGGGACGAGGTCGGCAAGGTTCCGCGCGAACGGATCCGGGAGCTCGACGGCAGGCTCAAGGCGGTGCAGGACCGGGTGCGGTCGGCTGAGGACAGCAAGTGGCGCAAGTCCGACCCCGAGGCTCAGGCGCGCGCCGCGCAGTTCCGCGAGCGGGTCGAGCAGTTCGAGGAGCAGGCCGCCAAGGCACGTGCCTCCGGCGACGAGCGGCGAGCGAAGGAATCGGAGGCACAGGCCGCACAATGGCGGGAGTGGATGGAAACCGCCGAGAAGGCGGTCGCCGATCGCTGAGCGGTCCACGCGGGCCTAGCGCGCGAGCTGAAGG
>JBOHER010000442.1:0-7999 GCA_050701115.1 Haloechinothrix sp. | reverse complement strand
GCCGTCCGAAGGTCAGCGCTTGCTCGGCCACCGGCCGTGCGCCGCGGATCGCGACCGTGTGGCGTGCATGCGCGACGCCGCCGTCGGCCCGCCGCTCGCGGCGTCGGGGTCGAGCACGGCGACGAGCGCGTCGAGGTCGCCGTTGCGAGCGGCGGCGAAAAACGCGTTGACGACTTCACGTTGGCGGGTGAGATCTGAGTCGGGAGCAGGGGCCTGGCCCTGCACTCGGCGGCGTGCGCGGCTGACGGGTCGCCGCGCCGCAGCCGGGGACCACCAGGAGCGCCAGCCGACCGAGTCGGCCAGCAGCACTTCGTGCTCGGGGTCGGCCCCGCGCGTCCTGAACGGCGTCATCGGCCTCACTCACCGAGCCGAGCATCCGGTAGGCCGCCGCCCGCAGACGAGTCCGATGTTCCTCGAAACGCTCCGTCAGCCATGCGCGCTCATCCACTCCAGTCACATTCCTTCCTCGCGGGGCGTCATATCGGTAGACCCGCGTAACCCAGCTGATGTGGCTGGGAGATCCACTCCCGGGCCGAACGAGTTTGGAGAAGCCATGACCTCACCCAGCAGGCGGCAGGAGGCCTTGGACCGTACCGACCGGGTGGTCCTCGGCGGCGGTGCCGATGAGGACGGCCTGACCTGGCCGGGGCGATGAGCAAACTCGGGCGGCCGGAGCTGTGACCCCTTGAATCAGAAGCTCTGAATCAGATAATCTGAACAAGTGCGCGAGATGACTGCCTCCGAGGCCTCCCGAAACTTCTCGGCTGTACTGAGTGCTACCGAGCGGGGCGAGACCATCGCGGTCACCCGAAGCGGACGTCGAGTCGCGCACATCACGCCTGCGCCCAGGGCCAGTGGACAAGCGCTCCGTGAAGTCTTCGAGACCTACCACAACTCTCCCATAGTCGATGACGCTTTCACCGACCGTGTCGAGCGCGCTCTCGCAACTCTGGACATCGACGAGGACAACGACCCTTGGACCGATTGATCCTCGACACCGGTGTCCTGATCAGCGCAGCCCGCGGCCAACTTGATCTCAGCGCCATCACCGACGAAAGTGACCCGGCGGTACCCGCCATCGTCGTCGCAGAATTTCTTGTCGGCGCAAGACTCGACGACAACCCCGCTCGGGCGGCCGGCAAGGAGGACTTCCTCAACGCAGTTCTCTCGGTTGTTCCCATTGAGGATTACACGGCCGATGTCGCAGACCATCATGCGGACCTTTTAGCGCACGCGCGACGGACCGGCCGCAAAGGTGGCCCGCATGATCTGATCATCGCCGCAACGGCGCGGGCAACCAAGCGCATCCTGGTCACCACGGACGCCAGGGCAGAGTTCGACACGTTGCCACTTGTGCAAGCCCGCGTCCTGAAAGATTGAGCAGGCGAACAAGCGCGGCGGGGATGTGGAGCGCGATCCGCTCACCGGAATGCCGGTGTCCGACCGGTCATCGGCGAAACTGACCCCGGCGGACGAGGGCGCGGGTATCACGCGTGGTTCCACCGCTCGACGGCTTCCACACCGAGGTCGCTGTACCGCCTTCTGGAAGAACTCATTGATGATTCGCCGCGCCAGGCTGCCGTGCGCAATGAATCAGTGATCCCCCCGGGAGCCGGATAGCCGGTAAGGTCCCGCAACCTGGACCGCTTCCGCTGCAGCTGTCCCCGCGCATCCTTGATCTCGGCAAGGTCACCCTGTATCGGAGCTACCTGGACGCCGCCGGACTGGCGTTCAGCGCGTTCGACTTCGTCATCCGGCCGGACGGATCGTGGTGGGCCCTTGAGGCTAACGCCACTGGCGGATGGGGCTGGCTGGCCGAAGAATGCGGTCTGCCGATCGCCGCGGCGATCGCGGACGCACTGACCAAGGAGTAGAGCCTGTGGACGTCATCGACACCGCCCCCTGGGAAACCCGGGCATCCGGCCTCGCCGCCGAGCTGGCCGCCGGCGGTGTCCTGCTTGACCCGGCGTGGCGAGAGGCATTCGTCTCGACGCCCGGCATGTGTTCGTGCCGCGGATCCTCGACGGCGACGTGGTGCGGGGGGCGGGTGATCCGGGCTGGCTGGACGCGGTCTATGCCGACGAGTCACTGGCTACGCAGACCCGACCTGCCGGCGGCGGGAGATTCCCAGCTCGTCGTCCAGCAAGCCGACGGTCATGGCGGTGATGCTGGACAGGCTCGCCGTTGAACCCGGGCGCCGGGTGCTGGAGATCGGCACCGGAACCGGCTACAACGCCGCCCTGCTCGCCCATCGCCTCGGCGACCACGCTGTCTACTCCGTCGACCTCGACCCGGCGCTGGTCGAGGTCGCCCGCGAGCACCTCGCCGAGATCGGCCGGCATCCGCGACTGGTGGCCGGAGACGGCGCGCAGGGCTGGCCTGGAGGCGGCTCATTCGACCGGATCATCGCCACCTGCGCCGTCACCGCAATCCCCCGGCCTGGATCGACCAGCTCGCCGCCGGCGGCCGGATCGTGGCCCCGCTGGACGCCGAGAGCGCCGGGCCGCTGCTGGTGCTCGACAAGACCGCCGCCGACGAGGTCACCGGCGTCATCGACCCCTACCCGGTGCTGTTCATGCCGATGCGTGCCCACGTGGATACCCCGTACGGCCCGAACCAGGGACCGGGCCCCGCGTCGGCTGGAATACCGCATTACGGCACCACCACCGTGGATCCCGCCGCGCTGCTCGCTCGCCGCGAGCTGACGTTGTTCCTGTGGCTGCATGCCCCGGGCCTGCGGCTCGGCGGCGGCGCCGAGCACGGTGTGGTGGTCGCCGAACGCGGCCCCGCCCGCGCTGAGGTCGACCTGACCCCGCACGCCGGCGGCAGGTGGGCGGTCCGCCAGTACGGCCCCTACCGGCTGTGGGACACCGTCGAGCACGCCTCCGCGGCGTTCGACGCCCTCGACCGGCCCGACGCTTCCCGGCTGGGCGTCACCGCGCTGAACGTTCCCGGCAAGCAGTACGTCTGGCTCGACCACCCCGACAGCGACCACTGCTGGCCCCTGAACAACGGCAGTTGAGCAACACCCGCATTCGGCATGACGACAAGAAGGCGCACCGCGTGGTCGACATCAGCTACACTCACCAGCGCTGCTGCCGCGCGTGGTACTTCACCCCGAGTGCGTCGGCGAGATCATGCACGGTCACGGTGTCTTGCAGGGCCTTGACGACCTGCTCTGTCTGCTGAGTAGTCACGCCAGTACACATGCGCACTCGGGAGCTGGAATGTACGCAGCAGCCATCCGCCCGCTACGGCCCGCCGTGGAGCGTCCCCTCTTGCTCCTGGCCGATGTGCGGGCTGAACGATCCACTATTCGATCGGGGAGTGGTCTTGCCACGCCTGGCTGCCGATGCCACCCGGTGCGCACGGACCATCAGCGAAGCCGACGGAGTGACCTTTCCGGAGAGGTAGGTCGACATTCGAGACGGGGAGGTTCCGAGGCGTTCGGCGAAGTCGCGGGCGGTCAGCTCCGACCGGGCCACCTCTGCTGCCAGTTGGGCGGCCACCGACGTCTTTTCCGCCTGCTCGACATCCCTGCGGACCTTTGCGATGGTCTTCTCGAACAGTTCGGCGGTGCCGTACGGACGGTCGTAGCTCAGGACGTACTCGATGTTGCGGGCCACCGGGCCCCACGGATCGTCACGCACAGCACGGGTCATCCGACGCCAGTCAACGAGAGTTCCTCGTTCCAGCGCGGTTTGGACCGCCTCGACGGGCCAAGTCTCCACGGGATCCGAAGGGTCTGCATCGACGTTGCGGAAAGACAGTCGAGACGTGGCCATCACTCCTCCTTCCGTTCCATCATCTCTACGGCGACATCGTTCAACACCGCAGTAACCTCCTGCCAATTCGTCCATCGTCGGTCCAGATTCTTGTATCTGTCCAGCTCCCGGATCACCCGCGCATCCTTCGGCTTGGGGTCGCAGAACTGTCGGGCTACCTGCGTTGCGACACCGTCACCTTCTCCGATCTGGTCGGCGTAGTAGTCGTCAATCTTCCCGAGAACCTGCGCGGCCCGATCGATCCCTACGTGATCGGCCAGTGCGGCACAGTCCAAGTAATCGCGAACGGTGTTGCGGCGAACCGACAGGAACGCCTTAACTCGCAGAGCCTCGTCGACCGTCGGAACCGTCAGCTCAGCTCCGGACGGCAATCTCACCCGCTCCGTTTCCAACGGGCGCTTGCGGATCAACTGCCGGATGCCGGTCTCGATCCCGTCCAGATTCCCCAGGATGATCTTTCCCGGAGCCACCCTGTTCGTCGCCCATCCGTCGTCGTTCTCCACTGCGTCGAGCACTGCTTCGAAGCGCAGGTTCAGATCGGTGAGAACGTGGTCATGGTCCATCGACATCCGGTGACCAGCATGAACTACGGCGGCCGAACCTCCGACGAGTACGGCGTCTGGTAACAGCCGTTGCAGCTTGGCGGCCGATTCGAGAACATCCTCGAACCCCACGTCATCGGTCAGGGACCCCTCCTGTTCAGCGCTCTGCCGACGACGGAAACGCCCAGGGTTGCGAGGGTCACCTCCCCGAGGATGCGCGAACTCATCAAACTCAGCCATACCGAATGTTATCACATCCGATAACCTCAGTGCATTCCGTTGTGCGGACTACCTCCGGCGGTGCGACCACAGTGCCCAGGCGATGATCGCTCGCCGTGACTGCTGGCGGGGCTCACCAGCAGGTACACCGCGACGCCGAGGAACACCGCCGCGACGACATGCGTGAACCTGATCCTTGTTCGCGCCGAGGCCACCGCCAGTCCGAGCGGCACCAGCGCACCCAGCGCGGCGGCCAGCGCCCAATGGCCTGCGTGTGTAGCAGTTCGGCGCACGCGGGCGTTCCGCCAGGCATGGCGGCGTCCTGTGGGTTCGTACTGAACAGCAGTTGCGATGCGACCGTGCCGCAGCGGCGCCACCACGCTGTCGGTGACGGGCCATGACGCCACCACGACGGCGGTCACCAGCAGCGCTAGCGAGAGCCTCATCCATGGAGACCGGAGCGCCTTGCCGAGCGGTGTCTGGGACAGCGGCAACTGCCGCAGCTCGGACGGTGTCTTGCCGCTCACCGTCGCTATCCCTGCTTCTGGTAGCCGGTGTACTGCTCATCTAGGACAAGCCCTCGGCCGTAGGCGTCGTTGACCGGCTCGTGGATCTGGCTGAACTTGGCCTGCGCCGACGGGTCGGTGTCGACCCAGTGCTTGAACGCTTCGCGCTGATCGGGCGTCATGTCCGCCAACGCAACTCGATGGCCGTCGGCCTTCAACGGGACGATGTTCGACTCGGTGAAGCGTGTCATCTTCACGACGTCGTCGGATAGTTTGGCGTCGAGGGCGGAGTTCGATCCCTGCAACGCCGCGTCGAGCGCCCCCGTGCTGAGCGTCTTGATGTCCTCGCCGACGAGCGGGATCTGGTCGGCGATCTTGCCCACCACGTACCCACCGGCCAGCTTCGCGCTGTTGGCCTCTCGCCCGTAGTCGGCTTTCTCTTTCTCGGTGGCGTTCTCCAGTGCGTGTTCACGGCCGAGGTTGAGACTGCCGAGTACGCCGCCCATCTCGCGTCCGGCGTGTTCGGACATGCCCGACTGGCCGTTGTCGAGGTGCCCGTCGATCTGCCCTCCGGCGTACGCGAATTCGAGACTGTGCAAGTTCGCATAGGCCGTTGGGCTCGCAGCAGGATCCGCCAGAACCCTCGACACAGCATGGCCGTCGAAGTGGCCGTTGCCGCCGAACGCACCGTTCATCTTGGGCAACTGGCCGCCCACGAGATTGGCCATCGCGACCCGCGCGTGGTTGTCCACCAGCCCGACCGGCTTCGGTTGATGGTCGTCCGCGACCCGTCCGACGTGATCGATGGTGGCTTTCGCGATGTCGTGTCCGGCGCCGGGTGATTCAAAGCCTATGCCATCGGTGATGGCGGCGATCGAGTCCAACACCTGGGCCTGGCCGTGCTGTTCGCGCCAGTCCCGGTCGAGCATGTGACCGATGTTCGACGTGCCCTCATCGGTCTTCGGGTTGTAGAACTGCTCGGCGGCGTCGGTGTTGCGCGACAACGCGTCCAGGAGGTGTTCGGACGGGTCGCCGCGCCTGGATTTCGTCCTGGGTGAACTTGACAGCCTTGTCCATGTCCACGATGTCGTCGCCGACGACGTCAATGAAGTCCGCTGAGAAGCCGCCACGAGCCAGGGCCAGGGCGATGACCGAACCGAGCGCGGAGTTGTTCGCTTGCTCGGGATCGGTGCTCGCGAGTTGCTGGTGGGCGTCACGGAAGTCGTCCACCCACCGGGAGTCGTGCGGGTCGATCCCGCCCTGGTCGGGATCGGTGCCCCGACGCAGCACGTTCATCGTCTCGTGGTTCAGCGTGCCGATCTCGTCTGCCAGGCCGTGGTAGTCGACGTGATCGTCCTCGCTTCGCGCGAACTCTTCGAGCCGCCGCAGGTTGCCCAGCGCCTCGACCGTTCCCTTGCCGCCCAGCTCGGACAACAGTTCCTTGGCGAACAGCGGGTTGTCGGAGTTCGCCTTGAGCAGCTTGTTCAGCTCCGCGACGTCTTTCGGGTCCAGGTGACGCGGCAGCCCCCGGTCGATCTTGCACCGTGCGTCTCGATCGACGGCACCGACATCGAGGCATGGGCGCGCAATCGCTCGTGGGCCAAGAACAAGAAGAACATCCAGCTGGATGGCGATCGGCAGCTCCCCGACGTCGAGGTCGCACCGAAGGGAGCCGTCAGCGAGCCCGGATGGCCTCGCACGGCACCGGACGGCAAGCCACGCAACACGCTCGACCCCAACGCCCGCGCCGGGCATCGTTCGGGAAAGAACAACCGCCCCGGCGACATCTACGACGGCTACGAAGCGCACTTCGCCACGCAGATCCCCGCCGTACCCCGGAAAGGCTCCGCCAAACCGGAGCCCGTCCCGCATCTCGTGCTGGGGATGCACCTGATTTCCGCGTCCAGCCACCGGGGGCCCAGCGGGGTAGCCCTCATCGACGGCAACCTCTACTCCGAAGCCCTCCCGCCGGGGCTGCGCAAGCTGCCCGGTTTCCCCTGAACATGACCGCCGACGCGGAGGCGAAGCGGCGCCAACAGTACGACCGGCGGATCCCGTACGCCTTCTCAGCGCTGGGCGCCCGAAACGAAAGGGGCAACCAGCGACTCTCAGGCCCCGCCGTCGCAGGAAAGGTGCGCTGCCCCAACTATCCGCCCTCGATGCGGCTGGATCCCGCACGCCGTTTCACCACCCGATGTGTGCCCGGACAGCCCTGCGCATGCGGCATCACCGTCACCGTCAAACGCGAAGAGTGCCCCCGTGAACGTCAACGACACGTCTGGGGCAGCAACGCGCGTGGGTACGCGACTACCACCGCCGCAACGGGATTGAATCGACTAACAGCGAAGTCAAACATCACCGGCTGCGCCTGGAACGGGGATTCGTCCGCGTCTTCGGCACCGTCAAGACCAACGTCCTGCTCGCGTTCGCGATCGTGGGGTTCAACATCGTCAAGCTCCGTGACTGGCACGCCGTGCGCTACCGGCCGGACCCGTGGGCCGCGCTCCTCGACGAGCCCGACCCGACCCCGACACCTCCGAAGACCAAGCGCACCCGCCCCACCCGCCGCATCCCCACACCGAGCGAACTCATCAGCGGCGCACCGCCCGGCTGACCCGCCAGCCGCACCGCTTCATTCACCGCCACGCCCCTTGAAGGCCGCCACCCCTGCCCGGGCACGACCGCCGTACGTTGCTCATTTGCGGCATCTGGCAACTCCTGGACTGGCGTTCTCGCGTCAATCAGCGGTTCAGACGCCATCTCATCGAGACTCACACGATCCCGCTGCGTCAGCAACGGCCAAACGCCCTGCTCGCCAGGGTTATGTGAACTCTTCTATGTGACTTCTGTGAACAAGCCATGGTGGGCGAGGAGGGAGTTGAACCCTCACGTCCTTTCGGACACACGGACCTGAACCGTGCGCGTCTGCCATTCCGCCACTCGCCCG
>JBOHER010000441.1:0-6884 GCA_050701115.1 Haloechinothrix sp. | reverse complement strand
GCTTCTTCACGTTCTACGGCAGCATGATCACGACACGCCGCCCGAGATCATCATCACCCAAACAGCCCAGCACGTCGCCGGAACCGGCCGACCCTCGCCGAGGCCCTCAAACTGCGAAACTCAAGATACCGTCCAGCCGCTATTTGTCATGGTCGCCATCGCCTGACGGCAGCAATCTCATCTCTAGGCACTCGGCGTCGGGCGACCCCGAATCGCCACGCCGCACTATCTCCCCCCGTGTCGCGGGGTGATCCTCGGCGCCGGGTGCCACTCCAAGCAGCGGATTTCGCGCCGAAAGGATACGGATGAGCGACCAGACCGACGCCCTGGTAGCAGCCCTCAATGCGGTCAACCAACACATCCCGCGCGTGGTCACGGCGCTCGAAGCCAACGCCTTACCAGCGATCAAGCAGCGCGAGTTCGCGAGCCTGCTCACTGAGCTGGGCGGGCTGTTGCACGCCCACGCGGAAACGGCACGCCCACGTGGCGGCGACCGTGCGTGCTGACCGGCGTCGGGCTCTACGTACTGGCGATCTTGGCCGCACCAGTGGTCTGGGCGAGCATCCTCATCACCGGGCACCTCGTGCAGGCCCGGCGCCAACGACGCCGTCGGCCAACCGTGGCTGAGATCGTGGCCCGGGTTACCGCCGAGCGCGAGCATCGCTCACCGAGCTGGCCGGAAACAGACCTTGACGAACACAACGACCTACGACTACATGGGGCTTCCTCATGAGATTCCGGCTAGCGCCGAAGTACCAGTGGACCACGTTCGATCGATTTTGCGCGAGTTTGTGAGCACTGGCGAACGGTTGAGGACGACGTCCTGGCAATAAGTCGGGGCTGTTCAAGTAGCCCACGTGCTCACATGCCATCGGGACTGAACGGCGTCACGAGCCAGACTGCGCGCAGTATCTTGCCCGCCCGAGTGCCTCGCGCAGCCCAACCCGTTCAGCCGTTCGCGCGCGGCGTGGATGACGCCGATGCGATGAACTCGTCGAGTTGGGCGGGGGCAAGGGCGTCGTCGATGACCATGAAGGCGGCACCGAGCACGCCCGCCCGTTCGCCTGCCCGAGATTGCACGATCCGCAGATGCTGGGTCGCCAGCGGCAGGGAGCGGCGGTAGACCACCTCGCGGACCCCGGCGATCAGGTGCTCCCCAGCCTGAGACAGTGAACCGCCGATGACGATCACCGAGGGGTTGAACAGGCTGACCACCGTCGCGAGTACCTCGCCAACGTCCCGGCCTGCCTGGCGGAGCATGGTGAGCGCTTCCACCGAACCGCTGCGGGCCAAGGCGACCACGTCGCCGCTACCTTCCGCCGGGGTTCCCTGAGCGGTCAACTTCGCCGCGATCGCCGCGCCGCTGGCGACGGCTTCGAGGCAGCCGACATTGCCGCACCGGCAGGGAATGTCGGCGCCGTGCGGCAGTTGAACGTGGCCCATATCGCCTGCGGCGCCACGCGAGCCGCGATGCAGGTGACCGTCGCTGATCAAGCCGCTGCCGATACCGGTGGCGATCTTGACGAACATCATGTGCGGGTCGTGCGGCCAGTGCGTCCGGTGTTCGCCGAGCGCCATGATGTTCACGTCGTTGTCGACAAGGGTGCGGACCGCGAGCCGCTCGTACATGAAGCCCTGCACATCGAAATCGTCCCAACCGGGCATGATCGGCGGGTTCGCAGGCCGTCCGGTCGAGTGCTCGACCGGGCCCGGTAAGCCGATGCCGATGCCGACCAGGTCCGCAGGAGAGCGTCCGGCCTGCGCGAGCAGCGTGCGACCGTTCGTGCAGACGTCGTCGAGCACGGTCTCCGGGCCCGCGGCTATGTCGAGGTCGTGACCCTCCTCGGCGAGCAGCGTGCCCGCGAGATCGCTGATGGCCAGCTTCGCGTGGGTGGCACCGATGTCGGCAGCCAACACGACGCGGGCGGCCGGATTGAAGGCGAGCATTGTCGGCGGCCGCCCCCCGGTTGATTCCGCTCTGTCGGCATACCGGAGCAGCCCGCAGCTCAGCAGGGTGTCGATGCGCTCGGCGACCGTCGAGCGGGCAAGCCCCGTCTCGGAGACGAGCTCCGCACGGGTGCGCGGGCGGCCATCGCGTAGGAGTTGAAACAGCGCCGCAGTGCCCGCTGTCGAGCCAGCCGAGAGTTGGCCGTTTCGTGACATAATCCGCGATATCTCCCCGATGACTCCCACCCGCTTCCGCCGTTGAACAGTAGAACACAGCAGCCTTCGGCTCGCTGGGTGCGTCCATTTGAGCGACACTGTTCAAACTTTAGCTTGACGAACATGCAAAAGTCTCTCTAGTGTTCCTCGCCATGGGAACGGAGACGCCGAGCACACCACCGCTGCTCCAGATGCACGGCATCGTCAAGCAGTTCCCTGGAGTCCGTGCGCTCGACGGAATCGACCTCGACGTGCTGCCCGGCGAGGTGCATTGCTTGCTCGGCCAGAACGGAGCGGGCAAGTCAACCCTGATCAAGATCCTGTCCGGGGCGTACCTGCCCGACGACGGGCGGATCGTCTGGCAGGGAGAGCAGGTCCGCCTGCCGAATCCGCAGGCCGCCATGGACCTCGGTATCGCAACGATCTACCAGGAACTCGATCTCGTCGACGGTCTTTCGGTCACGGAGAATATCTACCTCGGCCACGAGCTTGCCAGGCTCGGCTTCACCCGCCGTACCGACGCCAACCGGGCCGCCGCCGCACTGTTGCGGAAACTGGGACATCCGGAGATCGCACCGACCGCCGACGTGGGCAGGCTTTCCGCGGCGGGCAAGCAGATCGTGAGCATGGCGCGCGCCCTCTCGCACGACGTCAAGTTGATCATCATGGATGAACCTTCGGCCGTCCTTGACCAGGAGGAAGTACGGCGACTGTTCCGGGTTGTCCAGGACCTCACCGCGGACGGCGTCGCGGTCATCTACATCTCGCACCGGCTGGAAGAGATCCGCGAGATCGGCAACCGGGTCACCGTCCTGAAGGATGGTCGAACAGCCGCTACCGGCCTCGCGGCCGTCCAGACCCCGACCCGCGACATCATCCGTTTGATGACCGGCAGGTCGATCGAGTACGTGTTCCCGGACCGGGGCGAACCGGAGACAACCGGCGCACCGCTCCTCGAGGTGACCGGCCTGTGCCGCACGGGCGAGTTCGCCGACGTCAGTTTCTCGGTGCATCCCGGCGAGATCGTCGGCCTGGCAGGCCTGGTTGGCTCGGGCCGATCGGAGATTCTCGAGACGATCTATGGCGCGCGCAAACCATCTGCCGGCACGGTCGCGGTCGGTGGGCGCCGGATCCGGCCGGGCAGCGTCACCGCCGCTGTGGCTGCCGGGATCGGGCTGTGCCCCGAGGAGCGCAAGAGCCAGGCGCTGGTCCTTGACGATCCGATCTACCGGAACGTGACGGTAGCCAGCCTGGCCCGCTTCGCCACCGGCGGATTCGTCAACAGCAGGCAGGAGCGGGTGGCCGCGGCCACGCAGGTTGAGCGTCTCGACGTACGTCCCCTCGACCTCAACCGAACCGTTCGGACGCTCTCCGGTGGAAACCAGCAGAAGGTGGTCCTCGCCCGGTGGCTGCTGCGCCAGTGCCGGGTGCTACTGCTCGACGAACCGACCAGGGGCGTCGATGTCGGCGCTCGGTCGGAAATCTATGCGCTGATCCGCGATCTGGCTGCCGACGGTATCGGCGTTGTTGTGGTGTCCAGCGAGATCGAAGAGGTCATCGGCCTTTCCGATCGAGTTCTTGTTGTCTCCGACGGAAACATCGTCTTCGACGGCTCCGCTGCGGACATCGACGAGCACAGCGTGCTCGACATGGTGATGGAAGGTGATGTGGCGTGAGTGCCGATTCGATGACCACGACATCGACACCGGGCCCGGACGCTCGGCGCGGCGATGCGGGCACCGGGACACGCAAGGACCGCGGCGGTCGCACCGGGCTCAGCGCGATCATGTCTGGCTCGGCGGGACGCAACTCCGGCCTGGTGCTCGCGCTGCTACTGCTCTGCCTGATCGGCGTTCTCACGGCAGGCGACCGGTTTGTCAGCGTCGACAACATGATGACGATCCTGCGGCTTGCTTCGGTCATCGGCGTGGTCAGCATCGGCATGACCTTCGTGATCACCGGTGGCGGTATCGACCTGTCGGTCGGCGCCATCGTGGCGTTGTCCTCGGTCTGGGCGACCACACTAGCCACCCAGACGATGGCACAGGACCTGCACTGGACTGTCATGGTGTTCACGGCGCTGGCGGTCGGAGCGGGCTGCGGGCTGGTCAACGGACTCCTGATCGCCTACGGCAAAATCGCCGCGTTCATCGCCACTCTGGCCATGCTCGCCGGTGCGCGTGGCCTTGCCGAGCTCATCTCGGAGAAGAAGACCCAGATCGTCGTGGTCGGTGAATTCGTGGACTTCTTCGGCGGCAGGGTGTTCGGCATCCCCGTCCTGGTCATAATCTTCGCACTGGTCGCCGTCGGTGGCTGGATTCTGTTGAACCGCACCACATTCGGCAGACGAACTCTCGCTGTCGGCGGCAATGTGGAGGCCGCACGGCTGGCAGGTATCAAGGTCAAGCGGCACACCGCCCTGCTCTACATCCTGCTCGGCATCGCGTGCGGCATCGCCGCGGTGATGCTGATGGCCCGCACAACGGCGGGCACCTCGACGCACGGCGGGCTATATGAACTGGATGCCATCGCAGCGGTGGTGATCGGCGGCACGCTACTGAGCGGCGGCAAAGGGACGATCGTCGGCACGGTGTTCGGCGTGCTGATCTTCACCACGCTCACCAACGTGTTCACGCTCAACAATCTCGATACGTCGACCCAGGCGGTGGCCAAGGGCGCGATCATCGTGGTCGCGGTGCTGCTGCAGCAACGCGTGGCCGCCCGCCACGGCGGTACCTGAACGCAGGGCGTCGGCACACGCCCGATGTCTTCATCCCCCGTTGACCGGCCTGGCCAAGGCCTTGAGTGAGGAGAGACCTATGTCTACAACACGGACGCGGCGGTTGCTCGTGCGGTGTGGAGTGTTGGCCGCGGTCGGCGGACTTGCCCTCGGCTGCACCAGCAATGAGCGCGCCGAAGACAGCACGGGTGCGGCGCAGGCCAATGCGGTCAGCTCGAACGACGACCCCGGCGACAAGGTCGTGATCGGATTCTCCGGACCGGAGGCCGATCACGGCTGGCTCGGCGCGATCAATTCGACCGCACTGGCGGAGGCCGAGAAATACTCGGACATCGAACTGCGGGTGGCTGAGGGCACCAACGATCCCAGTCAGCAGATCAGTCAGGTCGAGACCTTCATCAATGGCGGTGTCGATGCGATCGTGCTGTTGCCGACCGACGGTGCCGCCCTCACCAAGGTCGCCACCGAAGCCATGAACGCGGGCATCCCGGTGATCAATGTGGACCGTGAGTTCTCTAGCGAGTTCGCGGCACGCACCACAATTCTCGGCGACAACTACGGCATGGGGATCTCGGCGGGCACCTACGCCTGTCAACTGATCGAGGACAACGACCTCGAATCCCCCGTGATCGCCGAGATCGCGGGCCTCGACTCGCTACCGCTGACCCAGGACCGGTCGGAAGGTTTCGCCGCCGCACTCAAGGAGTGCGACCAGAAGGTCGACAACCGGGTGGCCGCCGAGTTCACTGTGGAATCCGGTGAGGCAGCGGCGTCGAACCTGCTGCAGGCCGCCCCCGAGATCGACATCGTGTGGAACCACGACGACGATCAGGGCGTCGGGGTCAAGGCTGCCTTCGACAACGCCAACCGGGACGAGTTCTTCTTCATCGGTGGTGCCGGATCCGCCAACGCCATGCGCTGGATTCAGGACGGCGAAATGGAAGCAACCGTCCTGTACCCACCGACCCAGGCCGCGGACGGTATCCGGCTGGCCCGACTTCTGGCGCAGGGCAAGGGAATGTCCGACCTGGTGCAGGTCGCGGTACCACGCCGGATCGTGCTCGACGCTCCCGTGGTGACCGCGGAGAACGTCGAGGAGTACCTGCCGCTGGGATTTGAGTCCTGATATGAGCAATACGAACCGGCCGACCATCGGCATCGGAATGATCGGCTACTCCTTCATGGGGATGGCGCACTCCCTGGCCTGGCGTAACGCTCGAAGCTTCTTCGACCCGGCCCTGACGCCGCGATTGGTGGCGCTGGGAGGCCGGAACGCGCAGGCCGCAGGCGAGATGGCTCGCCGGTTCGAGTGGGACAGCGTCGAAACCGACTGGCGTGCCCTGATCGCGCGCGAAGATGTTGACCTCGTCGACATCTGCACACCCGGCGACACGCACGCGGAAATCGCCATCGCGGCCCTGGCAGCGGGCAAGCATGTGCTGTGCGAGAAGCCGCTTGCCAATTCGGTTGCCGAGGCGAAGGTGATGGTCGATGCGGCGGAGAAGGCGCGCCACCAAGGGATTCGCTCGATGGTGGGCTTCACCTACCGGCGAGTGCCTGCGATCGCGCTTGCCCGCAGGCTGGTGCGGGCAGGCCGGATCGGATCCATCCGGCATGTTCGAGCACAGTACCTGCAGGACTGGATCAGTGATCCCGAAGCGCCGCTCTCCTGGCGGTTGCAGAAGGAGCGTGCGGGCTCGGGTGCCTTGGGAGATATCGGTGCGCACATCGTCGACCTGACGCACTACATCACCGGTGAACAGATCACCGGCGTCAGCGCACTGTTGGACACCTTCGTCAAAGAGCGCCCACTACCCGGGCCGGCCCTGGAAGGCAGGGGCGAGGTCACGGTTGATGACGCGGCGGTGTTCATCGGCCGGTTAGCCGGCGGAGCCCTGGCCACCTTTGAGGCCACCCGGGTGGCAGCCGGTCGCAAGAACGCGATCCGGATCGAGCTCAACGGTTCCGAGGGCAGCATCGC
>JBOHER010000440.1:0-29652 GCA_050701115.1 Haloechinothrix sp. | reverse complement strand
GTCTGGCACCGGGATGCCAACCTCGCCGACTTCGACTGCCTGATCCTCCCCGGCGGCTTCTCCTACGGGGATTATCTGCGGGCGGGCGCGGTGGCGGGTCGTTCCCCGGTTGTCGAGGCGCTCCCCGAGTTCACCGCGCGCGGCGGCCTCGTGCTCGGATCCTGCAACGGATTTCAGATCCTCTGCGAGGCCGGCCTGCTACCCGGCGCGCTGGTGCGTAACCACAAGCTGCACTTCGTCTGCCGCGACCAATGGTTGAAGGTGGAGAACACCAGCACCGCATGGACCTCCCGCTATGAGCCGGGCGCCGAGATCCTCGTTCCGGTCAAGAACGGTGAGGGCGCCTTCATCGCCGACGAGCCCACCCTCGACAAGCTGGAGGGCGAGGGCCGCGTGGTGTTCCGCTACGTCGGCACGAACCCGAACGGCTCCCGAAGGGACATCGCCGGGATCAGCGACGCCACCGGCCGCATCGTCGGTCTCATGCCGCACCCCGAGCACTCCATCGACGCGCTGACCGGGCCCAGCAACGACGGCCTCGGCGTGTTCCTGTCCGCCGTCGACTCCCTGGCAAAGGAGGCCGTGTGACCGCGACTCAGCCGCACCTGGACACCGTCGACCACGCGGAGTCCACTCCGGACACCGCGCAGCCGTACAAGGAGCTCGGGCTCGCCGACGACGAGTACGCCCGGATCAGGGAGATCCTCGGCCGCAGGCCGACCGACGCCGAGCTGGCCATGTATTCGGTGATGTGGAGCGAGCACTGTTCCTACAAGTCGTCCAAGGTGCACTGGAAGCACTGGAAGGACAACACCACCGACGAGATGCGCGCCAAGATGTTGGCGGGCATCGGCGAGAACGCGGGCGTGGTTGACATCGGCGACGGCTGGGCGGTCACCTTCAAGGTGGAGTCGCACAACCATCCGTCCTATGTGGAGCCCTATCAGGGTGCTGCCACCGGTGTCGGTGGCATCGTGCGGGACATCATCGCGATGGGCGCCCGTCCGCTTGCCGTGCTGGACCCGCTGCGCTTCGGTGCGGCCGACCACCCGGACACCAAGCGCGTGCTGCCGGGTGTGGTCGCGGGCATCGGCGGTTACGGCAACTGTCTCGGCCTGCCCAACATCGGCGGGGAGGTCGTGTTCGACCCCTCCTACCAGGGCAACCCGCTGGTGAACGCGATGTGCATCGGGGCGATGCGGGTGGAGGACCTGCACCTCGCGCACGCGTCGGGCACCGGCAACAAGGTGATCCTGTTCGGCGCGCGCACCGGGCTGGACGGGATCGGTGGGGTGTCCGTGCTGGCGTCGGAGACGTTCGCGGGCGATGAGTCGGGCGGTGGCCGGAAGAAGCTGCCCAGCGTGCAGGTCGGCGACCCGTTCACCGAGAAGGTGCTCATCGAGTGCTGCCTCGAACTGTTCCGGGAGCGGATCGTGGTCGGCATCCAGGACCTCGGTGGCGCCGGGTTGTCCTGCGCCACCAGTGAGCTGGCCAGCGCCGGGGACGGCGGCATGCGCGTCGAATTGGACCGGGTGCCGCTGCGTGCGGCGGGAATGACCCCCGCGGAGATCCTCTCCAGCGAGTCGCAGGAGCGCATGTGCGCGGTGGTCCGCCCGGAGGATGTGGACGCGTTCATGCGGGTGTGCGCCAAGTGGGACGTGATCGCCACCGAGATCGGCGAGGTCACCGACGGCGACCGGCTGGTGATCAGTTGGCACGGCGCGACCGTGGTGGACGTGCCGCCGCGTACCGTCGCGCACGACGGGCCGGAGTACCACCGCCCGATCGAGCGCCCGGCTGACCAGGACGCCCTGCAGGCCGACGATCCGGCCACCCTGCCGCGGCCGTCGACGGCTGAGGAGATCCGCGAGACCATCCTTCGCCTGGTGGCGTCGCCGAATCTGGCGTCCCGCGAGTGGGTCACCAGCCAGTACGACCGGTACGTGCGGGGCGGCACGGTGCTGTCCCAGCCGTCGGACTCCGGCATGATCCGGATCGACGAGGAGTCCGGCCGGGGGGTTGCGGCGTCCACCGACTGCAACGGACGCTTCGTCAAGCTGGACCCGTACACCGGTACCCAGCTCGCGCTGGCCGAGGCCTACCGCAACGTGGCCTCCGGCGGTGCGATGCCGCTGGCCGTCACCAACTGCCTGAACTTCGGCTCGCCGGAGGACCCGGGCGTGATGTGGCAGTTCGAGCAGGCCGTGCGCGGGCTTGCGGAGGGCTGCAAGGAGCTGGGCATCCCGGTCACCGGCGGGAACGTCAGCTTCTACAACCAGACCGGCGACGTGGCGATCCTGCCGACGCCGGTGGTCGGTGTGCTCGGTGTGATCGACGACGTGCGGCGGCGCATTCCGACCGGCATCGGTGCCGAGGCGGGCGAGACCCTGATCCTGCTGGGTGAGACCCGTGACGAGTTCGGCGGGTCGGAGTGGGCGCACGTGGTGCACGGCCACCTCGGCGGGGTGCCGCCGAAGGTCGACCTGGCGCGGGAGAAGCTGCTCGCCGAGATCCTGGTGGCCGGTTCGCGCGACGGCCTGCTCTCGGCGGCACATGACCTGTCCGACGGCGGGCTCGCTCAGACTCTTGTCGAGACTGTCCTCATTGGACAGACAGGTGCGCGGGTGATTCTGGATCCCGATCGTGATCCGTTCGTGCAGCTGTTCTCCGAGTCGGCGGGGCGGGTGCTGGTCGCGGTACCGCGCAGCGAAGAACTGCGGTTCACCGAGATGTGCGACGCACGCAAGCTGCCCTGGCGCAGAACAGGTGTCGTCGACCCTGAATCCGGCACCCTGGAGATTCAGGGCATCGCCACCCTCACTCTCGACGAACTCCGCGCAAACTGGGAAGGCACGCTGCCTGCACTGTTCGACTGACGCTCATTACGGCGCGGTGTTTGGGTGTCTTCAAGACCCCCAAACCCAGGCTGGGCGAACCGGTAACCACCGCAAACCTGATGGGTCTGCGGTGGTTAGAGATCGTGGCAGCGGGGTTTGGGGGTCTTGAAGACACCCAAACACCCGGTCACACGTGCAGAACGGCCTGAGCGATCATGAAGTAAATGATCAAGCCGGTGGCGTCCACAAGCGTGGTGACCAGGGGTGCCGACACTACGGCGGGATCGATGCCCACCCGCTTGGCCAGCAGTGGCATGGTGCCGCCGATCATGGCCGCCCACACGCAGATCAGCACAAGGGACAACGACACCGCGATGGCGATCTGCACGCCCACCAGCAGTGTTCCCACCAGGAACGCCACCGCGGCGAGCATGACACCGACCAGCAGGCCGACCCGCGATTCCCGGAACGCGACGCGCAGAATGTCCCCGGTGCGCAGCTCGCCCACCGCGAGCGCGCGCACCGCGGCGGTCGCCGCCTGAGCGCCGGTGTTGCCCCCTGTCCCCACCAGCAGCGGAATGAACAGCGCCAGACCGACGACCTCCTGCAGGGTCCCCTCGAAGAACTGCAGGACGTTGACCGTCAGCGTGGCGGCCACGATCAGCAGCAGCAGCCACGGCACCCGCGAACGCGCTAGCCGCAGGACGCCGACCGCCATGTAGTGACCCGACCACGGGGTCGTCGCCGATTGGCGGGCCACGTCCTCGGTGTCGGCCGCCTCGATGACCTCCAGCGCGTCATCGATGGTCAGCACGCCGATGACGCGATCTTCACTGTCCACCACGGTCAGGTCGAGGAGGTTGGCCTCACCCATCAGGCGGGCGGCGGACTCGGCATCATCGCTGGCGCGCGCGGGCTGGGTGTCGGTGCTCGCCAGGTCGGCGACCAGTACGCCGGATGCGCTCAGCACAAGATCACGCAACGCGACCACCCCGTGGTACCGGCGGCCGGTGTCCACCACCGGCAGCGTGTAGATCGTCTCGGCATCCCTTCCCTTGGCCCGCACCGAATCCAACGCCTGGGCAGCCGTCAGCTCGCCGCGAAGTAACAGCACCTCGGGGCTCATGAACCGGCCGACCGTGCCCTCGTCGTAGCCGAGCAGCGATGCGGTCATCGACCGCTCGACCTCGCTCAGCCCGGCCAGCACCCGCTGCGCGAACTTCGCGGGCGCCTCACCGAGCAACCGGGCCCGGTCGTCCGGGTCCATCGCCTCGACCAGCTCGTGGAACGCCCGATCGCGCAGTCCGGACAACACCTTCTGCTGGTCGACCGGGGCGAGCTCCTCGAACACGTCGAGCGCGCGATCCTTGCCCAGCAACCGGAACAGCAACACCGCCGTGAGCGCATCGCTGCGGCCGAGTTCATCGGCGATCACGTGCGGCGGGTGTTGGTCCAGCCAGCGCTGTATGCCGGGAACGTCATTGTCGTCCACCATCTTGTGCAGCGTGTCGAGACTCATCGCTCCTCCGAGGTGTGCCCGGGAGAACATCAGAACATCGAGAACGTCGAAATGCACCAGGTGCCGTTCTCGCTCTGTGCGCTGGCGCCGCCTTCGGACGGATTCCCGTTCTTGGTGCCGCCGAGGTCGACCGAGATGTACTTCTCGGAATCCAGCCGGGTTTCCTTGATCGATGCTTCGGCGTCACTCTCGATCGCATCTACGACCGTGGTCTTGGCCAGGCTGTCGCCGCACAGCATGCCGACCGCGCCGCGCTGATCACCGCTGTTGATCTTGGCGAGGAAGTCCTCGATCACCCCGGCGCCGGTGCCGGAGGAGCCGGAGGAACCGCCGGGGCCAGGCAGGCCGGTGGCCTTGAAGTCGTCGACGCACCACGCGCCGTCTTGCTTTTCCAGAACGAGCTCGCCTGCGGCGGTGATGCCGTTGAAGGTCAGCTCGACCGGGGCGAACGCCTGCTCGCCCTCTTCCCGGACCTGGCCGGTCAGTTTCGCGGACACCTCGCCCCCCAGTGCCTCGTCGGCCATCGGGCCGGTGTCGCTGATCTCGCCGCAGATCACCTCGGCGACCGCGTCCTTGTCCTTGTTGTTGACCGACTCGACCGCCTTTTCGGCCACCGACTGGGGGCTGTTGCCGAGGAAGAAGCCCGGCGTGACGAAACCGGTGAACAGCACGGCGCCGACGAGCAGGATCACGCCGCCGACGCCGAGCCCGATCCACAGGCCGGTCTTGCTCTTCGGCCCAGGCGGTGGCCCGTCGAACCCGCCCGTCTGGCTGTACTGGCCGGCGCCGGGGTAGGCACCCGGCTGGGGATACCCACCGTACTGGCCACCCGGCTGGGCATACCCGCCCTGCTGCGGATACTGACCGTACTGGCCACCCGGCTGGGGATACCCGCCCTGCTGCGGATACTGACCGTACTGGCCGCCCTCCGCCGGATACCCGCCCTGCTGCGGGAATCCGCCCGACTGCGGATACCCGCCGTACTGGCCACCCTGGCCGTACGGATCGGGCTGGCCACCGTATTGGCCAGGCTGAGGTGGATAGGTCATCGGGGGTACCTCCCAGTATCCCTGCGGAGCGCTGCGGTGGATCGCACCTTGTGACGCGGGCACCTTCGACAGGGTTCCTTCGGCTCCGCGCTGCGGGCGCAGCAGCATTCTGCCCGGTGCGGTCTCAGCCCTGCCACAACCGTGCATTCGAGCCGCGCATCACGTCCGCGAGTCAGCAGTGCGTCCAGCATGTCCAGCGTCGCGGCAAGGTCGGCCGGGGTGGCGTCGCGGATGAGCAGCCCATCGGTCATTCCGCTGATTGTGCTCAGCCGTTGGCCAGCGCCTTCAGCCGCTCATAGGTTCCGTTGAACCTGTTCTGATCAAGCGGGTCCGTGCTGTACTGCCAGAACGTGTAGTACCTCCAGCCGTGCGGCATCGCCCCCACGCTGCTGGAGTAGCGCGCGATCCACAGCGGAGAGGTGCTTGCGAAGTTCCCAGCGGTGCCCACGCACTGGTCCCACCAGCTCTTCGAGGTGTAGATCACCGGGTAGCGCCCGGTGCGCACCTGGTAGGTGTCGTGGAACGACTTGATCCAGGCGGCCATGCCGGCTTTCGACTTGCCGTAGCAGGTCGACCCATACGGGTTGTACTCCAGATCGATGACGCCCGGCAGGGTTTTGCCGTCTCGCGACCAGCCGCCACCGTTGCCGGCGAAGTAGTTGGCCTGTTCGGCGCCGGTGGACTTGTCGGGCAGCGCGAAATGGTAGGCCCCGCGGATCATGCCGACGTTGTAGGAGCCGTTGTACTGCTGGGTGAAGTACGGGTTCTTGTAGGTCAGGCCCTCGGTTGCCTTGACGTAGGCAAACCGCTTGCCCTTGTTCCACCAGTACTGCCAGTCGACGTTGCGTTGCCAGCCGCTGACATCGATGCCCTGCACTCCGCCCGAAGTGGACCGCGCTTCGGCCGAACCCCCGCGGCCGCCTTCGACCTTGGCGATCTGTGAGCCCATCGGGTGATCGTATTTCCGCACGTAGGCATCGTCGGAGCCGGTGACCGATGCCGACGCCGGGGTCATCGAGCCGAGCAGCAGTCCGCAGGCTGTCATGGCGGTGGCCGCGCCGACGGAACGGCGCCACCCCCTGCGCAAGGTCGATCTCATGGTTCCCTCCGTCGTGCCCTCGCGTGGACGGCTCACTGCAGGTAGCAGCCCGAGTGTCAATTGTTACTGGAGTGAACGTTGTTGTCACTATTTCGCGTGATGCGAATGCGAAGAGTGGGACAATTTCTGCGACGAACGGCAGTGGGCGCCCGTCCGGGTGGGTTCGGCGGTGTCAGCCTTTTGCCACCGCGCGCAACTTGCGCATGTTCCCGTTGAAGTAATTCTGATCGCCCGGCAGCTTGCCCTTGTCGGAGAACTGCCAGATGGTGTGCTTCTTCCATCCGGCAGGCAGTTCGCCGATGAAGGAGTTGTACCGGGCGATCCAAAGGCGATGGTTCTTGCCGAACGCCGGGCTGTTGCCGGTGCACTTCTTCCACCAACTGGTCGACGTGTAGATGACCGGACGACGGCCGGTCCGGCGCAGATAGGTGATCGAGAAGCCCTTGATCCATTTGACAATTCCGGATTTGCTCCGGCCGTAGCAGGAGCCGAGGTCGTTGTCGTAGGGGTTGTATTCGAGATCGACCATGCCGGGCAGCGTTCTGCCATCCCGCGACCACCGTCCGCCGTGCTTGACGAAGTAGTTCGCCTGCCGTGGTCCGCTGGAAATGTCCGGCCGAGCGAAGTGGTATGCGCCGCGGATCAGGCCCGCCCGGCGGGCACCATTGTACTGCTGGGCGAAGTACCGATTGCGGTAGCCGGTGCCCTCGGTGGCCTTGATGTAGCTGAACTTCGCGCCCTTGCGCACCACCTGTGCCCAGTCCACCTTGCCCTGCCACCGGCTCACGTCGTTGCCGAGTGTTCGGCTGCGCTTCTTGCCCGCATACGGTGCGCCGTGCCTGCCTTCATGCCGCGCGATCTGCGAACCCGCGTAGTGGTCACCGCCGTCCTCGATGTGATCGGCGGTGGACACGGGAGCGGGACTGGGCGTGGCCTGCGCGGGCGTATCCGCCAGCACCACCCCGCACGCGACAAGAGCGGCGGTCAGGACTTGTGGCAGCTGCGAACGGTTCACGATGACTCGGCTCCCGGGTGCGACGATGATCATCGCATTCCACGATGCCCGGGCATCCCCGAAATGGCGACCCGGGATCACTCGTCAGCGTGAGCTCAGCCGTGTCCTGCCGCCGCCGTGAGGTGCGCGGCCGGAATGACCGCGGTGATCAGTCCGTGTGGGTTGATCGCCAGCGGATGGCCTGCCAAGAACGGCAGCAGTTGCCTGCCGGTGAGCCTGCGTGCGCCGGGCCAGTCCTTGGGCAGCATCGACCTGCGGGTGTAGGCGGGCACGACGACCCGGCCAGTGCGGTCGTGGAAGCCGGTGACGGTGTTCTGTCGCGGCGAGACCGCGTACACGAACAGCGTCGATCGCAGCACGACGGCGGGCAGGTCGGTCGCAGGCCGGTGGTAGGTGCGGACCAGCTGCATCAGCTCTTCGAGCTCGCCTTCTGGCTCGGGGAAACCGAGCGCCCTCGGTGAGGGCCGATACTGCTCGTTGGGGTGGAAGTCCTCGACGATGTCGCCATCTCCATTGACCGGGTACGCGCCGACTACCGCCCACGGCGGTACGTCACCGTCCGGGTCGAAAGCTTCGTCGATCACGTACAACCAGGTATTCGGGTTCCGTCGCGCGTTGGCGCGCATCGACCGTGTGATCGGCGGCCGGGCACGCTCGTGCCCAGGCATCAGTCGGTCGGCTTCGTCCGAGTGCGCCATGATCGCCCCAACGGTCGGCGGATCGGTGTGATTGCTCGATCATCCTAGTGGCACGACTCACCCCGGCTTCGCGCAGTCCACCAACAATGATCAGTCGCCCGTGTGGTGCCGACTATGTTTGGCGCATGGTTTCCGCGCCCGATCCGGGTGAACTGAGCGCCGCCGTTGGCGAGGTGTCCGGGTGGCTGCGCGGTGAAGCCGGTGCGCCTGCCCGTCCCGTACTGGCCAAAGCGGTCCGGCTGAGCCTGCGCGCCCTCGCTGGAGACGCCCCCGGAAACAGCGTCGAGGTCAGAGTGCCGCCGTTCGCCGCCGTGCAGTGCATCGCGGGGCCACGGCACACTCGGGGCACACCGCCCAATGTGGTGGAAACCGATCCGCGAACCTGGCTCGAACTGGCCTCGGGCCTGCTGGACTGGAGCGAGGCGGTGGCTGCGGGCCGGGTCACCGCCTCGGGTACCCGCGCCGACCTCGCATCGTGGTTGCCGATTGTGCACGGCTAACGCTGTGCAAATGTCCCCAATGCCACATTGGGGACATTTGAGCGTCCCCAATGTGGCGTTGGGGACATCCTCACGGCTTGCGGCCGACCGCGCCCGCGATGCAGTACTGCACCTGGTTCAGCGGCTTCACCCTTGGGCCGTCCGGCCACCAGTCCGCGCAGCGCGTCAGACCCGGCTCGACGAGTTCCAATCCCGGCATGAGATCTTCCAGCTCCGCCTTGGTGCGGAACGTGCCGGAGCCCATCGGGCTGTGCTGGAAGACCTCCTCCATCTTGCGCGCTACTTCGCTGTGCTCGTTCTCTGGATCGAGGAAGTGCGTCATCGCCACGTAGGAGCCGGACGGTAGCGCCTCGATGTATTCCGCCATGATCTCGGCAGGTCGCTCGGGCGGGCCCTCGTAGTGGTGCAGGGTGCCCAGTTGCATGAAGGCAAGCGGCTGGGAGAAGTCGATGTGCTTGCGGACGACCTCGTTCTCGAGAATCGCCCTCGGCTCGAAGATGTCGGCCGAAACGAAGTGGGTCTGGTCATTCTCCTCGAGCAACGCCCGGCCATGGGCGAGCACCACCGGGTCGTTGTCGATGTAGACGACGTCGGCATCGGGATTGATGCGCTGCACGACCTGGTGCACATTCTCCGCGGTGGGCAACCCCGACCCGCAGTCGAGGAACTGGTTGATTCCGGTCTGGCTCGCCAGGAACCGGCACGCGCGGATCAAGAAGCCGCGGTTCTCGGTGGCCAAGTCCTGGGCCTCGGGCGCCTTCTGCTGGACGCCGCGGAGCACCTCGCGGTCGATCTCGTAGTTGTCCTTGCCATTGAGGAATGCGTCGTAGACGCGGGCGATGCTTGCCCTCGTCGGGTCGACGCCTACCGGGACGCGTTCGGACTGGGCACTGGTAGCACCGGTCATCAGGGCCTCTCAGGTTCTCGAGTAACGCGGACCACACTGAGGGTAGGGGTTCGTGTTCAGCAAGTGAAAGCGGCGGTGCTTGACGGGACTCGGGGTTCGAGTACGGTGAGTGATCGTGGCGCCACAACATGGCAACGTCTCCGATCCATCAGGTGCACCTACCGCTCGGCGGATGGTGCTGGGCGCGCAACTGCGGCGGCTTCGTGAGTCGGCCGGTGTCACGCGTGCCCAGGCCGGGTACCAGATCCGAGGCTCGGAGTCCAAGATGAGCCGGCTCGAACTCGGCCGGGTGAGCTTCAAGAAACGTGACGTCGAAGATCTGTTGACCATGTACGGCGTGCACGATCCTGATGAGCGTGCGTCCTTCGTGGAGATGGTCGAGCAGTCCAACGAGCCCGGCTGGTGGCATCGCTACAACGACCTGATCCCGAACTGGTTCCACGACTACGTCGGGCTCGAAGAATCCGCGTCCCGGATTCAGACCTACGAGCTGCAGTTCGTGCCCGGCCTGCTGCAGACCGAGGGCTACGCCCGGGCGATCGCCGGCCATGGGCGGCCGCGTCAGGTGGATGACGAGGTCGAACGCCGCGTCGCACTGCGGATGCGGCGGCAGAAGGTGCTCTTGCGGCCCAACGCTCCGCGGCTGTGGGCCGTGGTGGATGAAGCCGTGCTGCGCAGGCCGATCGGCGGCCGAAAGGTCTTGCGGGCCCAGATCGACTTGTTGCTCGACTTGACCGCCCTGCCGCACATCACGTTGCAGGTGCTGCCCTTCGAGGCCGGCGGCTACGCGGCCGAGGGCGCTTTCACCCTGCTGCGGTTCGCCGAGAGCGAGCTGCCCAACATCGTCTACATCGAGCACCTCACCGGCGCGCTGTATCTGGACAAGCTCGACGAGATCGAGCAGTACGGCCGCGCGCTCGACCGGCTCGCGGTCGACGCGGAAACACCCGATAGCAGCAGGCAATTCCTCTCCAAGGTGCGCGCCGAGATCTAAACCGCTGGTCACGTTCGGTTTCCGTGATCACTCTCTGTTCTCGATACGGCCGACGAGGGTCCAATTTGATCACTTGCCACACCTTCCGGTGATCTTTTTACTCACCCTGGGCGAAGTTCGGTGGATCTTCCTGCACAAGCATTTGCGTTTGTGTGGCGGAGTGCTAACGTCCGCACGGTCACATGCACATGCAGATGCATCCCCCGAGTGGGAAGTCGGGAAGGTGGGGATCATGGCGGATTCGATCGTCAACGGAATGCCTGCGCAGCAACTCGCTGGAGTTCGCTGGCGCAAGAGCGCCCGAAGTGGCGCTGTGGGCAACTGCGTGGAGGTCGCGCACTTGCCCGGCGGCGACATAGCCGTACGCAACTCTCGCTATCCAACCGGACCCGCGCTCGTTTACACGAGCGCGGAGATGGCGGCCTTCCTCGGCGGCGCCAAGGATGGGGAGTTCGATGACCTCGTCGACTGAAGACCTGACCGAGGACCGCAGCGCTCCGGCGATGGCCGGAATCGAAGCGCGACTCCGTAAACTGATCTCCCGTGGTTACCAGTTCATCCACCCCACCGACGCCAGCGGCGGGGTGGTCGCGGTGGTCGGTGTGCGGGTGCACGATGAGGTCGTCGACGTGGTCTCGCTCAACGCCGAGGACGACGTGGTCGCCACCCGGATGCCCGGCACCGAGGTGGACATCCTCGCGCCGCAGACCGTGCTGTGGCAGTGCCGCGGCCATGCGCAGCAGGTGCTCGACGCGCTCATCGCCTTGCCTGATCAGGACACGCCGGGCGCCGCGGAGCTGACCGATCTCGGGGAGGTGACGGGTTGCTGGGTGCCGGTCCGGCCTGGCACCTCCACCTGGCTGCCGACGGGGACCTGACCATCCGGTGCGTTGACCGCGAGAAGTGGGCAGAGCCACCTGTCGTCGGCGGGCCGCACGACATCCACCGGTTACACTGGACTTGGCCATCCCTCGTCCTGGCAGGAGCTCTTGGTGCCCACGCGTCGCCCGGGTATGGGTAATCCGCCCGAGAACAGTGCACATCCGGCCTCAGTCGCAGATCGTCACGACCCGAACGCTGACTCCCATGAGAACGACCCAGCACCCCGCGAGGAATGTGGGGTCTTCGGAGCCTGGGCGCCCGGTGAAGAAGTAGCCAAGCTGGCCTACTACGGCCTTTATGCGTTGCAGCACCGTGGTCAGGAGGCGGCGGGCATCTCGGTGTCCGACGGATCGCAGATTGTGGTGTTCAAGGACCTCGGCCTGGTCAGCCAGGTTTTCGACGAGCAGGTGCTG
Source organism: Haloechinothrix sp. (assembly GCA_050701115.1). Classification (GTDB taxonomy): domain Bacteria; phylum Actinomycetota; class Actinomycetes; order Mycobacteriales; family Pseudonocardiaceae; genus JBOHER01. Next base: position 17,739 of record JBOHER010000440.1, on the reverse strand, counting down.
ACCTCGCTGCAGGGCTATATCGCGGTTGGCCACTGCCGTTACTCGACTACCGGCGGCGGCAGCTGGGAGAACGCGCAGCCGACCTTCCGCACCACCGCGACCGGCAGCGGCATCGCGCTGGGCCACAACGGCAACTTGGTCAACACAGCGGAGCTGGCCGCGCGAGCCCGCGAACTTGGCGTGCTCAGCAGGAACGGCGCGACCACCGACTCCGACGTGATCACCGCCCTGCTGGCGGCATCGGCGGCGGATCGAGGTGTCGAGGCTGCCGCGCTGGAACTGCTGCCCACTCTCCGGGGTGCGTTCTGCTTGGTCTTCTCCGACGAGAACACCCTGTACGCCGCGCGCGATCCGCACGGCGTGCGGCCACTGGTGCTCGGGCGTCTCGAGCGAGGCTGGGTGGTCGCAAGCGAAACGGCCGCCTTGGACATCGTCGGCGCGTCGTTCGTGCGGGAGGTCGAGCCGGGCGAGCTGCTCGCCATCGACGCCGACGGGCTGCGCTCATCGCGGTTCGCCAACCCGGAGCCCAAGGGCTGCGTATTCGAGTACGTCTACCTCGCCCGGCCGGACACCACGATCGCCGGCCGCAGCGTGCACGCCACCCGGGTGGAGATCGGCAGGCGGCTGGCCCAGGAGCAACCCGCCGACGGTGACCTGGTCATCCCGGTCCCCGAGTCGGGCACCCCGGCCGCGATTGGGTATGCCCAGGCATCGGGCATTCCCTATGGTTCCGGCCTGGTGAAAAACGGCTATGTCGGCCGAACCTTCATCCAGCCCTCGCAGACCATCCGCCAGCTCGGTATCCGGCTCAAGCTCAACCCGCTGCGCGAGGACATTCGCGGCAAGCGGCTGGTCGTGGTCGACGACTCGATCGTGCGCGGCAACACCCAGCGCGCGCTGGTGCGCATGCTGCGCGAGGCGGGCGCGCTCGAGGTGCACGTGCGGATCGCCTCCCCGCCGGTGCGCTGGCCGTGCTTCTACGGCATCGACTTCGCCTCCCGGGCAGAGCTGATCGCCAATGGGCTCGATATGGAGGGCGTCCGGCGGTCGGTCGGTGCGGACTCGCTGGGTTATGTGTCGCTCGAGGGCCTGGTCGCGGCGTCCGAGCAGCCGAGGTCCCGGCTGTGCTCGGCCTGCTTCGACGGGAAGTACCCGATCCCGCTGCCGGAGGACGAACTTATCGGCAAGCACCTGCTGGAGAGCCTGAACGCGCCCGGGGTGCCCGCGACTTCGCCGGTCGCCGTTCCGCAGGCCGGGTACGGTGCGCAGGACGCGGTCAAGCGTCCGTAGCTTTTCCTACGCGGGGGTTGATTCAGGATGGAGTCCGTTGTGCCACTGCCTTCTCAGGGCGCGACCTATGCGGAAGCCGGCGTCGATATCGAGGCAGGCGAGCAAGCTGTGGAGCTGCTCAAGCCGCACGCCGAACGGGCAACACGCCCGGAGGTGCTCGGTGGGGTCGGCGGATTCGCCGGGCTGTTCTCGCTCAAGCTCGATCGCTGGAAGGAGCCGGTGCTGGCCGCGTCCACCGACGGTGTCGGCACCAAGATCGCGATCGCGCAGGCGATGGACAAGCACGACACGGTGGGTATCGACCTGGTGGCCATGGTGGTCGACGACCTGGTGGTCACCGGTGCCGAGCCGCTGTTCCTGCAGGACTACATCGCGGTCGGCAAGGTCGTGCCGACCAGGATCGCGGACATCGTCGCCGGTATCGCGGAGGGTTGCGTCCGGGCGGGTTGTGCCCTGCTGGGCGGCGAGACCGCCGAGCACCGGGGCCTGATGGGCGACGACGAGTACGACATTTCCGCCACCGGTGTCGGCGTGGTGGAGGCGGCTGAACTGCTCGGTCCTGAGCGGGTGCGGCCCGGCGACGTGGTGATCGCCATGGGCTCGTCAGGACTGCACTCCAACGGCTACTCGCTCGCGCGCAAGGTGTTACTGGAAGACGCCCGGATGCCGCTGCACGGCCACGTTGAGGAGTTCGGCCGCACCCTCGGTGAGGAGTTGCTCGAACCCACCCTGATCTATGTGCGGGACTGCCTCGCGCTGGCTGCCGAAACGCACACGCGGACCTTCTCGCACATCACAGGGGGTGGTTTGGCGGCCAATCTGGCGCGGGTGATGCCGCGCGGGCTGGTCGCCCGGCTGGAGCGGGCCACCTGGACGCCTGCCCCGGTGTTCGGACTCATCGCGCACCGCGGCCGGGTGGCAAGGGTGGAGATGGAGAAGACGTTCAATATGGGTGTCGGCATGGTCGCGGTCGTCGCGCCCGAGGACGTCGACCGTGCGTTGGCCGTGCTGACCGCCCGGCACGTGCCCGCCTGGGTGCTCGGCGACGTGCGGGCGGCCGAGGACCCGGACGGGCCGCGCGCCGTCCTGCACGGAGACCACCCTCGGTTCTGAGCGCACTCACGACCTTGGCGGGCACACTGGGACCGTGGACGATCTGGTGGTGAGCAACAGGCTGGTGATTCCGGCCGCTGAGCTGAGCGAGCGGTTCTCCCGCGCGTCCGGGCCGGGCGGGCAGGGCGTCAACACCACCGATTCTCGCGTCGAGCTGTCCTTTGACCTCAGCGGTTCGGCGAGCGTGCCTGATGCGCTGCGAGTCCGCATGCTGCAGCGGCTCGAGGGCAGGCTGGTCGACGGTGTGCTCACCATCGCGGCCAGTGAGCACCGCGCTCAACTGGCCAACCGGGAAGCCGCCCGGGCTCGGCTCGCCGCGCTCCTGCGGGACGCCGCGGCCCCACCGCCGCCGAAGCGACGCCCCACCAAGCCAACCCGCGGGTCGAAGGAGCGCAGGCTGGCGTCGAAGAAACGGCGCGGGGAGATCAAGAAGGGCCGCCGCGGCGGCTTCGACTGACGTTCCGCGTTCGCCGTTCGTCGTGCATATGTCGACAGATGCACCTCATCGCGGGCGACGCCCGAGCAGGGCGACCAGTCTGCTGGCCGGGTCGGCGTGGGTGTTCACGTCGACCGGTGGGTCGAAGATGCCCAGGCCCTGCCATGCGTCCACGTGCGGAGCGATCCGGCCGAGCAGGTCGTTGGCCAGCTCATCTCCGATCGGATTGGCCGCGGCGATTCCGACGGCAAGGTCCCAGCCGTGCACCGCGAGATCGGTGACCATCTGCCAGCCGTACTCGCGGGCGTCGATCACGCCGCTCGTCACGTGCACGCTGCGGTCGAGCACGCCCGGCTCGGTCCACGCCGCCCGCGCCGCCGCGGAGGACCGCTCCCACGCGCCGATCGGGTCTGCACCGAGCACATCCCCGTCGAAGCGGTCGCCCACCTCCGCCAGCGTGGCGCCCCGCAGCAACTCCGGCACCCAGAGCTGCTCGTAGACCAGGTGATTGACCAGATCGCGGACGGTCCACTCGGTGCACGGCGTCGGCCGGTCCCACTGGTCGTCGGTGACCTGGTGGACGGTGCGGTCGAAGCCGCTCATCGCGATGCGATGCGCATCCAGGAGTTCCATGCGCCCAGTCCAGCACACCAAGGCCCACGCCGCTGCCGGGCGGACACCGGCGTTGCGGCTGTAGGCGTGCCGCGAGCGCGAGGGTGGTGCCGGATGCGCGCACCCGAACCCAGCCTCGCGCTCGCGATGGACTCAGCGGCGGTAGTCGTCCTCGTACTCGTCGTACGAGTCGGAGTACCGCTCATCGTCGTGGCCTTCATCAGACGACTTGCCCGACAGCTCGCGCTGCAATGCGGTTAAGTCTGTGGGGGGAGTGCTGTACTTGAGCTCCCGGGCCACCTTCGTCTGCTTGGCCTTAGCACGGCCGCGCCCCATGGCTCGACCCCCTCACACAGGGGCGGGGCGGCCGGGGGAAACGGCGGCCCCGCATCGTCTCGACAACTTTTCCTGCCATCTACCGTACCGTGTCTGCACCTGCCGATGCGACGCGGCATGGTGTGGAGCGCATGACATCGACCGGAAATGCACCGAACGGCCTCCCGGCATCGGGGGAGCGAGTACGGCGTGTCACGATTTGCCGGTGCTCCGTCCGTTCGCCACGCCGCCGAGGCTGCTGCCAGCCGAACTGTCCGACGGTCGTCCGGCGCCAGGTGGCGTGACCGATGTGCTGGTGCTCGCCGAGAGTGTGCTCGGCGATCAGGGCCACACCCGGATGCTGGTCGACATCCGAGCTCGCCGCGCGCGAGCGGTTGAACTGAGCGCGGAACTCAGCTCGACGGCTCGCGGCGTTGGGCGGCCAGCAGTTCGTCGACCGATGCGGTGCCCACCGCGTAGCGGCCGGCGATCTCGGCGTTGATGGTGTCAACCACCTGCTGCACCTCGCGCCTGCGGGCGGACACCGATGACTCTTGCTCCTGGTAGGCCCGCAGGCTGTCGGCAAGGGCGTCGTCGGCCAGCGACGCCACGTCGGACAGGCCGGCATCGGCCACCAGCGCCTCGGCCTCCCTTCTGCGCTCACCGGCGCGTGAGGGCAGGAGTGGCTGATGTCGCCCCGGTCGGGCGGGGGCGGTGACCGGGTTGTCGGCGAGGATCGCGGCAAGCTGATCGACGACGCTGTGCTGCTCGCCGCTGCTGCGCCGCCGTTGCTCGGCAAGCACGATGTCGATCCTGGCGTGCAGCAGGCGGCGGAGGTAGGACAGATCGGTCTCTTCCTGGGCGGCCTCGTCGCGTCGCTCGCGCAGGGCAGCGAGCGGCAGCCGGTCGAGGTCCTGCACGTAATCGCCCGACAGAACACGGTCGATCCGGCGCCGACCACCAGGGCGGACTTCAATCACGCGCACATCCTGCTCCCCTCGGAGCAAGAACGCCAAGCAACTGGCGTACGTATCACGCGGATGGCCGAAAGGTGAGAGTGATTTGGGTTACAAACCCTCAAGCCCGGGAGCGCTATTCACAACCGACCCAGCGATCGCGGGCCGCCAGGCCCGTGCGAGAGGTCGGTGCATGTAGCAGCACCATTCGCAACCACCACCGCGTGAATAGCGCGAGTTTTGAATGAGACTCCGGACATTGGACCGTTGATCAGCCCGTCAGCTCCGCAGGCCTTCAGCCCCGCAGGCGCGACACGGCGGCCCGACCGGGCGCCGGACCTTCCTGCGGCACCGAATCCGGATCGACCGCGCCCTGCACGACGCGGTCCTCGTCGCCCGCGAGCAGTTCGGCGTCGATCGGGATGGACCGCTTGACCAGCGCCAGTGCGATAGGCCCGAGCTCGTGGTGCTGGATCACCGTGCCGACCCGGCCGACCACCCGGTCGCCGACCCGCACCGGGTCGCCGGTCTCCGGCGTGATCCCCGGAGACCCGTCCAGGTGCAGCAGCACCATATGCCGAGGTGGACGGCCGACGTTGAACACCTTGGACACCGTCTCCTGCCCGCGGTAGCAGCCCTTGGCCACATGCGCCGCGGAGCCGATCCAGTTGACCTCGTGCGGGATGGTGCGCTCGTCGGTGTCCACCCCGAGCCGGGGGCGCAGCGACTCGGCGCGCAGCGCGTCGAAGGCCCAGCTGCCCGCCGGGCGCGCGCCGGCCTCGGTCAGTCGCTCCCACCAGGTGACCAGGTCAGCGCGGGGCACCAGCAGGTCCACGCTGCCCTTGCCCGGCCACGGCATCCTGCGGTAGACGACGCCGTCGGCGGCGGTGACCGCGTAGGGCTCGAGGGCAAGGTCAACGGCCCGCCGGGCGAGCACCCGGTCTGCGTCCGGGCCGATCAGGGTGAGCACCGCGCGTTCCTCGGTGGCGTCGCGGATGGCGACCTCGGACCAGAAGCGCATCGCATCCAGGTAGTCCAGCAGCGTCTGCTTACCGCCCTTGGGCAGCGCGCTGGTGACCTCGGCCGCGGGATCGGTGTCCAGCCACACCGTCGGCGCGGTGCCTGCCTGGGCGTGCGCGAGCACCATGTGCGCCTCCACCCGACCGTGGCTGTCCAGCACGAGGGCTTCGGTACCGCTGCCGACGCCGAGCTCGGTCACATGCTGGGAGATCACCAGATGCAGCCAGGACAGCCGGTCCGGGCCGGTGACGGCCAGCACCGAGCGGTGTGACCGGTCCACCACCGCCACCGAACGGGCGGCCGCGCGTTGTTCGGCGAACGGATCCCCGAAGTGCCATGGCACCCCTGCTTCGGGGTGTCCTTCCGGAGCGGCGATCGCCCTCGGCTGAGCGAGGATCGGGGAATTCACACAGTCTCCTCATGCGTCTGGCCACTGCGCTAGAGGTGGCGCTCGGATGTGCAGGACTACCCTGACCATTATGCGTGTACTGGTGTTCCTGGACGGATCTATCGCTGACCCGGACGTTCCGCACATCACGGTGGATGATCTCGGCCTGATGCGCGGCGACGGCGTGTTCGAGACCGTGCTCGTGGCGGGCGGCCGGGCGCGGGAACTCGGGCCGCACCTGGATCGCCTCGCGCGGTCGGCAGCCATGCTGGACCTTCCGGAGCCGGATCGACCGGCGTGGGAGCGTGTCACCCAGCGGGTCATCGACACCTGGTCGGGCCCCGCGGAGATGGCGCTCAAGCTGGTCTACACCCGGGGACGGGAAGGCCATGAGACCGAGCCGACCGGGTTCGCGTTGGGTTTCCTGATCGACGAGAAGATACTGCGGCAACGCGAGGACGGCATCGCCGTGGTCACCCTGGATCGGGGGATCGAGCCCGGCCTCGCCGAGCGCGCGCCCTGGTTGTTGCTCGGCGCGAAGTCGCTATCCTACGGCATCAACATGGCCGCCGTGCGCGAAGCCAACCGCCGGGGTGCGGCAGATGCGATCTTCACCACCGGCGGGAGTTCCGTCCTCGAGGGTCCGACCTCGACCGTGGTCATCGCGCGCGAGCGCACCCTCTACACGCCGCCCGCGAGTATCGGCATCCTGCCCGGTACCACCCAGGCCGGACTCTTCCGCGGTGCCGAGCGCGCCGGGTGGAGCGTCAAGGTCGAACCGCTGCGGGTCGAGGATCTGCGCTCGGCGGACGGCGTCTTCCTGACCTCGTCGGTCAGGAAGGTCACCAGAGTGCACACGCTCGACGGTGAGCCGTTGCCGGATTCCCGTGCGGTGCACGCCGAACTGGTGACCGCCTACGAGTCCGAGTACGCCTGAAGCCTCCAGTGCGGCAGGATTGCCGCATGGGTCTGAAAGACACGCTCGCGGCCAAAGTGGCGGGCCAGCTCGGGCACCCGCGCGGGAAGACGGGGCGGATCGTCGGCTGGGTACTCAATCGCGGCAATCGCGAATTGATCGCCGGTGCGGTGGATGCCCTGGAACTCGCGCCGGGCCGGTGCGCGGTGGATATCGGATTCGGTGGCGGTATCGGCCTTGCCCTCCTGCTGGACCGGGTGGGTAGCGCAGGCCAGGTGCACGGTGTCGAGGTCTCCGCCGAGATGGTGGCGTGCGCCGCTAGGCGGTTTCGGGGCGCGATCGCGCAGGGGAACCTCGAACTGCACAAGACCGCGATGACCGAACTGCCGTTCGACGACGCCGAGATCGACGGGATCATCACGGTCAACACCCTCTGCTTCGTCGACCAACTCGATCGCGCGTTCGCCGAGATCGCGGGCGTGCTCAAACCCGGCGGCCGGTTCGTGATCGGAATCCGCGACCCGGAGGCGATGGCCACGATGCCGGTCACTGGGCACGGCTTTCGCATCCGCCCGGTTGCCGAAGTCATCGACCTGCTGGCCGCCCATCAGCTGCGCCTGCTCGAACACCGCAGGGTGGGCAGCGGCCTGCGCGCTGCCCACCTGCTGATCACCACCCCTGAGGCCTAGCCGCAATGCCACCTAGTTAGGGTCCGGGTGCGGTTGTCAAGCATTGGCGTCGGGTGTCGCTGATCGGGGTGCTGCGTTCGGGCCGGTGGGGATCTTTCTTGTGGTAGCGAGACAGCGGCGATTTGATCTTGCGGACGCTGGTGCGTGGCCGTCGGCCGGGGACCAGGTCGTGCAGGATGGCGCGGCCGATGTCACCGGCGAGGTCGAGGTCGTAGGTGATGACGTTTTCGGCCCTGACGAGCAGGTCTTTGGCTGTTTGCAGGGCGGTGGTGAGCTGGCCCGGTCGTAGGCGGTCTCGCCATGTCCCAGCCCCCGCTGAGCCAGGCGATCTTGCAACTCGAACGCCGGCTGGGCGTCCAGCTCCTCGATCCAAGTGGACGCAAGGTGATGCTGACCGAGACCGGACGCGCTTTCGCAGGGGAGTGCCGCAAGCTGGTGGCCGCAGCCCAGCACGCGCAGGAGGTCGCCACCCAGGCCGAGGCGGGCGTCATCGGCACTCTCCGCGTCGGCGTGGTGACCTCGGCGCTCAGCGAGCCGCTGCTGAGCACCCTCGGCGCGTTCCGGCAGGCTCACCCCCGCGAACTCCACATCACCGAGGTGGACACCGGGTCGGGTCAGGGGGCATTACTGCGGCATGAGATCGACATCGCGGTCGTCCGGCCCAGCGCCCCCGTCCGTGGCTTGAAGATCCAACCGTGGCGCCACGACGAGTTCGTGATCGCACTCCCGCCGGACCACCCACTAGCGGCCGACACGCCGGAAACCGTCGCGCTCACCCGCTTCGCCGACGAACCCTGGGTCTGGCTGCGCCGGGAGGCGTCACCCGACTACCACGACCAACTCCTGGCCACCTGCCGCAGGGCGGGATACAGTCCCGACGTCCGCCACATCGCGCACTCGATCCTCACCCAGCTCGCGATGGTGACCTGCGGGCTCGGCGTCACCCTCGTGCCGAACGCTTCAGTGCGCTCGAGCCGGCCGCCGATCCCTTACCGCACCCTCACCGACCCCGCCGACATCGTCGAACTGTCCCTTGTGTCCAGGGACAGCGCAGGCGAACCGCTGGTGAACGAGTTCCTCGCGATCGCATCGAACCACCTGCGAGCTGGCCGACCTCTACGCCGCCCTCTCGGCCCCGGCATGGCCGCCAGTGCGATCCGGCCGGGAAAGCTGACCTGATGCGTTTGGTGGCGCGGCCGGCGGGTGAAGCCCGAGGACGGTGCGGGCGATGTCGGTGAGCATGGCCGGGACCCGTTCGCTCGGCCTGCCGCTACGCTCGGGCTCCACGAGGTCGAGCCGGGCCAGCCGGTGCGCGGTGAACTGGTCGCAGCACGCTATCCCGTCGATGAACAGGTCGGGTTCGCAGCTGCAGCTCATCTCGGCGCGGCCTTGGGCAACGGCCAGCAGGGTCGCGCGTTCCCGGCGGGTCAGGTGGATGCCCTCGCTTGCCATGACGGGTCTCCCGGGGCGGTCGGATCTGTGTCGTAGCACACACACTAGCGCGCTCTACTAGAGCGCGCTAGTCCCGGTGGGCACATATCCGAAAGAGGCATCGCCGACGACGGTCGCGCTGGCCAAGGCGCCGCAGAGCGGGAAGGGGCTAGTGCCGTGCTGCGGCCCGAGACCCCGATTACCCGATCGTCCTACCTGGACGAGGCACTGGCTCAGCGTGGCGGCCCGCTGGTGCCGCGCACCCGCAGCTCGGGGTCAAGGACGAACTCGCGTGCCGGCAGGCCTGGCGACTCCGCCCGCTCGACCGCAGCCCGCACGGCCTGACGACCCAGTCCCTCCGCGTCCTGGTGGACCGTGGTCAGTCCGATGTGGCTCAGCATCGCCACCCGGCTGTCGTCGTAGCCGACCACGGAGACTTCCTGGGGGACCTTGACACCCGCCTTGTACAGCGAGTCCAGCAGGCCGAGCGCGCAGCGGTCGTTCGCGGCGAGGATCGCGGTCGGCAGGTCGTTCTCGGCGCGCAGGACCTCGGCCGCGCGCATCCCCGAGTCCTCTGTGTGGTCGCCGGGGATGACCCGGGTGTGCTCGGCCAGCCCGTGCTTGCGCATCGCCGCGCGGTAGGCCCGCCTGCGGTCGGCGGAGCCTGGCCCTGAGCCCCCGTCGATGTGAACGACGGCGTGGTGTCCCTGTTCGACGAGGTAGGCGATGGCTTGTCGGACGCCCTTGCCTTCGGCGGTATGCACCATGTCAAGCGGGGCCTGCGGCACCTTCCGGCTGACCGTGACGACGGGGTGTGCCTCGCTCAGCTGGATGAGGTACTCCCGCGAGGTCTTCGGGCCGAACAGGATGAGCGCCTCACACCGATGGTCGAGCAGGGCGTCGACGGCTCGCTCCTCGTCCCTCGTTGGCACGGTGGTGGACAGCACGATGTCGTATCCGAGCGCGTCGGCCTCGGCGTAGCAGGCCTCGACCAGGTCACAGTGGAAGGGGTTGCGGATGGTCAGCATGACGCCGAGCGTTTTGGTGCTCTTGCTCGCGAGATTCCGCGCCGCGGTGTCGGGTCGGTAGCCGATCTCCCGGGCCACCTCGTACACGCGCTCGCGGGTCTGCTCGCTGGCGCCGGGAGCCTCGCGGAAGACCAGCGACACCAGTGCGCGCGAGACCCCCGCCTTGGCCGCGACGTCGGCCATCGTCGGCCGTCGCCCTTGCCGGTTGCCCGCTCGGCTGTCGTTGTCCGCCATGCTTCGCTCCGTTGCGGTGCTACGCCGACCGCTTGCCCCGGTTGCCAGGCGGTCCGGTGGTGCCTCGGGTGACAAGCCGGGGCTCGAGGATTAGCTCGTCGGCTTCGTCGCGCGCCCCTTCCAGCCTGTCCACAATGCACCGTACCGCCAGCTCGGCGTGGCGATCGGGATCCTGGCGCACGGTCGTCAGGTCGATGTGCGACAGATGGGCGAGGTGGCTGTCGTCGTACCCCACGACGGAGAGGTCGCCGGGCACCTGCAGGCCCGCCCGCCACACCCCGTCGAGCAGTCCCAGCGCGCAGCGGTCATTGCCGGCGAGGACGGCGGTCGGCATCCGTGCCCCCTCGGCGAGCAAGACCTTCGCGGCCGCCGAGCCGGACTCCTCGGTGTGGTCACCCGGTAGCACGCGAATCTCGTGAGCCAGTCCGTGCTTGCGCATCGCCGCGCGATAGGCCCGCCGCCGGTCCGCGGAGCCCGGCCAGCGGCCGCCATCGATATGGACGATCGAGCGGTGCCCCAGCGAGACGAGATGGTCGATCGCCTGGCGCACACCCTTGGCCTCCGCGGTGTGCACCGAGTCCACGTTCAGGCCGGGAAACCGTCTGCCCAGCGAGACCACCGGCAGCTGCCTGCTCAGCGCGGCGACGTAATCGGGCTCGAGCGTCGGCCCCAGCAGGACGAGGCCCTCGCAGCGGTGGCCGAGCAGTGCCTCGACGGCCTTGCGCTCGTCCCGTGTCGGCGCGGTGGCGGACAGCAGCACCTCGTAGCCGCACCGTTCGGCGACCGGGTAGATGCTCTCGACCATGTCGGCGTGGAACGGGTTGCGCACCGTCAGCAGGACACCGAGCACCTTGCTGCGGTTCGAGGCCAGCATGCGCGCGGCGTTGTCCGGCCGGTAGCCGAGCTCCTCGGCGACCTCGAAGACCCGGATCCGGGTCTGCTGGCTTGCGCCCGGTGCGTTGCGGAAGACCAGCGACACCAACGCGCGAGACACCCCGGCTCGCTGCGCGACATCGGCCATCGTGGGGCGGCGGGCATTCGCGCCTGCCGGCTTGTCATCCCCCTGTTCCGGTGGCATTCCCTCTCTCCGATCCTGGCATGTCCGTGGCGCGGACTTTCTTCCGCTGAGGCCTTGACACGACCTTGTGACTGCCATCATAGTGGGCTCTACTAGAGCGCGCTAGTAGAGCGCACTAGTTCGAACCGAGACCATCGACACAGCTCGAGGAGAAGCGGGTGCCAGTACAGACCGACAGCGGCGGGAACCCCGCCGGTTTCGAGGTCCTCACCATGGGCCGGGTGGGGGTCGACATTTACCCCCAGCAGGTAGGTGTCGGGCTCGACGAGGTCACGTCGTTCGGAAAGTTCCTCGGCGGGAGCCCGACGAATGTCGCGGTGGCGGCCGCGCGTTACGGCAGGCGGTCCGCGGTCATCACGCGCACCGGTGCGAACCCGTTCGGTCGTTTCGTGCACACGGCTCTGCGTGGTTACGGGGTGGACGATCGCTACGTCACCTCGGTGCGTGACCTGCCGACACCGGTGACCTTCTGCGAGATCTTTCCGCCGGATGACTTCCCGCTGTACTTCTACCGGCTGCACAAGGCCCCGGATCTGGAGATCCACACCGACGAGCTGGACTTCGACGCGATTCGGTCTGCGAAGGTGTTGTGGGTGACGGTGACGGGTCTGTGCGCCGAGCCGTCGCGCTCGGCCACCCTGGGCCGCCCTCGAGGCGGGGTCGCAACGGGATCACCGTGCTGGATCTGGACTACCGGCCGATGTTCTGGCCGTCCCGCGAAGACGCCCATGAGCAGGTGCGGCGCGTGCTGAAGTACGTGACCGTCGCTGTCGGCAACCTCGATGAGTGCGAGACGGCCGTTGGCGCGCGCGACCCGCACGAGGCAGCGAAGGCGCTGCTGGACGCGGGTGTGTCGCTGGCCGTGGTGAAGCAAGGCCCCAAGGGTGTGCTGGCCGACGACGGGTCCGGGCCGGTGGAGGTGCCACCGGTTCCGGTGGACGTCGTGAACGGCCTCGGCGCGGGTGACGCTTTCGGCGGCGCGCTGTGCCACGGCCTGCTCTCCGGCTGGGGAGCAGGCCGCACGATCGCGTTCGCCAACGCCGCGGGCACGCTGGTCGCCGGGCGGTTGGCGTGCTCGGACGCGATGCCCACCCAGTCCGAAGTCGAGTCGAAGCTGCAGGAGACCTCCGATGCCTGACTACACCCTCTCCCCGCAGCGGGTACGCGACCTGGTCGCCACCCGGGTGCGCAACCCGGATGCGATCGCGGAAGCCGCCGCACAGCGGGTCAAGGCCAAGTCCCCGCTCGGCGACAACGGCCGAGCGATGATCATCGCGGCCGATCATCCCGCGCGTGGCGCCAACGCGGTCGGCGGCGACCCGAACGCGATGTCCGACCGCGCCGAGCTGCTCGGCCGGATGTGCAACGCGCTGGTCCGGCCCGGCGTGACCGGTGTGCTGGCCACCGCGGACATCATCGAGGACCTGCTGCTGCTCGGCGCGCTGGACGGCAAGGCGGTGTTCGGGTCGATGAACCGCGCCGGCCTGGCCGGCTCGTGCTTCGAGATCGACGACCGGTTCACCGGCTACGACGCCGCCACGATCGCCGCGATGGGCTTCGACGGTGGCAAGATGCTGACCCGCATCGCTCTGGACGACCCCGCCACCCCCGCCGCGCTGGAGAACACCGCGGCCGCGGTGAACGCGCTGGCCGATGCCGGCCGGATTGCGATGGTCGAGCCGTTCCTGTCCCGCTGGGTCGACGGCAGGATCCGTAACGACCTGTCCCCGGAGGCGATCACGAAGTCGATCACCATCGCCTCCGGGCTCGGCCGCACGTCGGCCTACACCTGGCTGAAGCTGCCCGTGGCCGAGGATGTCACCGCGATGGAGCGCGTGTTGGCGTCGTCGACGCTCCCGGTGCTGCTACTGGGCGGAGAGGTCTCCGACGCCGACACGGCGTTCGCCGCCTGGCAGCACACCCTCGCGCTGCCGACCGTGCAGGGCCTGGTCATCGGCCGGTCCCTGCTCTACCCGGCCGACGGTGATGTCGCCGCCGCCGTGGACAGGGCGGTGAGCCTGCTGTGACTGAGACACACCTCCCACCACCCACCCCCCACGAACACCGCCCGGGCAGCAAGCACCACCTTCCGTCCGGCACCACGGCCGAGGGCCCGTTCACCACGGTGATCTCCCCCGAATCGGCTGGGTGGGGCTACTCGGGGCTGCGCGTGTTGCAGCTCGCGCCGGGCGGTTCGCACGTGGTCAGCACGGCTGACGAGGAAATGCTGGTCCTGCCGCTGTCCGGTGGCTGCACCGTGGAATGCGGGGCCGAGACCTTCCGGCTCGACGGCCGCGACGACGTCTTCGCCGCGGTAACCGACTTCGCGTACCTGCCGAGGGAATCCACCGCGGTCATCGCCAGCGAGCACGGCGGCCCGGTTCGCGCTGCCGAGCGCGCGCTGTAGCCGCAAGCTGGCTGCCCGGTACGTTCCGGCGAACGGTGTTCCCGCCGAGCTGCGCGGCACCGGCAACTGCTCGCGCCAGGTCAACAACTACTGCCTTCCGGACACCTTCGAGGCGGACCAGCTGCTGGTCTGCGAGGTCCTCACGCCGGGCGGCAACTGGTCGTCCTACCCGCCGCACAAACACGACGAACCCGGTCCGAACGAGAGCGTGCTGGAGGAGATCTACTACTTCGAGGTCGCGCCGGGTCCGCACGGCCCCGGTTTCGGGTTCCAGCGCGTCTACGGCACCCCGCAGCGGCCAATCGATGTCTGCGCCGAGGTCCGTTCGGGCGACGTCGTGCTCATCCCGCACGGCTGGCACGGACCGTCCATGGCCGCGCCCGGCTACGACCTGTACTACCTCAACGTCATGGCCGGCCCCGGGACGGAGCGAGCCTGGCTGATCTGCGACGACCCCGCCCACGGCTGGGTCCGGCAGACCTGGACCACCACCGACGTCGACCCCCGCCTGCCGTTCGGAGTCACATCATGAGTATCGACACGGTGCGGTTGACGACGTCGCAGGCGTTGGTGCGGTTTTTGGCTGCGCAGTTCTCGGAGCGTGACGGGGTGGAGCGGCGGCTGGTTCCGGGGGTGTGGGGGATTTTCGGGCATGGCAATGTCGCCGGGCTGGGGCAGGCGTTGTTGCAGGCCGCGCAGACCGGCGGTGAACAGGGCGGCGGACTTCCGTATTTCTTGGCGCGCAATGAGCAGGCGATGGTGCACGCGTCGGCGGCGTTCGCGAAGATGCGCAACCGGCTGCAGGCGTTGGCCTGCACCGCGTCGACTGGGCCGGGTTCGACGAACATGGTCACCGGTGCGGCGCTGGCGACGACGAACCGGTTGCCGGTGTTGTTGTTGCCGTCGGACATGTTCGCCACCCGCGGCCCGGACCCGGTGTTGCAGCAGTTGGAGGACACCCGGGCTGGGGACGTGACGGTCAATGACGCGTTCCGCCCGGTGTCGAAGTACTTCGACCGGGTCACCCGCCCCGAGCAGCTGATCCCGGCGGCGCTGGCCGCGATGCGGGTGTTGACCGACCCGGTGGAGACCGGCGCGGTGACGCTGTGCCTGCCGCAGGACGTGCAGGCCGAGGCGTTCGACTGGCCGATCGGTTTTTTCCGGCGCCGGGTGTGGCGGGTCGGCCGCCCGGCGCCGGAAGCCTCAGCGCTGGCCCGGGTGGCGGAGCTGTTGCGGGGCGCGCAGCGGCCGTTGATCGTGGCGGGCGGAGGCGTTGTCTACTCCGAGGCCGAGCAGGAGTTGCGCGCCTTCGCTGAGGCGACCGGTATTCCGGTCGCTGATACGCATGCGGGTAAGGGCGCGGTGGGCTGGGATCACCCGTGCGCGGTCGGCGGCATCGGCTCCACCGGCACGGCCGCGGCCAACGCGCTGGCCGCCGATGCGGATGTGGTGCTGGGCATCGGCACCCGCTACAGCGATTTCACCACCGCCAGCCACACCGTGTTCGCCAACCCCGGCGTGGTCTTCGTCAACCTCAACGTGGCCCGGTTGGACGCGGCCAAGCACTCCGCGGAGATGCTGCTGGCAGACGCCAGGCTCGGCCTCGCGGCTTTGACCGAGGCACTGGGCGGTTGGCGCGTCACCGACGCCCACGCGGCGCGGGTGCGGGAGCTCGCCGAGCAGTGGAAGCAGATCACCGACCGCTGCTACAGCGTGGGCCACGGCCCGTTGCCTGCGCAGACCGAGATCCTCGGCGTCCTCAACGACGTGCTGGACGACCAGGATGTGGTGATCAACGCCGCCGGGTCGATGCCGGGTGACCTGCAGATGCTGTGGCGGGCGCGGGATCCGAAGGCCTACCACGTGGAGTACGCCTACTCGTGCATGGGCTACGAGGTCGCCGCCGGGGTCGGGATGAAGCTGGCCGACCCCGACCGTGAGGTGGTCGTGCTGGTGGGTGACGGCTCCTACCTGATGCTGTCCAGCGAGATCGTGACGATGGTGTCGGAGGGCCTGAAGGTGATCATTGTGGTGGTGCAGAACCACGGGTTCGCCTCCATCGGGTCGCTCTCCGAAGCGCTTGGTTCGCAGCGGTTCGGCACCTCCTACCGCTACCGCGACACCGACACCGGGTTGCTGGACGGCGGTGTGTTGCCGGTGGATCTGGCCGCCAACGCCGCCAGCCTCGGCGCCGACGTCATCAAAGCCTCATCGGTGGCGGAGTTCCGCGACGCCATCGTGCGGGCCAAGGCCAACACCCGCACCACGGTTGTGCATGTGGAGGTCGACCTGTACGGGCCCAACCCGCCCGGCAGCGGCTGGTGGGACGTGCCGGTGTCGGAGGTGTCGGAGCTGGACTCCACCCGCAAGGCCAATGAAACCTATGCCGCCCACAAGCGCGCCCAGCGCCACTACCTGTAGGGAGAAACCGACAGTGACAACGATCGAGCATTGGATCAACGGCACCCTGACTTCGGCGGGCTCGACCCGCACGGCGCCGGTGTTCAATCCCGCGACCGGCAGCGAGCAGGCGCGCGTGCTGCTCGCGGAGGCCGCCGATGTGGACACGGCGGTGGCCGCGGCGGCCAAGGCGTTCGAGACGTGGGGCAACTCCGCTGACCCAGCGGCAGCGGGTGATGTTCCGGCTGCGCGAACTCCTCGTGCGCCATGAGGACGAGCTGGCGGCGCTGATCTCGGCCGAGCACGGCAAGGTGATCGAGGACGCGCGGGGGGAGATCGTGCGCGGCCGCGAGGTCGTGGAGTACGCCTGCGGCATCGCCGAGGCGCTCAAGGGCAGCTTCTCCGATCAGGTGTCGCGGGACGTGGACGTGCACAACTTCCGCCAGCCGCTGGGTGTTGTCGCGGGGATCACCCCGTTCAACTTCCCGATCATGGTGCCGTGCTGGATGCACCCGATCGCGATCGCCACCGGCAACACCTTCGTGCTCAAACCGTCCGAGCGCGACCCGTCCGCGTCCAACTTCGTCGCCCAGCTCTACGCCGAGGCCGGTTTGCCGGACGGGGTGTTCAACGTCGTGCACGGCGACAAGACCACGGTCGACGCGATTCTCGAGCACCCCGACATCGCCGCGGTCTCTTTCGTCGGGTCCACCCCGATCGCCCGCTACGTGCACGAGAAGGCGACGGCCACCGGCAAGCGCGTGCAGGCGTTGGGTGGCGCGAAGAACCACGCCGTCGTCCTCCCGGACGCCGATCTGGAGTTCGCCGCCGATCACCTGACCGCTGCGGCGTTCGGCTCCGCCGGGCAGCGGTGCATGGCCGTCTCGGTCGGGGTTGCCGTCGGCGAGGCCGGCGACGCGCTGGTCGAGGTCCTCAAGCGCAAGGCCGAAGACATCACCGTCGGACCCGGCGACGACCCCACCAGCGAGATGGGCCCGGTCGTTACCCGCGCCGCGCAGGAACGCGTCATCCGTTCGGTGGCCACCGGCGAGCAGCAGGGCGCGCGAGTGGTGGTCGACGGCCGCGGCCTGACCGTGGCCGGACACGAGGACGGCTTCTTCGTCGGCCCGTCGCTGCTCGACCACGTCACACCCGACATGGACGCCTACCGCGAGGAGATCTTCGGGCCGGTGTTGGCCGTCGCCCGCGGACACCGTCGATGACGCCATCGCACTGATCAACAACAACCCGTACGGCAACGGCACCGCGCTGTTCACCTCCAGTGGTGCGGCCGCGCGCCGGTTCCAGCGTGAGGTCACGGTCGGCATGATCGGCATCAACGTCCCCATCCCCGTGCCGATGTCCTACTACTCCTTCGGCGGCTGGAAAGACTCCCTCATCGGCGACAGCCCCATCCACGGCCCCG
>JBOHER010000439.1:0-2301 GCA_050701115.1 Haloechinothrix sp. | reverse complement strand
ACGGTGCGCCGGTGACCCTCGCCGGCACCGCCGCCGACCTGCTCGGATGGCTGAGCGGGCGGTCCGGCCCGGACCGGCTCACCGGCCCGGCGCCGCAGCTGCCGGCCTGGCTCGAGCCAGCTCGACTGCCGACCGTACGGGTTGACAGCTCGGCGTTCCGCGGCCAGTGCGAGCCTCCCCCGCGGGTCGGGTTGACCGTTCAGTCGCCCTTGACGTTGACGATCTGGTGCAGGGTGTGCCGCACTTCCACCAGGTCAGCCGCGTCCTGCATGATCACGTCAATCGGCTTGTACGCCTGCGGGATCTCGTCGATGAACGCGTCGGTGTCGCGGTACTCGATACCGGCCATCGCCGCGGAGCTGGTCGCCGGTGAACGTTTTGCGGGCGGCCGAGCGGGAGTAGTTCCGGCCGGCGCCGTGCGGCGACGAGTTGAGCGCAAGCCGGTTGCCCTTCCCGACCACCACGTATGAGGCGGCGCCCATCGAGCCGGGGATCAGCCCGAGCACCCCCCTCGGCGGCGTTGATCGCGCCCTTTCTGGACAGCCACAACGAGACGTCAGACTGTTGTGGTGGCAGAGATACGGAGTCGCGAGCACGGCGACCGACAGCGCGGCCGTAAGCTGCACCCTGCCGCTTGTCCCATGGGGCAGGTCGATCCACCACCGCTTCATCGCTTCCTGGGCGACCCGGATGTGATGGGTGGCGATCTTGTTGCCGACGCCACGGGAACCGGAGTGCAGGAACAGCCACACCATGCCCCCCTCGTCGACGGTCACCTCAATGAAGTGGTTGCCCGAGCCGAGCGAGCCAATCTGGAGCCGCCAGTTCGCGGCGTACATCGCCGGATCGAAGCCGGCCTTGTCCGCCAACGTGGTCAGGGTCTCCGCGCGTCCCTCGGCGGTGGCGGTGAGGCGGGTGTTGTACCTTCCCGCCGACAGCGGGATCGCGGCCTCGATCGCCCGGCGCAGCTCGGCCAGATCGCCGATCAGCTCGTCGCGGTGGTACTGCGTCTTGACCGCCAGCATCCCGCACCCGATGTCGACCCCGACCGCCGCGGGCATGATCGCGCCGAGCGTGGGGATCACCGAACCGACCGTGGCGCCCTTGCCCAGGTGCGCGTCGGGCATCAGAGCCAGGTGCGGGTGGATGAACGGCATCGACGCCGTGCGCTGCGCCTACTCCAGCGTGGAGGGCTCGATGATGCTGGCCCAGTTCATGAGCCGCTTCGACACGTGCTGCATGAAGTCCCCTCGTCTGCTCGCGGGCATTGCCATGGTCGCTGGTCCCGGTGTCGATCCGGGCGTGCCGGGAATATGAGTCCCGACTGGGCGCCGACCCACCAGCGGGGGGGCTCCACAGCGGATGGCATCGAGGCCGAGGCCGGAATCGAACCGGCGTCCACGGGGTTGCAGCCCGCTCCCTGACCACTCGGGCACTCGACCGTGCGTACCCTCGACCGGAGTCGACCAGCGGCCTTCCGCTGCGGAGACGGACGCTCTTCCGCTGAGCTACGAGGGCCTGGGTGGAGCGAACCCGTTACCCCTTCAGCACGTTGTCAGCGCGAGGGGGTACGGCCATGGCTCCGGTGCAGGGACTCGAACCCCGATCGGGTGGTTAACAGCCACCTGTCCTGCCGTTGGACGACACCGGATTGGTCGCGCCTGCGGGGCTCGAACCCGCTTCTCGGGCTTGAAAGACCCGGGGCCTACCCATAGCCGAAGGCGCGTGGCGTGTTCCGACCTGGGTTCGAACCAGGGGCCTCCGCCTTGTCGAGGCGGCGCTCTACCGGGCTGAGCTACCGGAACATGGCGGGTGTCCGATTCGAACGGCGTCTCCGGGTTATGAGCCCAGCGTGGGACCTCTCCACCACACCCGCAGTGCCGCCCCGAGGTCTCGATCCCCGTCAATCCGGAGTAAAAGTCCGAAGCCCGTCCAGTCAGGCGCGAGCGGCTGGAGTCTGCCGAGCAGGAGTCGAACCTGCGTCACGTCGCTTAGGAGGCAACGGCTCTTCCGCTGAGCTACCGGCAGGTGCGGCACCCGGGAGTCGAACCCGGCGGTTTCCCGGTTTAGAAGACCAGGCCGTGCATCCGGCACGTACCGCATCGGTGGGCCGAACTTCCCAGAATACGAACCGGGTACCGGTCGTACGTGGGGAGTTCGTCACGATATGCCCAGTTAGGACGCGCATTACACGCCTGACCAGGCTGCACCTCAACCAGTATGGTCGCCTGCCACCGACGTGACCGACTCGGCGGCGCGCTACAGGGTCTGCCTGAGGCCGGATCGCCCGCCCCATGGGGG
>JBOHER010000438.1:0-5725 GCA_050701115.1 Haloechinothrix sp. | reverse complement strand
GCTATGCGCTGGGCGCGACCACCGCCGGGATCATCCGTGCGGAGAACCACAAGCACGCGCTGCAGGGCGTGGCCATGCGCGTCGGGCACACCGGCGCGTTCGTCACGCTCGACTGGCCGCTGCCCCCGTCCCAGGACCTGGCGCCCCGCTTGCGCGCGCTGGGCCATTACCCGTTCACCGACGAGTTCAGCCTCGGCTGTGCTGGCCCCGGACTGGGCTCAACGCTCGACCTGGACGCCATGAAGCTCCTGCCCACCCCGCAGGAAAGCCAGCTGGGACAAGCGACCGCGGAGATCCTGCGGTCCGACACCCGTAGCGGAGGTTCGATCTTCTACGGCTGGATCACCGAATGGCGTGACCCGTCCCGATGCGTGCTGGTGGTGGACCCTAACGGCACGGTCACCGGCGGCGGCGTCCCCCACCTCAGCGCAGCCGACTTGCCGGGATCCGACGCCGAGATCCTGCCGGGCACCGGGTTCGCCGCCCTGGCGCCCGCAGACTCGGCCGACCGCATCGTGATCATCAGAGAGAGCGGTGCGATGCTGTGGCTACCTGCCACCGAAATCGGCAAGGGGAGAGCACATGACCGCTGAGCGGATCACCACCGTTGACGTGAGCGTCCTGGTGCCGGTCAAGGACGAGGACGCGACGCTGCACACGCTGGTCGCCGAGATCGCGGACGCGTTCGACACCACCCCAGACGTCAGTTACGAGATCATCTTCGTCGACGACGGCAGCGTCGACCGCAGTTGGACAGTGCTGAGCGAACTCGCCGGGGCACATCCGCAGGTGCGGGCGCTGCGGCTGCGGCGTAATTTCGGCAAGGCCGCCGCGCTCGCCGCCGCGGTGTCCGAGGCACGCGGCGACCGGGTGGTCACCATGGACGCCGACCTGCAGGATGATCCGGCCGAGGTGCCCAGGTTGCTCGCCGAGCTGGACGCGGGTGCCGACCTGGTCAGCGGGCACAAGGCCGAGCGCAAGGACCCGCTGTCCAAGCGGTTGCCGTCGAAGTTGTTCAACAGAATGACCGGCGTGCTGACCGGGCTGCGGCTCAACGACCACAACTGCGGGCTCAAGGCGGCCCGGACCGAGGTCTACCGGAAGGTTCCGCTCTACGGTGAGCTGCACCGCTACATCCCGGCGATCGCGCACCTGATGGGCTATCGGATCGGCGAGCTCGCGGTCAACCACCGGCCGCGCAGGCACGGCGTGTCCAAGTACGGCTTCGAGCGGTACGTGCGCGGCGCCATCGACCTGCTCACGGTAGTCACGATCACCAAGTACGGGCGCAGGCCGGGGCACCTGCTCGGCGGGCTCGGGCTGCTGTCCGGCACCGCCGGGTTCTTCATCCTGCTGTACCTGACCGGGGTCTGGCTGTTCACCGCGGAAGCGATCGGCACCCGGCCGCTGCTGAACCTGGGCATGCTGCTGATGATCCTCGGCGTGCAGATGATCTCGCTTGGGCTGATCGCGGAGATCGTTCTGCACCGCACCGCGAAGCGAGACGAGGCAGCCGACTTGATCGCAGAACGTATCGAGCCGCGCGCTGCGGGTGCGGAGGAGCCCGCGACCGGTGCGGAGTACGCCAGCACGCCCGTGGCGAGAGCATCATGAGCGTCAAGGGCAGCCTGCAGGGCGCCTATGTGGCCAGTGTCCGCACCGCACGCCGAGCCGCGGACAAGGCCGGGCTGCTGGAGAAGCTGTCGCGGAGCACATCGCCCCGGGTTCGGCATGTGCGTTCGCTGTTCGCCATCCACAACGTGGCCGACCTGGCAGAGTTGGACGTGGCGTGGTGGAGCTATCCGGCGATGGATCGGGTGGCGCGGTTCCTGGCCGACCACCCAGATGCGCGGATCTTCGAGTTCGGCGCGGGTGCCAGCACGATGTGGCTGTCCCGCCGGGCGGCCGAGGTGAACAGCGTCGAACACGACACCGAGTTCGTCGGCTACGTGCGCGAACTGCTCACCGGCACCCCGAACGTGACGCTGCATGCCGTCGCGCCCACCCCGGCCACCGCCGCCACCACGGTGCGTTCCGAGCGGCACGGCCACCAGCACCTGGACTTCGGTGAGTACGTGGACACCATCGACAAGGTCGGCGGCCCGTTCGACCTGGTGGTCATCGACGGCCGGGCCAGGGTGGAGGCGTTCCGGCGAGCGCTGGACCACCTCGCGCCGGACGGCGTGATCGTGTTCGACAACATCAAACGCAAGCGCTACTGGGACGTGGTGTCCGCGATGCCCGGCCTGCGGATCGAGCTGCTGCGCGGCGGCACCCCAGCCCTGCCGTATCCGACCACCACCGGGCTGATCTGGCGTGACTGACGACCCGCCCACCCGTCGCCCCCCGCTGCGGTCCCCCTCGGCCGCGCGCAAACCCCGGTTCCGGGCCGATCTGCTCGGCATCGGGTTCGTGCTGGTCGCGGTAGCGGTGGCCGGGTGGGCGCTGCGGGACCTCGTGCCGGACATCGGCGACGCGCTGGCCACCATCGGCTGGTGGCGGGTGATCGTGTCCTGCGCACTGGTAGTGGCGGGCCTGCTGGCCACCGCGGAGGTGTGGCGGCACTGCCTTGCCGCACTGGGTGAATCGGTGTCACCGACCGCCGCCCGCCAGATCTTCTTCCCGGCCCAGGCGGGCAAGTACCTGCCCGGTTCGGTGTGGCCGTTCCTGGCGCAAGCTCGTTTCGCCCGCAGGCACGGCGTGCGTCCGGGGTTGGCGCTGCTGGCGGGCACGGTGTTCCTGGTGGTGCACCTGGTGACCTCGGTGCCCGCCTCGGCGGTGCTGCTGTTTAGCCAGCCCACTTTGGCCGGGCGGTTCGGCTGGACCGGGCTGGCCGCGCTGCTCGGGTTGGTGCTGCTGCACCCCCGGGTGCTCAACGCGCTGGTGCAGCGGTTGGCGAAGCGCTCCGGGGTGGCCCCACCTGTGCTGGGCTGGGCTCAGGTGGCGCGCCCGCTTGCCTGGATGCTGCCCGCCTGGATCTGCTACGGGGTGGCGGGTTACCTGCTGGCTGCGCCCCTTGGTGACGGCGGCCCACTGCTGCTGGTCATCTGCACCGGGGCGTTCGCCCTGGGGTGGCTGGTCGGTCTGCTGGTTGTGATCGCGCCCGCCGGTGTGGGTGCGCGCGAAGCCGCACTGATCCTGGTGCTCACTCCTGCAGTGGGGGTCGCCGGGGCAACCACTGTCGCCCTACTGCTGCGGGTCGTGCACACCGTGGCCGATGTCGGGTTGGGTGTGGTGTTCGGGGTGCGCAGGCGGGCCTGAGGGTGCGGGGTTGGGGTGGGGGCGTGGGGGTGGGGGTATCGGCAAACCCGAGGCGCTCAAGCACGGCTTCCAGGGGTACTGGTCACGCCGGATAACCGACGAACACCGGCTGGTCCACAAGATCGCAGGCGCCTGCTGTCGAGCGTGTAGGTATGTGGCCTATGGGAAAACGATCACCGCGATTCCATGCCGCCGTCTCGACTCTGACAGTGTGGAGTGATCTAGGAGTGCACGAGGGTCCTCGCGTGTGTGCGCACAGGCCCCGCGAGGTCTGGGAAGTCGCCGCCTTCGATGCGTCGCAATAGTCGGGCGGCGACGTAAAGCTGCGCGATTCGACCGGTGGGTGTGTTCAGCTTCGCGGCGAAGGCTGTTCGCACCTGTTTGGCGATTCTGGGCATGCCGAGGCTGAAGTAGAACAGCGAGGCGGCGTCGAGCCCGGCAGGGCCGCGTCCCCAAAGCTCCCAGTCGAGCAGCGCGAAGTTTGGGCACAGCAGGTTGTTCCAGTGCAGGTCGCCGTGGACCGTCTCCCATTGCGTGACGGTCGTCTCGACGTTCGGACCGAACCGTCCGTGTATCCGATCGTGCACCTTCTCCTGATCGGCATAGGTACGGGACGTCGGAACGTCGGCGAGCGTCGCAAGCGCGCCCCGCAGATCGGCCCACCATCGGTCCGACAGCACGATCGGCGCGCGGAGCGCATCACTGGACGAACAGACCTCACCAGGCAGCAGAGTCATGACCTCGGCACGCTGGTCGCGTCCTTCCGACCACTCGTAGACATCGAGCACGCTCGGCTTGCGGATACCCGCGATCGAGTTGGCGTCGACAGTTCCGGTCCAATGTTCGCCGCTGGCCCACTCCGGCTCCTGCGACACAACCCGCAACCACCGCTCTCCATCCGGACCGGTGGCCCGCGCGCTGATCGAGCGCAACCGCCAGCCGAGAACCGGTTTGCCGATCACGACGAGGCCGAAGTGACGGGCGGCGTGATCAAGGTGGTCACGCATCCACGCGGCGAAGTGGGCATCTGCCGTGACGGTGTCCATCAGTCAGAGAGGTGCCGCAGGAACATGTCGGGGTCGCCGAGGTAGCGCCGCCAGTGGTTGACCAACTCAAGCTGGCTCCACGAGACACGACGGGTGCCATGTTCGCCGATCTCGATGATGTCCGCGCCCGGGGTGGCGGCAAGAACTGGGGAGTGCGTGGCACACACGATCTGGGCTCCGGATTCGCCGAGCTGCTGCATCAACGCGACGAGACGCAGGCATGAGGTAAATGACAGAGCCGCTTCGGGTTCGTCCATCAGGTACAGCCCTGGCTCGCTGAACATCGTGGAGAGCACCGTGAGAAATCCCTCGCCGTGGCTCATTTCAGCGGTGTTCTCTTCCCAGTAGCCGTGCATCCCGCTAACGGTCTCCATCAGGCCGAAGGCTGTCTCTGCACGCAGGAAGTAGCCTTTGCGACCCCGCCGTGAACCTCCGCGAATCCGCGCGCCTTCGGCCGTGGATTCCAACCGGAGTACCTCGCCGAGCGACGTCTTCGGGCGTGCGTTGCCGTACTTGCGACCGGCCCGGCCGCCGCGTGCGTCCAGCCCATACGTCTCGGCGAACGCCTCCACCAGTGTGGACTTGCCCGAGCCGTTCTCCCCGACGAGAAATGTGATCGGCTTGGTGAACGTCAGGTCGTGGTCGAGCAGTTCGCGCACGCAGTGCACGGTGTACGGCCACGCGTCCAGGTCGTCCGGACGCAGGCCGTCGGGCACATACGCGCGACTTACCAGCACGACTCGACTTTCTCAGTAGGCCGCGCGCAGTTGCCGGTGGGTCGGCAGTTGCGGCGCCCATGCGCGAGAGGGCGCGGGCCGGCCGCCAGCGCGGGCGCTGGAGAGCCTTTCGCAACGTCACCCCGGACTGGTTCGTGAGTTACCTGGACCTGGAAGAGGACGCCTCCGAAATCCGCTGGTACCAGCCCGAGGTTGTCCCCGGCATCCTGCAGGTCGAGGACTACGTGCGCGCGATCTTGTCGACGGCCAAACCGTCCGTCGCCGACGAGGAGGTGGAACGCCGGGTCAAGCTGCGTCTAGGCAGGCAGTCTGTACTGGACTCGGACGACTCGACTCTGCACTTCATCCTCAGCGAGTCCGCCCTACGACGAAATGTCGGCGACCACGCGGTGATGGCCGACCAGCTGCGACACATCGCTGACACCGCCGAGAGAACCAACGTCGATCTTCAGGTCCTGCCGTTCAACGCACAGACGTTCAGCGCGGCGGCCTACGGGTTCATCCTGCTGCGGTTCGACCACGACGCCGCGTCCGACGTGGTCTACCTGGAGGACTACACCGATGCGGCATACCTCGACCAGCCCGAACCCGTGCGGGCCTACACTGGCTTGTGGAACCGCTTGTCGGCGGCGGCCTTGGGCCAGGTCGAGTCCCGCAACCTCATCCGGGACATCGCCGACG
>JBOHER010000437.1:0-8608 GCA_050701115.1 Haloechinothrix sp. | reverse complement strand
AGGGACCTTTGGTGCGCATCATGCGCACCAAAGGTCCCTTCATGCCCATCCGGCACCACCCGATATGTCGTCGACGTCGGAATCACCACATAATCGCCGTCGCCAACATTGAGGGTGCCGTAGATCGTCTCGATGGTGCCCGAGCCGCCCTGCGCGTAGAGCAACTCGTCGCCGGCCGCATTGCGGTAGAGCGGGCTCGGTGTGGTGGCCACGGCGAAGCCGATGGTCACGTCGGAGTTGCCGAACAGCCTGCGCCGACCGGTGATCGCATCCGCGCCGTCGGAGAACTTCAGGTCCTGCGTGCGGTAGGCGCGCGGCTTGAGCGGATGATTCGGCTGCAGGCCGCCGCGCTCATCGGAAATCGCCTGCGCGTTGACGATCGCGGTGGGCAGATTGCGGTGGTAGAGCAGAGCGGAATCCGAGGAGAACCCCTCGACGCCCATCAGCTCTTCGGCGTACAGGCTGCCTTGCGGCGACCGGAACTGGGTGTGCCTTTTAGGTGGAATCTCCCCCACTCGCCGGTAGTACGGCATGGTCTCTCCCCAAGCTGAATGTGTTCGATATTCGGACCAGTGTGCCCGGTTATAGTACGCTACTAGCGTGTCAGTCGTGTCAAGCGCAGTGGAACTCACGCCACCCGGCCCTCGTGGCATTCCGCCCCTCTTTGTCCGCCTCGTTGACGACTCAGCGTTGTTCCCTCCGGGCACCGCGACCATGCCGGAAGCGCTGCGCGCGTACCAGGATGCGGCCGCCGGGGAGCACGCCGGTCTGCTGGGCGTTTTCCTCTGTCCCGCGTCGCGCTTGCCGGAAATGATCACCGAGTTGATCAAGATGCGGCCGAAGCAGCCACTGCCGCTTTCGTTGATCATCGACACCGGTCTAGGCGGCGTGCCGAAGGCGATCTCCCTCGTCGAATCCCGCACCGAGCTGCTGGCCCTGCGCATGGTCGAGATGCCCGCACCGTCCGATGTGGACGAAGTATGGCTGGAGCGGGTCTCCGAGTTCGTGCCCGAGGATGTGGTGCGGGTGGTTGAGCCGCGCAGGGGACGTGGCTGGCTGGACGGCGTGCGCAAGGTGATCGAACACGGCAGCTGGCCCAAGATCCGGTGCGGCGGGCTGTCCAGTGAAAACTTCCCCAGCGTGGACGAGGTGGCCGATTTCCTCGCCGTGGTCAGCAACTTCTCCGGCGCGGCATTCAAGGCCACCAACAGCCTGCACCGCGCGGTGCGGCACGCCGACCCGGACACCGGATTCGTCCACCACGGGTTCCTGAACCTGCTGGTCGCCTCCGCACGCTGCCTGGCGGGCCGGGATGTACGGGCGGCCCTTGAGTCCACCGACGGAGTAGCGCTGGCCGCCGAGGCATCCGGGCTGTCGGATCCAGCCGCCAAGGCGGTGCGCGAGTTGTTCGCCTCCTACGGCTCGGCCACCTTCGGTGAAACCATTTCCGACCTTGCGGAACTAGGACTGTTATGACCGAAGGGTCGCTGACCCTGGACCGAGGGCTCGCGCTGCTGCAAGCGGTCGCCGATGCCGAGGGGCAGGCGTGCAGCGTCGCCGAACTGGCTGACCGAGTCGGCGTAAGCAGGGCCGCGGTGTATCGGCTGCTCGGCCCGCTGGTGGACCGCGGGCTGGTGTGGCGGGATGGCACAAGGGTGCGGCTGGGGGTCGGCCTGCTGCGCCTGGCCAGCCGGGTGCTGCCGCAACTGCGGGACGCCGCAACTCCGGTGCTGCGTGAGCTGGCCGAGGCGGTCGGGGCCACCGCGCACCTGTCCATCGCGGACGTCGACATGGTGCAGGCGGTCGCGGTGATCGAGCCCAGCTGGACCAGCTTCCACGTCGCCTATCGGGTGGGCACCCAGCATCCGATCACCAGGGGTGCGGCGGGCAAGGCGATCATGCTGCGCCCAGGCGGCCCGGAGTGGGCGTCCACCGTGGGCGAACTGCAGCCGGGCGCCTATGGCGTGGCTGCACCGGTGCGCGGGGTGCCAGGCTTGCGCGCCAGCATCGGGGTGGTCTCCTTCATTGAGCTGGATGCAGGCCAGGTGGGTCCGCGCGTGGTGACCGCTGCAGTCGACCTGGCGCGCATTCTGGCCTGATGCTCCCGATGGGCGCCTGCAAGTACTACCAAGTGGCCCAAACCGAGCAGTTTTCTACTACCAACCGGGCGCCCTCAGCGCGGGTGCAGCGTCATCGGGATCGCCCCTGCAGGCCGCAAGGTGACAGTTGGCGTCGGCTCCGGCCGGTACCCAGGAACCAGGTCCAGTCGGAACCGCTGCGTGATGGTGGCCAGCAGCAGGATCGCCTCCAGCATGGCGAACCCGCCCCCGACGCACTGTCGCCGACCGCCACCGAAGGGCAGGTACGCGAACCGATGGCGCTCCCGCGCCGCATCACCGAGGAACCGCTCAGGCTCGAAGCCTTCCGGATTGGGCCAGTGCACGGGATTGCGGTGCACCAGATAGGGCGGCGTGGCCACCACGTTGCCCTCGGCCACCCGCACTCCGTCCAGTTCATCATCGCCCGCGGCCTCCCGCTCGATGATCCACGCGGGCGGGTAGAGCCGCATCGACTCCGACAGCACCGCCGTGGTCCATTGCAGCTTGCCTGCGTCCTGCGCGGTAGCGGCCCGACCGGACAGCACCTCATCGACCTCGGCCTCGACGACGGTGCGCGCATCCGGGTGCTGGGAGAGCAGCATCAGCGTCCAGGCCAGTGCGTTCGCGGTGGTCTCGTGTCCAGCCAGCATGAAGGTCATCAGCTCGTCGCGGATCTGCTGCTCGTGCATCGGCGCACCGGTGGCCTCATCGCGGGCGGCCAGCAGCATGTCCAGCAGGTCGTGCGGGCCCGCGTGGTCCGGGCTGGCCCGCCGGCGCGCGATCAGCCCGTCGACCACCGCGCGCAGATGCTCCTCCGAGCTGCGCGAGCGCAGCCGGGCAGGCGTCGGCCAGCGGTGGAAGTCGGGCACCAGCATGAACAGCGGATTGCGCACGGTCCTGATGAACGACTCAAGCACGGTCGCCATCGCGGGGCCCATCGCGCCTGCCTCGCCGGTCAGGTCCGCGCTGAACAGGGCGCGACCGACCACGTCCAGCGTGAGGGCGCTCATTCCCTCGGCGACGTCCACCACGGTTCCCGGTGGCCGGGCCGCCCACCGGTCCATGGCGTGCGTTGCCGCGTCGACCATCGACGGCGCGAACTCGTCGACGTGCCTGCGTGCGAACATCGGCTGCACGAGCTTGCGCTGCCGGGCCCAGTCCTCACCCTCATTGGTCAGCAGCCCGTTGCCGAGCAGTTCGGTGAGCGGCTTGTAGGTGCGCGCCTTGCGGTAGTTGGCCTGGTTGCCGACCAGCACATGCGCCACCAGTTCCGGCCGGGACACGATGAACACCCGGCCGCCGCGGGGCAACGGCACGCTGGCCAGGTCGCCGTAGCGGTTGGCCAGCCCGGTGAGCATGCGCAGCGGGTCGCGGCGCAGCCCGGGCAGCAGGAACCGGATGGCGTCTTTCCCGCTCGGACCTGGCGCGGTGGCCATGCTCGCCTCCCTGATGATTCATAGACGAGCGTCTATTGGTCGACGGTGGCCTGTCAAGCGTTCGCTACCCGAACGCCTGCACGGCCGCCAGCACGGAGAAGCAGGCGAACGCGGCGCCCGCGACGCGGTGCAGCAGTTGCGGCCGAATGCGGGCCCGAACCTTGCGGCCGACCAGCACGGCCACCCCGGCGACCACGAGCAGCGCGGCGAACGCCCCGAGTCCGACGGCCAGCGGCGTTCCGAAGCGGGCGGCGAGGCCAGCGGTGGCGATCTGTGAGGCGTCACCGAGTTCGGCGGCGAAGAGCACCCCGAACGAGGTCAGCGCCGAGCGCAGGAAGCCCGCCGGTCCGGGTCCCTGGCTGCTCGCGTCCTCGGCGCCGTCGCGCACCGGTACGAATCCCTCGCGCAACAGCAGATAAGCACCAATGGCGAACATGACGGCGACTATGGCCGCCACTACGTGCTGCGGTAACAACGTCAACGCGCTACCGAATAACGCGGCGATAGCGACATGTATGGCGAATGCCACACTCACCCCGAGGAAAACCGGCAGGGCGCGGAACCGGGTGGTCAGGACGAGGGTGGCGACGAGTGTCTTGTCCGGCAGCTCCACGGCCAGGACCAGCGCAAATGTGCTGGCCAACGCAAGCAGTTCGGCAGACATTCCGATACCCACCCCTTTCGCAACAAAGGTAGGTGATCCAATAGCGGAAAGTCCATATTCTTGGAATTGCGAATTACAATTTTCGGAGACCTGCCAGCCGGTTTTACGGCGCACGGCCGAAACGGTTTGCGGCTCGCCGTAACTAATTGTTCAGCCGGCCTCGCGCCTGCGTCAAGGCCAGGTGTCTTAGGACTTAGGTCCTACCGGCAGACAGGACCACCGTACCTACCGGGCGGGCGCATGCCCTCGGCACGATCAACACATGGAGGTATTGGACCTTGCTCGGTGGCAGTTCGGGATCACCACCGTCTATCACTTCCTGATGGTGCCGCTAACCATCGGGCTGTCGATCCTGGTCGCGGGCATGCAGACCGCGTGGGTGCGGACCGGCAAGCTGATCTACCTCAAGATGACCAAGTTCTGGGGCAAGCTCCTGCTGGTCAACTTCGCGATGGGTGTGGTCACCGGCATCGTGCAGGAGTTCCAGTTCGGCATGAACTGGAGCGAGTACTCGCGGTTCGTCGGCGATGTGTTCGGTGCGCCGCTGGCCATGGAGGGGCTGATCGCGTTCTTCGTCGAGTCGACCTTCCTTGGGCTGTGGATCTTCGGCTGGGACCGGCTGAACAAGAAGGTGCACCTGGCGTGTGCGTGGGCGTTCTCGCTGGCCACCGTCGCCTCGGCGTACTTCATCCTGGCCGCGAACTCTTGGATGCAGCATCCGGTGGGTGTGGAGTTCGTGGACGGCAAGCCGCAGATGATCTCGATCGGTGCGGTGCTGACCAACAGCACGGTGCTGGCGGCATTCCCGCACGCCATCGCGGGCGCCTTCGCGGTGGTGGCCGCGTTCCTGGTGGGCGTTGCCGCCTGGTGGCTGTGGCGGACGCGGCCGTCGCGCGATGCGAGACGTGACCAGACCGATCAGTTGTCGCGCGTCGGACGCAGCACGGCGAGCGAGGAACGAGTGAGCCAAGTTCGGCACTGCAATGCGGAGGACGAGCACCGGCAGGTGTGGCGGTCCTCGCTCCGGTTGGGCGCCTGGGTTGGGGTGGTGTCCTTCGCGGTGCTGGCGATCAGTGGCGACCTGCAGGGCAAGCTCATGTTCGAACAGCAGCCGATGAAGATGGCCTCGTCGGAAGCCCTGTGCCACACCGAAAGACCGGCCGGCTTCTCCATCCTGGCGATCGGCGACGTGCGCGACGCCAACTGCGAGAACGTCAAGACCTTCACCGTACCCGCGTTGCTGTCGTTGCTGGCGCATAACGACTTCTCCACTGAGGTCAAGGGAATCGAGGACCTGGTGGGCGAGTATCAGGAGCGCTACGGGGAGTTCTATCCGGATGACCCCGCGCTCGGTTCGCTTGCCGGGCGACCGATCGACTACGTGCCGAATCTGCCGGTCACCTACTGGGGCTTTCGGATGATGATCGGCTTCGGCGCGGTGTCGGCGGGCATCGGTGTGCTTGCGCTGTGGTTGACCAGAAAGGGCCGGGTTCCGGACAGCAGGTGGTTCCCGAGGCTGGCGCTGTTCGGCATCGCCACCCCATTCCTGGGTAACAGCGCGGGATGGATCTTCACCGAGATGGGCCGTCAGCCGTTCGTGGTGGTGCCCAACCCGACTGGAGTGGACGGGGTGTGGATGTTCACCGCGCAGGCCGTCTCCCAGCTGAGCGTCGGCGAGGTGTGGACCTCCCTGATCGCGCTGACCTCGGTGTACGGGGTGCTGGCGGTAGTGGAGATTTTCTTGCTGCGTAAGTACATCCGCGGCGGGATCGAGGGCGTCATGCCGCCGAAGAAGCCGACGACCGACGAGCGAGACGATGTGCTCGCCTTCGCCTACTAGGAAGTGTCTGGCATGGATCTCGCGACCCTGTGGTTCGTCATCATCGCAGCGCTGTGGCTCGGGTACCTGTTCCTGGAGGGCTTCGACTTCGGCGTCGGCATGCTGCTGCCGGTGCTGGGCCGCGACGAGACCGAGCGGCGGGTGGTGGTCAACACCATCGGCCCGGTGTGGGACGGCAACGAGGTCTGGTTGATCGTCGCGATCGGCGCGACGTTCGCCGCGTTTCCCGGGTGGTATGCGTCCCTGCTGTCCACCGCCTACCTGCCGGTGCTGCTGTTCCTGCTCGCGTTGATTGGCCGTGGGGTGGCGTTCGAGTATCGCGGCAAGGTCGACTCGGTGCGCTGGCGCGGCACCTGGGACCGGGTGATCTGCACCGGCTCGTGGGTCGCCACGCTGTGCGTCGGTGCGGTGCTGACTGCCAATGTGATCGGGCTTCCCATTGACGCCAACGGAAATCGGGTCGGTGGGGCACTTGCCGCGATCCGGTGGGAGTCGCTGCTCGGGGCGGTCGCGGTCGCTGGGTACGCGCTGGTGCATGGCGCGGTGTTCCTTGCGCTCAAGACCGAGGGCGAGATCCGCGAGCGGGCACGGAGCGTCGCGCTCAAGCTGGCGCCATTGGCCTTGCTGCCATTGCTGGTGTTGCTGCTGATTCTGCAGTTCCGGGCGGGCACATGGCTGACCTGGCTGGCCGTAGGGGTGATCCTTATGGCTGCCATCGGCGCCTTGCTGCGGCTGGCCGTCGAGCGGGAGGGTCAGGCGTTCGCCCTAATGGGCGTTGTTGTCACCGGTACGGTGGTGGTGCTGTTCAGCCTGCTGTACCCCAACGTTGTCCCGTCCACTGTGGACCCGTCGTTCTCGCTGACGATCGCTGATACTGCGACCAGTCAGTACACGCTGACCGTGCTGAGCTGGCTTGCCCTGTTCGGTGCGCCCGCCGTGCTGGTCTACCAGGGCTGGACTTACTGGGTGTTCCGCAAACGCATTGGCAGACGGCACATTCCGCCGGTGCACGTGCCGCGATGATGACGACGCTTCGCCGCCGGTCCCTCCCTTCCGCCTCTCGACCGGTGGCGCAGGGCCCGCTCGGCGCGCTCCCCGCTCTGTCGGTGGTAGCGCGCCGGGCGCTGGTCCTTGTGGGCGCGCTCGCGGTGATCAGTGCCGGATTCCTGGTATTGCAGGCCTTTCTGCTGGCCTCGGTACTCGCGGCCATTGTGGATGGACGGACTGAGGCACTCAACACGCCGCTGATCGTGTTGGCCTGCGTGGTGACTGGGAGGGCGCTGGTGGGCTGGGCCACCCGGGTGGTGTCGGCGCGTGCCGCGGCGGGGGTGAAGGAGGAGCTGCGGTCCCGGACGGTCGACCACGCACTGGCGGCGGGTCCTGAGTGGATCTCCGCGCACGGCGTCGGCGAGCTGACCTCGTTGACAACCAAGGGATTGGACGCGCTCGACGCGTACTTCACCGAGTACCTGCCCGCACTGGTCGCGGCGTGTGTTGTGCCGGTGGCGGTGGGCGCGGCGATCCTGTTCGCCGACTGGCCGTCAGCGGTGATCATCGCGCTGACCGTCCCGCTGCTGCCGATGTTCGCGATCCTGATCGGCAAGCACACCGCCGATCGGGTTTCGGCGGCCGCCGATGCGGTGCAGCGCTTGTCCGGGCATCTGCTGGAGCTGGTGCGGGCGCTGCCGGTGCTGACCGCGTTCGGCCGGGCGGCCGCGCAGGCCGAGTCGGTACGCCGGGTGTCCGACCGGCATCGGCGCGCGACGATGGACACCCTCAGGGTGGCGTTCTCCTCGGCGTTCACGCTGGAGCTGATCGCCACCCTGTCGGTCGCTCTGGTGGCCGTGGTGATCGGGGTGCGCCTGGTTGCAGGCGATCTGTCGCTGGCCATCGCCCTGGGCGTGCTCATCCTGGCGCCGGAGTGCTACCAACCCCTGCGCGCCGTCGGCGCCGCCTTCCACGCCAGCGAGGACGGCGTCGAGGCAGTCCGGCGGGTGAGTGCCCTGTTGGCCGAACCCCCAGATGGGCGCGATCCCTCTCGTGAGTGGTTGTGGTCGCCAGGGCAACCACAACCACTCACGACCGCTGAGGTGCGCATTTCTGAGCTGCGGGTCGCCCGGCGGGGTGGGTTCGCACCTGACGGGGAATCGTTCGTGGTGCGGCCAGGCCTGGTCACCTGGCTGCGTACGGCGAGTGGGGCGGGAAAGTCGACCACGCTCGGCGTGTTGCTTGGCTTCGTGCGTCCGACATCGGGGACGGTCACTGTGAACGGGGTTCCGTTGGCAGAGCTCAATTTGTCGGTATGGCGACGCAGCGTTGCGTGGGTCCCGCAGTTCCCGGTGCTCACCGCCGACACGGTGCGCGACGAACTGATTGAAGCCACCGCTGACGCTGAGTCCACGCCCAGCGCGGCCGACATCGAGGTGGTCACTGATCAGCTGGGTATCGCCAACCTGCTCGACCGCGAGCCGAGCAGGTTGTCCACCGGCCAGCGGCAGCGGGTGGCGGTCGCCCGGGCCCTGCTGCGGGTGCGGCGTGGCGCACGCGTGCTGCTGCTCGACGAGCCGAC
>JBOHER010000436.1:0-1546 GCA_050701115.1 Haloechinothrix sp. | reverse complement strand
GCCGGGCAGAGCATCGAGGACCACAAGGGATTCCTGCGGCTGCACATCGACGGCAGCGGCACGCTGACCTGCTTCCCGATCAAGCTCGCCAAGATCTGCCACGCCTGGCGCGCCGACCCCGACGGCGAGGCTGGCGACCCGTGGCTGCGCCCTGACGGGCATCCACTGCGACCCGAGCTGATCGAGGAGCCGATCGTCGTGCCGCGGTGCTGAACGCACACGATGGGCCACTCAGTGTGTCTTATGCGAAAGTCGGGTTATGCACGCTCCTGGGTGCACCCGCCGTCGTGCCTCACCTGCGTGGCTTACCGTAGAGAAATGCGCGATGGGACCAGGTTGCTCGTAGCGGCGAGCCTGCTCGTCGCATGTGGCGTGCCTGCCTTCGTTGCCCCCATCCCGAGCCCCGCGGAGCTGCGCGCCTTCGCCGAGGACGCGGGGCCCGCGATGCCCCTGGTGTTCTTCGCCGTGTTCGCGGTGTGTGCCGCGCTGCCGCTGCCCCGCACTGTATTCAACCTGGCCTCGGGGCTCCTCCTGGGCAACGCGCTGGGCATTCTGGTCGCCATGGCGGCCACCACAGCCGCGGCAGTGCTCGGATTCACAGCCGCCCGGCTGCTCGGCGGGGACCTGGTGCCACGGCACGCCGATCGGCGAGCAGTGCGCACGGTGGACCAACGCATTTCCGGCGGTGGCATGCTCGGCATCACCTCGCTGCGCCTGATCCCGGTGATCCCGTTTGCCCTGCTCAGCTACTGTTGCGGCCTTTCATCGACCCGGCGGCGGGACTATGTGGCCGGCACCGTGGTCGGCAGCCTCCCCGGCACGGCGGCCGTGGTGATCCTCGGCGACGCGCTCACCGGCACGACCCCACCAGCACTTGTCGCCTGCTATGTGGCGTTTGCGCTGGTCGGAGCGATTGGCGTGTACCGGCTGGTGCGCCGTCCTGCGCTCGCGCGGACGCGCGGGCCGGGCACAGCGGCGGTGGTGGCCGCCATAGGACACGACGAGACCCGCCAGTACACTCGATCAGGTTCGTGAAGCGGGGTATGCCCGCGTCCACGCCAGGCCCCGCTACGCACGGCCTTGGAGCGCCAATACGTGACCAGGAGCGGCACCATCGAAACCGGGCAACTGATCGCAGGGCACTACCGCCTCGTCGACCACATCGGAAGCGGCGCCATGGGTGTGGTGTGGCGCGCAGTCGACGAGCGCTTGGAGCGCTCCGTCGCGGTCAAGAAGGTCATCGGTCAGCAGGGGCTGTCCGAGGCCGATCGGATCGACCTGCACCGACGCGCCATGCGCGAGGCGAAGATCGCCGCCCGGCTGCAGCATCCGAACGCGATCGTGGTTTATGACATCGCCGAGCACGAGGGCGACCCGTGCCTGGTCATGGAGTACCTGCCCTCCCGCAGCCTGTCGGCGGTCATCAACCAGCGCGGCACGCTGCCGGTTGCCGAGGTTGCCCGCATCGGCGAACAGGTGGCCTCCGCACTCGTCGCGGCGCACCGGGCGGGCATCGTGCACCGCGACGTGAAGCCGGGCAACATCC
>JBOHER010000435.1:0-60873 GCA_050701115.1 Haloechinothrix sp. | reverse complement strand
GACTCGCCGCGCGGCGCTGGTCGGCCGCGGCGACGCCGGTGATCCGCTCGACGCGTTCCGGCCACCAGGACGCGGCCACCCGCCACGCCTCGTCGAACCCCGCGGTTCGCTCGGCGACGTAGCCGTGGTCGAGGTGCCCGTCGGCGACCACCGCGTGCAGGATGCCAAGGGCGAGCGCCAGGTCGGTGCCCGGAGCGGGCTGCAGGTGCAGCGCTGCGCGCTCGGCGGTCGGGGTGCGGCGCGGATCCACCACGATCAGGCCACCGGAGTCGATGCTGCGGGTGAAGTGCTGGATGAACGGCGGCATGGTCTCGGCCGGGTTCGAGCCGATCAGCAGGATGGCGTCGGCGGCCGCAAGGTCGGTCACCGGGAAGGGCATCCCCCGGTCCATCCCGAACGCCTTGATGCCCGCCGCGGCCGCGGACGACATGCAGAACCGGCCGTTGTAGTCGATCTGGGAGGTACCCAGCGCGACACGCGCGAACTTGCCCAGCGCATAGCACTTCTCGTTGGTCAGCCCGCCGCCGCCGAACAGGCCGAGCGCATCGGCACCGTGCGCATCGCGGATCTCGGTCAGCCGGGCCGCGACCAGGTCGAGTGCCTCAGCCCATCCCGCCGGGCGCAACTCCCCGTCCACCCGGATCAGTGGAGTGGTCAGCCGCGCGGGCGAGCCGAGCAGGGCCGCGGAGGTCCACCCCTTCTGGCACAGGCCGCCACCGTTGGTGGGGAACTCCCGTGGCACCACCGTCGCGCCTGCAGCGGCAGGCGTCACCCGCATCGCGCACTGCAGGGCGCAGTACGGGCAGTGCGTCGCGGTGCCCGACCGCTGCATCGGACGGGCGTCTCCAGCCGTCAGCGTCACGTTCTACTACCTCCGAGTTCCCTATATGAAGGTAAGTACGCGGTGTTACTGGCAGGGGTCGGAATGTTTCAGGCATTTGACGTTGCCTGCCCGCGGCGACAAACGCGCAGGTGAAGGCGCTGTTGTCGGGGTGAATATCGCTCGTCACACTGTGTGGCCGAACACAGTGCGGCTACCCGAACTCGCTGACGATGCCCGCAGCCCTGCGCAGGCCCTCGAGTGCCTCAGCGTCCGCATCGGGGTCCACTGCGTGCGCCGCCAGCCGGAACAGCATGGCGCGCAGCAGCATCTGCGACCAGCAGGGCAGGTGCGACCAGCGCTCGATGAGCGTCCCGTCCGCCCCGCCGATCGCGATCGCGTCGACGACGGACAGCGCGCTCCCCCACTCCGCGGGCCGGTAGTACGGATGGAAATCCAGCACCAGCGATGGCGCACCATCCGCGAACCGCACACTCCGATAGAGGTTGCCGTGCACGACTTGGTCGGGCAGCGAAACCGGCTTGGCCGATCCGGCGAGGATCTCGAACCAGCGGCCACCCCTGGTCTCGTCCAGTTCGCCTTCCTGCTCGCCCCAGGCGATACGGTCGGCGACGGCCACCGGGTCGGTGCGCTTGGCGATGAAGCCCGGCCGAGGGAGGCCGGCCAGCGCCTGATGCAGCTTGACCGAGGTGAGTACGAGGTCGTCGAATCGGGCGGGCTCCGCGTCGCGGGCAGCCGTGCCCTCGGGAGTGCGGTAGGCCATCCATCCGCCGACGATCTGACGTCCGTCGGTCGACCGCGCCGGTACCACGATCCGGAGGCCGGGCACCGAGATCCGGCTCAGGCTCCTGGTCACCCAGGTGGCTTCCGTCTTGTCGGTCACCGGCCTGAGCACCACCGGGCCGCTGCGCCATCCCCGCTCGGTGGGCAGCGGCTCCAAGGTGTCGGGGTTGATGCCGAAGGCCGAGCAGACATGTGGCTGCGGGCGCTCGAGGGTCTTGGGCACAGCCGAACGTTACCCGACCAGGTGACCGCCCCGGGGGCGCTGAAAGACGCTTTCAGTGCGTTCAATGCGCTGAAAGGCGCTTTCAGTGCACCCAGTGCACTGAAAGCGTCTTGCAGCGTCAGTAGGTCGGCAGGCTCGGGTCGATCTGCTTGGCCCAGGCGAGCACGCCGCCGCCGAGGTGGGTGGCATCCTTGAAGCCCGCCGAGTGCAGGGCGGCCAGCGCCTCGGCCGAACGGGCACCCGACTTGCAGTGCAGCACGATCTGCTTGTCCTGCGGCAGTTCGGAGAGCGCCTCGCCGGAGAGGATCCGGTCCTTGGGGATCAGCGTTGAGCCCTCGATCTTGACGATCTCGTACTCGTGCGGCTCACGGACGTCGATCAGCTGGAAGTCCTTGCCGGAGTCGAACAGCGCCTTGAGCTCAGCGGGCGTGATGGTGCTGTTCGCCGCCGCGATCGAGGCCTCGTCGGACACCACACCGCAGAACGACTCGTAGTCGATCAGCTCGGTGATCTTCGGCGTGTCCGGGTCCTTGCGGATCTTGACCTCGCGATAGCGCATCTCCAGCGCGTCGTAGCTGATCAACCGGCCCAGCAGCGGATCGCCGATACCGGTGAGCAGCTTGATCGCCTCGTTGACCATGATCGAACCGATGGACGCACACAGCACGCCGAGCACCCCGCCCTCGGCGCAGGAGGGCACCATGCCGGGTGGTGGCGGCTCGGGGTAGAGGTCGCGGTAGTTCAGGCCCTTGCCGTTCGGCGCGTCCTCCCAGAACACGCTGACCTGGCCCTCGAACCTGAAGATCGAACCCCACACGTAGGGCTTGCCCAGGATCACCGCGGCGTCGTTGACCAGGTACCTGGTGGCGAAGTTGTCCGTGCCGTCCAGGATCAGGTCGTAACCACCCAGAACGTCAAGCGCATTGTCCGCGGTCAGCTGCTCGGTGTGGGTGATGACGTTGACGAACGGGTTGATCTCGGCGACGGACTCCCTGGCCGAGACCGCCTTGAGCTTGCCGATATCGGACTGCCCGTGGATGACCTGGCGCTGCAGATTGGACTCGTCGACGACATCGAAGTCGATCACGCCGAGGGTGCCGACACCGGCTGCGGCCAGGTAGAGCAGCGCCGGGCTGCCAAGGCCACCGGCACCGATCACGAGGACCTTGGCGTTCTTCAGCCGCTTCTGCCCGTCAACACCCACGTCCGGGATGATCAAGTGACGGCTGTAGCGAGCCACCTCTTCCTTGGTGAGCTCGTCAGCCGGCTCAACGAGCGGCGGCAGCGTCCCTGACATTGCAGCTCCATCCACATAGCGCGATCTTCCAGCACCTTCCAGTATCCACAACAACGACACAGCGGAACCTGTTCCGTTGTCCACATCATGCTGCGGGCGTCCACATGCTGGACGCCCGGACCGCTCAGCCGGGCGGCTGCACATCCGGGTTGGGCCACGCATTGGGCTTACACGTCTTGCCGTCCCGCGGCACCGCGCCATAGTTGCCGGGGTCGGCCTTGTTCAGCTTGGCGACGTAGTTGTTGGACACCCCGAAGCTCTGCTGCATCATCACCGGAGCGAGCGCGTCGTCCTTGGGGCACCCGACGTGACCGTTGCCCAGCACGTGCCCCACCTCATGGTTGATGGCGTACTGCCGGTAGCTGCCGAGATCGGCATTGAAGGCCGCCGCACCGCGCACCCACCGAGCCAAATTGATCACCACTCGATTCAGGCTGCGCCGGTAGCAGGACGCTTCGTACTTGATGGTGTAGCCACAGACATCGGGCCGATGGTCGGTCTCAGGGGTGGTCAGGCTGATCCGGAAGTCCGGCTCCTTGTCGCCGTCGACCCGCTGGAACGCCACGTTGCCATCGCCGATCCAGCCACGCGAGTCGGACAGGGTCGCCTCGACCATCGCGGCGAAGGCGTCATCGCCGCCGTAGCTGGCCTGATCGATGCCGTCCTCGACCTCGACGGTGTAGGTGTAGACCTTGCCACCGGTGCCCGCCCTCTCGCCCTTGCCGTCGATGACATGCCAGGTGCCCTTGCCTTCCCGCGTGAAGTCGCCTCCCTCGGGCAACTCCGCGGTCGGGATCTTCAGGTCGGCAGGCTGCGCGGGATTCTCGGTCGCCGCGGGGGCGCCGGTGGCCGCCGGGCCACCATTGCGGCCTGCCGACGGCCCCGACAGGGCCTGGCCTGTGGTCCGTGGCGGCTCATCCGAACCACCAGCGGTGTCGAACACGACGATCACGGTCAGCACCATCAGGATCGGCAACGCGTAGGTGCGCCAGCCGTAGGTGCCGACCACACGGCGCAGCCGGGACGGAGGAGCCTTGCGGTTATTGCCCGGCTCGCCGCCGGGAGCGGCGGGCGGCCGTCCGGCGCGGGGACGCCACGAGGCGCGCAGCGGCTCGGCGCCGGTTCGGCGGGTACCCGGCCGGTAGCGATCCTCGGGTAGCCGGGAAGGGATGCGGGGCCGTGGGACGCCACGACGATCCGCGGCCCGCGTGCCCGCGCCCACACCGGCGTCGAACGAGCGCCGGGACGTCGCCGAATGGGGCGTACGCTGCCGGTCGCCGCGTGCTCCGCTGGCTGCCCGATTCACGCCTCCAGCCTGCCATATCCGACGCGTTTGACCTCGTCGACCGGCGGGGCAGGCAGCACAGCGAACATCACCAACGACCGTCCTCGACCGCGTGCCACATGCCGAGCACGGCCCGAGCCACCTCGGCGGGTCGCTCCATCTGGGCGACGTGGCCGGTCCGTGGCAGCACGAGCAACCGCCCGTTGGGCAGGGCCTTCGCGGCACGTTCCGCCTTCCGTACGGATACCACCTTGTCCTCGGTGCCCCAGATGACCA
This sequence comes from Haloechinothrix sp., assembly GCA_050701115.1. Lineage (GTDB taxonomy): Bacteria > Actinomycetota > Actinomycetes > Mycobacteriales > Pseudonocardiaceae > JBOHER01. The sequence goes on along the minus strand of JBOHER010000435.1, from coordinate 56,168 downwards.
GCGTGGGCGCGGTGATCCCGGGCAGCACCGACCACAAGGAACCGCCGCCGGGCGTGAGCCAGGTCCGGAAGATCTGCACTGTGCTGCGGGCGAGCGCGGGCGTCGCCCACTTCAGCGCCATCCGGGCGCCATGCTCCTCGGCGAGTTCGTCCAGTCGCCGCTGCGGGAACGCGCTGGGATCGGCGAAACACAGTTCGATGACCTGCTGGGCGCGCTGCCGAGGGGTGAGCGCGGCCAGTTGCCTCCGCGCGCGTGGACCGACCAGCGGCAGGAAGGCCAGCGCCATCCTGGGGTCGGACAACCGCCGCGGATCGGGCCGGAGGTCCGGCACCGCGGGCGAGATCAGCGTCAACGTGCGAACCAGGTCCGGCCTGCGGGCCGCGAACAGGGCCGAGATCGCCCCGCCCATCGAGTTGCCGAGCAGGTGCACCGGACCGACGTCCAGCCCGGCCACGTACCGTTCCAGCGCCGCGACCTGAGCGGCAAGGCTGAAATCGAAATCGCGATCGGGCTCACTGAATCCGAAGCCGGGCAGGTCGAGGGCGATGCCGCTCGCCCACGGCGCCAGTTGGGCACCGAGATCGGTCCAGTTGGTCGAGGATCCGCCGAGTCCGTGCACGTAGACGGCGGTGGGTGCGTTCTGCGGGGTGGCCGAAGGATCGGACCTGCGCACGTGCACGCGCAGCCCGCCCACCGTCTCCACCCGGCCCTGCCACGGCGGCTGCGACTCGTCCAGCGGGGGGAGTTCGGCCTTCGGCGCAGGCAACTGACCGGGCAGCAGGTGTTCGCTCTGGTCGCGCCGAGTGTCTGTCATCTGACCAGGATGCCGCATCCAGCTCTGGTGCGCTCATGACAGCATTACCACGCAGACCTTGCCGGGCAGGGGCTACCGCCCGGTAATGTCAACCTTGACCGATCGAGGGCGACCCCCTGCCGTTGGCCGCGCAGAACACGGAGGACGCATGACCGAGGTGGCACGTTTGACCGGTGCCGCAAGACTGGGCCAGTTCGCCCGCGGCGTACGACTGCCCCGGTCGAAGCGCCGTGCCCAGTTGCTGGCCGCCGCCCAGGACATTTTCTCGGCCAACGGCTACCACGCGGCGGCCATGGACGAGATCGCCGAGCACGCCGGGGTGTCCAAGCCGGTGCTCTACCAACATTTCCCGGGCAAACTCGAGCTCTACATCGCGCTGCTGGAAAGTCACGTCGACGAGTTGGTGGCAGGCGTCAAGCGGGCGCTGGAATCCACCACCGACAACAAGCAGCGGGTGAAGGCGGCTGTCGGGGCGTTCTACGACTTCGTCAACGCCGACACCGGCGCGTTCCGCATGGTGTTCGAATCCGATCTGCGGGGCGAACCCGACGTGCAGCGAGCGGTGGAACGGGCGACGGCGGCGAACGTCGACGCCATCACGGAAACGATCACCGCGGACGCCGGACTCGATCCCGACCGGGCACGGCTGCTGGCCTCCGGCTTGGTCGGCCTCAGCCAGGTCAGCGCCCGGTACTGGCTGGAGAACCCCAACACGATCGACCGGGACGAAGCGGTCGCCCTGATCGCCACGCTTGCCTGGCGCGGCATCGGCGCGGGCTTCCCCCTGCAGCATTAGCGGTCGTCCTCGTCGTCGTCCTCCTCGTCGTCGTCCTCACCGTCGACGGGTACCTGCTTGCGCGCCACGATGATCAGCACGGCGATGATCACCAGGGGGCCGACGACGAGCGTGATCTCGTCCCAGCCGCCTTGGTGCATCATCACAACCCGCGCCGCCAACGACATCGTGCGTCACGCTCCCGCGACCAGGGCGATGCCCGTCGCGGTGTAGGCGACCATCACGGCGAGCATGGGGTACTGCCCTACCTTCACATACTTTCGCCGCACGATGCCGATCGCCTTGTCGTGCGCCGAGGTGACCCCGAGGATGTGACCGATCACGATGCCCGCCACCTGCACCAATGCGATGGTCGTGGTCGACACCAGGGTGTAGTCGATCGACCGGCCCGCGGTGCCGAACAGATCCCAGCCGAGGGCGAACGGGTCGGACGCCAGGAACACCCCTGGCTGACCCTCGAACACCGCGAACGAGAAGTAGTGCGCGACGGTGTAGCCGATCATGATCGGGATCAGCGCGTGCGCGAACGAACCGTACGGATCGACCGGCCCCCCGTCGACGGACTTGCGCAGGTAGGGACGGGTCAGCCAGATTCCACCCAGGTAGATGACCGAGATCGCTCCGATGGCGGCGGCCAGCCCCGCGGTGCCGAGCAGCGCCGACGCCAGACCGTCGACGTCCCGGGTGAGGTCGATCCAGATCGGCAGCCGGGTGAGCCCGTCGAAGGCCGTCGAACCGAGCACGACGAGCACCAGCGGGGTCAAGCCCGCCGACCGCTCGACCGTGAGCAGCCCGTCCAGCGGATTGCGCAGCACCAGCCTGCCGCCCTCTTGCCGCCCCACCGGGGACAGGCAGGCGACCAGGCCGAAGTACACCTCGAAGGCGTCGCCGTGGGCGAACCAGCGCGGCCCATACACCGCGCCGGCCACAACGTGCACTGCCGCGTACACCGTCACGAAGACCGCGATCGCCCGTGGCGAGTCGGAGTGGTCGTAGACGAGTTCGAGCCACAGGAAGGCCACCAACCCGGCGATCGCGGGCAGGTAACCGATGCGCTGCGGCAGTGGACGCGACCACGCACCACCCGGTCGCAGCGGCGGCAGCGCACGCACGCCCGCCGCCAGCGTGCGCAACGGGTTGAGCAGCCGCCAGATCGGGCCCGCCAGCAACGACAGCGGCACCAGCGCCACCCAGAACCACACATAGAACCAGGTCGCCGCGGGGTTGGTCGATGAGCTGTCGGTGCCCGACCACGCGGTGGCGAGCAGCAACCCGAGCAGCAGCAATCCGACGATCCGCAGGCCGATCCGGCTGGCCCGAGCGTCGGCGATCCGCTCGAACCCCCCAGGCAGCGCGACGCCACCCTGTGCCCCGCGCAGTTTCGGCGTCGTCCACAGCGCGGCCAGCGCGAAGAACGACACCAGCACCGCGGCGGCACCCGCGTACAGCGCCAGCCACAGCGGAACAGGCAGGTCGGATCGGCCGCCGAGCCCGTGCGCGAGAATCACCAGATCACCGTCACTGGGTCACTCGAAGCTGGGCCACCAGGCCACCGCTGCCGTGCAGTTCGATCTCGAACACGCCGGGGATGTCGGCGGTGAACTCCAGCGTCGCCTGCTCGCCCGGAGTCAGTTCGAGCACCTCGTCGTAGCCGTGCACGTGCAACTCATCGGCCGTATCGGAGGTCACCTCGATGGTGACCGTGTCGCCGGCGCCGACCTCGATCCGGTCAGGCCCCTTGGTCCGCTTGCCGCCCTCGACGGTGAACCGCTGGACATCGTCTTGCTCGGCCTGCTCCGTCTCGGTGGCCGGAGCGGCAGGACTCGCCGGGGCGGAGGTGGCGGCGGGTGGATGGTCGCCGTGGGAGGCGTCCTGGTTCGCCTGCTCCCCGCATCCGGCGAGCGCCAGGACGGGTGCCGCCAGCATCGCGGCGACAAGGGTCTTGCGCATGACAGATATCCCCTTTGACTTCGGCTCGACCGGCAACAGTGGTCGGAACTCGATCACCGCGCGGCGGCGACCCGAATCAGCGCGTTGATCCGCGCCGCGACCTCGTCGGCCCGTTCGTACATCAGCATGTGACCGGCACCGGGAAACAGCACGTACCGGGTGTCCCGCAGTTCGTCGGCGATCACCTTGGCGTGCGCGACCGGGCAGAGCCGGTCGCGGTCGCCGACCAGGACCACGGTCGGCTTGTCGCACAAGGCGCCCAGCGCGACGCGCCGATTGTGCGTACCGATCGCGTCCCGGAAGCCCGCGATGCTCGCCGGGTGCGCCCGCAGCGCCTGGCGGGTCACCTCGACCACATCGGCCTGCTTGGCCTTCCTGCCGAAGACCAGCCACCGAGCGGCGGGGCTGAGCACCTTCGGGTTGCCGGGCAGGGTGTCCTTGCGCCGCTTCTCCAGCAGCACCTTGAGGATCCGTTCCACCCGCGGGACCGAGCGGCCTGCCATCCCGGGCAGGCCGAGGGTGAGCCGGTCCATCTGGCCCGACGACGTTGCGACGAACGCCACGCCGGCGACCCGGTCGTCAACAAGCGCGGGGTGTCGCTCGGCGAGCGCCATAATGGTCATGCCGCCCATCGAGTGGCCGACCAGCACGAGCGGGCCGTCGGGTACCCGGTCGGCGATCAGCTCGGCGAGGTCGTCGGCGATCTGTTCGAGCGTCCTGGTGCCCTCGCGTGCCGGAGCGGATGCGCCGTGGCCGCGGTGGTCGTGGCGGATCACCCGGACGTCATCGGGCAGGGCGGCCACGATCGGGTCCCAGCAGGTGTTGTCCTGGGTCCAGCCGTGCACGAACATCACGGTGAGCGCGGTATCGGCGGGGCCGGAGGTCCGCACGTGCAGCGCGGTCCCGTCGCTGGTGACGAATCGGTCCGGACCGCGCGGGTCCCACGACGACGTGCCACTGCCGGGTACCACCTGGACAGAGCGTCGTTGCTCCATGATGCTCACTAGACCACCGTTCTGCTACAAGTTCGCTATCTGTGACCGCCGGTAACGGTTACCACTTGGTAGCATGAACGTCATGGTCGATGGTGTCAAGCGCGGTAGCAAGCACCCCAGCAAGCAGCAGCAGCCCGCCCCCGACGCCCGCAGGGACCGGTGGAAGAAGCATCGCATCGAGCGCAGGGCCGAGTTCATCGAGGCTGCCCTGCGCGCGCTCGACAAGCACGGCATCGACTTCGGCATGGAGCACGTCGCCGCGGAAGCAGGCGTGACCAAACCCGTCGTGTACCGGCATTTCACCGACAAGGCGGACCTGTATGACGCACTGGGCCGGCACGGCACCAAGATCTTGTTCAACCGGCTGATGCCCGCGCTCAACAACGAGCTCGCCCCGCTGCCGCGGATCCGCTCGGTGATCGACGCGTTCTTCACAACCATCGAGGAGTACCCGAACCTGTACCGCTTGCTCGTGCACCCGGCCCCGAGCGGCGATCACCCGCCGGACTCCAACATCGTCAACGAGGACAAGGAGTTCATCGCGACCTCGGTGACCGCGCTGCTCGGCGACTACATGCGCACCTTCGGCCTCGATTCCGGCGGGGCCGAGCCGTGGGCCTACGGCGTGGTCGGTCTGGTGCAGAACACCGGGGAATGGTGGCTGGACCGCCGCTCCATGGGCAAGGACAGCGTGGTGGAATACACCACTCAGATCATCTGGGCCGCCATCGACGGCATCGCAAGGCAGGGCGGCCTGGTCATCGACCCGAACAAGCCACTCGACGAGAACCGGGTCATTCAGCTCGCATCCGTGCGGACCAAGTTCATCCAGTCGGTCGCAGGCGAAAGCGAGTAAGCCCCGGGGGGCTCCGCTCAGCCGCCGACGGCGAAGCCGACCTTGCGGCTGTCCACCGGACCGATCTCCACGTAGGCGATCCGCCCGGCGGGCACCAGGAACTTGCGGCCCTTCTCATCGGTCAGTCGCAGGATGCCGTCGGCCGAGCCGAGCGCATCGGAGATCAGCGCGTCCACCTCGTCGGGCGACTGGTTGCTCGACACGACGAGCTCACGGGGAGTCTCCCGAATGCCGATCTTGATCTCCACGCGTGTCCTCCTGCGTCGACGAAAGCTTGCTCAACAGCAAGGCTATCCCAGGACGGCAGGACGCCTCAGCCGAGCCCGAGGACCTGCATCCGCTTGGTGTGCCCCTGCTGCAGCCTGCGGAACAGTCCGGCGATACCGGAGAGGTCACCGGAGCCGGACACGATCAGCTCCGCGAGACCGTCCCGCTCGGCGACCACGTACTGCGCCTGGGTGAGCGCCTCGCCGAGCAGCCGCCTGCCCCAGAGCGCCAGCTTGTCGCGCACGGTCGAGTCCATCGCGATCGCCGCGGCGACCTCGCGCTCGGCGAAGGCCGAGTGCCCGGTGTCCGCCAGCACCCCGAGCACCAGTTCCTTGGTCTCGGAGTCCAGCCACGCGGCCATCTCGCGGTACAGGTCGGCGGCCAGTCCGTCGCCCACGTACGCCTTCACCAGTGATTCCAGCCACGACTTCGGAGCGGTCGAGGCATGGAAGGCGTCGATGTGCGTCACGAACGGTGCCATCGCGTCCTCGACGGCAACTCCGTGCGCGGCCAGGTGCTGTTCCAGTCGCCGGTAATGACCGATTTCGGCCGCCGCCATCGAGGCCAACGCCGCGCGCCCGGTCAGCGACGGCGCGCTACGGGCGTCCTCCGCCAGCCGATCGAACGCCGACAACTCGCCGTACGCGAGCACCCCGAGCAGGTCGGCGACACCCGAGCTGATCGCACCGTAACTGGTTTCCGCACGTCCCTGAGCCACGCGCCTTACCTTAGCGTTCTCGGTGGCCAGGTAGACTCCGCAGCGAATGTGATAACCGCATCGCTTGAGAGCCTGGTCGCGGGAGCTGCCAGGGTCGCCGGCCAGCGAGCCCGACACTGGCGCGCGCCGGGAGCCGATGCGAACGAAGAGTGCGTGCACACCCGAGTGTCATACGGACAACCTCACGCCGAACGAATCGACCACCAGCGGGCAACACGGCCGCACCGGTGAGGTCGGTGAGATCGAGTCGGGCGTCAGCTGTGCGCGCTGGTATGAGAGAGGCGATCACACTGACCACCAGTACGAACGGAACACCGGATCCTGTCGCGCTAGAGCACAGCGAAACCGGCGTCCCACCCATCGATACTTCCCACCCATTGCAAGCGGGCGCTCCGGTCAAGCCGGAAGCCCCGTTGTTCTCCGAGCTCGGTGTTCGGGACGAGATCGTGCGCGCGCTGTCCGAGGCGGGCATCGAGCGCACCTTCGCCATCCAGGAGCTCACCCTTCCGCTCGCGCTGGCGGGCGAGGACCTGATCGGGCAAGCCCGCACCGGCATGGGCAAGACGCTCGGTTTCGGGGTCCCGCTGCTGCAGCGCGCGCAGACACCCGGCGATGGCACGCCACAGGCGCTGGTCGTCGTGCCGACCCGCGAGCTGTGCCTGCAGGTCACCCACGACCTCACCGACGCGGGTAAGCATCTGGGCGTCCGGACCCTGGCGATCTACGGCGGGCGGCCCTACGAACCCCAGATCGCGGCCCTGCGCAAGGGCGTCGACCTGGTGATCGGCACCCCCGGCAGGCTGCTCGATCTCGCCGAGCAGCGGCACCTGGTACTGGGCAAGATCAACGGGCTGGTGCTGGACGAGGCGGACGAGATGCTCGACCTCGGCTTCCTGCCCGACATCGAGCGCATCCTGCGGATGGTCCCCGAGCAGCGCCAGACCATGCTGTTCTCGGCGACCATGCCGGGTCCGATCATCACGCTGGCGCGCACCTTCCTGAGCAGGCCGACGCACATCCGCGCCGAGGAAACCGACGCGGGCGCGGTGCACGAACGCACGACCCAGTTCGTCTACCGGGCACATTCGATGGACAAGCCCGAACTCCTCGCCCGCGCCCTGCAGGCGGAGGGCCGAGGCCTGACCATGGTCTTCACCCGCACCAAGCGCACCGCGCAGAAGGTGGCCGACGAACTCACCGAGCGTGGGTTCGCCGCGGCCGCCGTGCACGGCGACCTCGGGCAGGGGGCACGCGAACAGGCGCTGCGCGCGTTCCGCTCGGGCAAAGTAGACATCCTGGTCGCCACCGACGTCGCGGCCCGCGGCATCGACGTCGAAGACGTGACGCACGTGATCAACTACCAGACACCGGAAGACGAGAAGAACTACGTTCACCGGATCGGCCGGACCGGCCGCGCCGGCAAGACCGGGGTCGCGGTCACCCTGGTGGACTGGGACGAGGAAGCACGCTGGAAGCTGATCTCCGATGCCCTCGGTCTTGCCATGCCGGACCCGATCGAGACCTACTCCACGTCGTCGCACCTGTACTCCGACCTCGGAATTCCGGAAGGGGTGACGGGCAGGCTGCCACTGGCCAAGCGCACCCGCGCGGGCCTGGCCGCCGAGGAGCAGGAGGATCTCGGCGATCGTCGCCGCGGACGTTCCGGCGGTCGTGGCGGGCAGCGGTCGCGCGGCGGGCAGAACAAGCAGCAGGGCACGAGCCAGCGCAAGCCGCGCCAGCGCACCAGGGCCGGGGCCCGCGAGGCGGCCGATGCCGGGCAGGCCGCGGCACCCCAGAAGACGGCACCCCAGAAGACGGCACCCCAGAAGGCGGCACTCCAGAAGACGGCACCCCAGAAGAACGGCGAGCAGGCTGCCGCCAAGCCCAAGCCCAAGCGCACGCGGAAACGGAGCCGGGCCGGGAAGCCGACCGAGACGTCGACCCCGGCGGAGTGAGCGTGACCGGGTCATCCGCGCGCCGCTCGCCGTGGACTAGTCCCCGGGACCGGGTGATCGCGGTAGCCATCGCCCTCGGAGTCGCAACGACCGGCATGGTCGTGTGGGCCACCAGCGACAGCGTGGGGACCGAATCCACCGTGGCCAGGACCCCGGCGCGCCCGCTGGACACGCCGTCGCGGGTTCCGAACTCGTTCACCGAGCTGTGGCGCGCTCCGAGCGCGGCGACTCCGGTTCCGGTCGCACAGGGGTCCACGGTCGTCACCGGCGATTCGGGCGAGGTCATCGGGCGGGATCCGCTCAGCGGCTTTCAGCGCTGGCGGTATGCCCGCGACACCCCGCTGTGCACGGTGGCGGGCGAATGGTCCAAAGCCATCGCGGTGTTCACCAAGGGCAACGGCTGCAGTGAGGTCACCGCGCTGGACGCCGACACCGGCCGCAGGGCCGCGCAGCGCAACGGTGACGCCGAGGCGGGCACCCAACTGCTCAGTGATGGCTCGCACCTGGTCACCACCGGCACCCGGCTGATCAATGTGTGGTCGCAGGAACTGCTGCGCGCCATGGAGTTCGGCGAGCTGCCCGCGCCGGTCAATCCGGGAAAGCAACCCAGGGCAGGTTGCGAGTTCTCCTCGATCGCCATCGCCCACGGCAAGATCGGCACGGTGGCCCGCTGCCCCGGCGAGGCGGCAGCGCGGCTGATCGTGTTCACCACAACCCACTACGAGAAGGACGAATCGCGCAGCGACGAGCCGAAGGAGCTCTACAGCGCCGCGCTACCGTCCGGCCCGGCCAGGGTGGTCGCGATCTCCGGCCCCGAGCCGGAGGATGCCGGGCCGGAGGATGCCGAGTCCGAGGACAGGGCGGTGACCGCGGTGGCGCTGGCCGAGCAGAAGTTGCTGCTCGTCTACGGGCCCGACGGAAAGCGGAGCACGGCGTTCTCGCTCGATCTTCCCGAACAGGAACTCGCGGGCGCCCCGGCGGGAGGCGCGGTGCTCACCTCGCACACCGAGACCGGCGTGTACTGGTTCACCGGGTCACGCACGATCGCGCTGGCGGGGGCCGACCTGCGACCCCGATGGACGCTGCGGGACACCATCGGCACCACAACCGAGTTCGGCGGGCGACTGTTGGTGCCGATCACGGGTGGGCTCGCGGTGGTCGACGAGCAATCCGGGGAAACGCTGCGCACGGTTGCCGTTGACCGGGGCGGCTACGCCGGTCCGGTCCGGCTCGCCTCGGTCGGCCCGGTGCTGCTCGAACAGCGTGGCGATCTCCTGGTGGCACTCCGGTGAGCGCTCCGACGCCGGATCCGCAGCGGTCCGTGGTGTCTGATCCCACACTCGCCACCTCCCAACTGGGCCCGCACAGCGCGCAGCGGACCACCTTGGACGGGGCCTACGGGCCGATCGCTGCCCTGCGCGCGGGCTCCGAACAGGCCGGCGGCGCCACGGTGCTGCTGGTACCCGGATACACCGGTTCCAAGGAGGACTTCGTTCCGCTGCTGGACGGAATCGCCGGGCCGGGCTTCGAGGTGATCGCGATCGACCTCCCTGGCCAGTATCACTCCCGTGGCCCGGACGAGGCACGTGCCTACCTGCCGGACGCGCTCGGCGAGGTGCTGGCGAAGCTGGTCGGCCACCTGGCTGAGCAGGCCCGTCGCGTGCTGCTGCTCGGGCACTCCTACGGCGGCCTTGTCGCCAGGGGCGCGGTGCTCGCCGGGGCTCGTCTGCTCGGCATGGCAACCGGGCTGCGCTGCGAACCCGACCGGGTCGCCGATCTCGCCGCCGCGCTGGACAGGTCCTCGGTGCCGCGACCGGTTCACCGGCGAGGGTGATGACGCGCGTGGAGTGTTCCGGACCAACGCGAGATGGCGGGCAGGCTGGGTGCGGAGTTCGCGCTGGTGCCCGGGGCTGCGCACTCCCCGAACACCGAGAACCCCGCCGCGCTGCTCGAGGTGCTGCTGGGTCACTGGCTGACCCCGAAGTCGTAACCAACCTCACATTTTCCTCGTTAGTCGAGCTGAGCGTTCGCACGACCTGCGGATCACGACAACGAAGGGGGCCTTCATGGGCCGCATCTCCCAACCCTCACGCGGCGCACGCGCCGCGCTCGCCTCGACAGCGGTCGCCGTCGCGCTGACCGCGGGCGCACTCGCCGGTCCCGCCGCGGCGACCGACACGGAGTTCCCGGTTCAGCTCGTCACCGTCGACACCCCGACGCGGGAGCACAAGCGCCTGCTGCAAAGCCTCGGCCTCGACCTCACCGAGCACGCCGGTCACGACTACGTCGAGGTCGTGCTGCATCAGGCCGCGGACGCCAACGCGCTGCAGGCGGCCGGCCTGACCTGGGACGTGCGGATTCCCGACCTCGCGTTGCGGACGGCACAGAACAACCGGGCGAACCAGGCCTACGCCGAGGCGACGCTGGAGTCCCCGCTGCCCAGCGGCCGCGACACCTACCGCAGGCTCGCCGACTACAACGACGACCTGCGTGCGCTGGCCGCGATCCGGCCGAGCCTCGTCAAGCGTTTCGCTCTGCCGCACAAGAGCCTCGAAGGCAAGACGATCTACGGCATCGAGATCGGGCGCGGTGTGCACGCGGCCGAGGACGGCCGTCCGGTCTTCCTGATGATGGGCCTGCACCACGCACGGGAATGGCCGTCCGGTGAACTCACCATGGAGTTCGCCTACGACCTGGTCAAGAACTACGGCCACGACGACCGGATCACGGACCTGCTCGACAAGTCCCGGGTGCTGGTGGTTCCGGTCGTCAACGTCGACGGATTCGAGAAGTCGATCGACCAGGGCTCCCTCGTCGACCTGCGTGAAGTAGACGACGGCGGCACCGTGTCGATCGTGGGCACCCCCGGCAACGCCTACAAGCGGAAGAACTGCCGGATCGTTGACGGCCAGGAGCCGCTCGCCGAGGAATGCGCGCTGGCCACCAGCCCGGGCGGGTTCGGAGCGGGCATCGACCTCAACCGCAACTACGGCGGATTCTGGGGCGGCCCCGGCGCTGCCGAGGAGTTCCCCGACCCGACCTACCGGGGCGCGGACCCGTTCTCCGAGCCGGAGACGCAGAGCATCCGCGAACTGGTCAGCGCGCGGCAGGTGACCACGCTGATCACCAACCACACGTTCTCCAACCTGGTGCTGCGGCCCAACGGAGTAGCCCCGGACACCATCGGACCTGACGGCCACCCGGTCGGCGACGCCCACGACGAGGCTGAACTGAAAGCCCTCGGCGACGAGATGGCCGAACAGAACGGGTACACCAGTCAGCACGGCTGGGAGCTCTACGACACCACCGGCACCACAGAGGACTGGTCCTACAACGCGACCGGCGGATTCGGCTACACCTTCGAGATCGGCGCCCACGAGTTCCACCCGCCGTTCCCCGACGTGGTCGACGAGTACCTCGGCACAGGCGAACTGGCCGGAAAGGGCAATCGTGAGGCGTTCCTGATCGCGCTGGAGAACGCCGTGGACACCGCGACGCACTCGGTGATCGCGGGCAAGGCACCCGCCGGTGCGACGCTGCGGCTGCGGAAGAAGTTCGCCACGCCCACCTGGGAAGGGGCGATCGAGGACACGCTCGACTCGACCATGGTGGTCGGGCCGAACGGCAAGTTCACCTGGCACACGAACCCGTCGACCAGGCCGGTCGTTAAGGAGAAGCAGATCAAGGCGATCTCCGGCGACCCGCTCAAGCAGGAAACCACGACGGGCACCACGTTGCCGACCATGTCCACCGACACCGAGTTCGTCGTCGAGGCGCCTGCCGACCTGTTCGAGGTCAGGCTGGACTGGCCGACGCCGGACGACCTCGACCTGTACGTGTTCCGCAAGAACGCGGACGGCACGCTCACCGAGGTCGGCAGCTCGACCGGCTTCGTGGGCGTCAAGGAGCGGGTGCTGCTGGAGAACCCCGAGCAGGCCACCTACGTGATGCGGGTGACCAACTTCGCATCGGCGGCGCCACAGTGGACGCTGACCGCGTCGCTGTTCGACACCGAGGAGGAGACGATCGGCGGCCTGATCGAGAACTACACGCTCTACTGCGAGAAGAACGGCAAGATCCTTCAGCAGATCCCGGTAGTTGTCGACCGCGGCCAGCAGGTCAAGGCCGACCTGCGCGGCTGCATCTCGAAGTGGGCCACCAGCTGACCTGGTGCAGCGGCGGCGAGCTGAAGGTGGCCCTCGGTGCATATTCGGCACCGAAGGTCACCTTCAGCTCGGTGCGCCCCAGCGTCACGACCACCAGAAGAGCCACAGCGTGCCACTGGTGATCAACACCGAAGCCGCGACACCGATGGCCGCGATCGAGCCCTCCCTGCGATCGGCGAAGGATGCGGCCGCCACCGCGAAGACGGCGGCGGCCAGGTGACCTACGACCGCCGAAGCTCCCGGTCCCGCCACCCCGAGATCCGAGGCGAGCGCCTCGGCACCCGCGAGCACGATGGCCAGCAGGACCAGTCCGGCGGCGAGTGTCCCGGCGAGTCCACGCCAGAACCCATCGTGTGCGAGCTGTGGTCCCCCGACCCGCCTAGCGGGCATCCGCACCCACTCCAACTCGACCGTATCCCCGCATCAGCGCTACGCCCCCACCACGATCTCGGCTCCGGTGGCGCGCTCGATCAGGGCGTCGAACACCCCCGGGTCGGTCATCTCCGCGCCGAGCGCGATCGACTTGTTCGTACCGTGGTAGTCGCTCGATCCGGTCGGCAGCAGGTGCAAGTCCGCGGCGAGACCGCGCAACCGCTCGCGGGTGGCCGGGTCGTGGTTGGGATGGTCCACCTCGAGGCCGGTGAGTCCCCGCGCCGCGAGTTCGGCGATCACCTCGGCGCTGACCGTCGGCCCTCGGGTGTGCGCGAAGGCGTGCGCCAGCACGGTCACCCCGCCTGCGGCCGCGATCATGTCGATGGCCTGCCGCACGGGCGTGTCTGTCCTCGGCAGGTAGTAGCCGCGCCCGATGCCCAGGTAGCTGGCGAACGCCTCGTTCACATCCGCGACCACACCGGCCCGCACCAGCGCGCGAGCCAGGTGCGGACGGCCGGCGGGCGCGTCCTCGGCGAGATCGGCCAGCAGCGTGTCGGGGTCGACGGGCAGGCCGTCCGCGGCCATCCGCTCGGCCATCGCCCGCAGCCGGGTCCGCCGCTCGACCCTGAGCCTGCGCTGCTCGGTCGCGATGGCGGGCGATTGGGGGTCGAACAGGTAGCCGAGCAGGTGCACGCTGATCGGCCGGCCGTAGCCGTTGTCGGACACGCAGGACAGCTCCGCACCGGGCACCAAGGTCAACCCGGCGGGCAGTGCGGCCATGGCCTGCTGCCAGCCCTCGGTGGTGTCGTGGTCGGTGAGCGCGATGACGTCGAGGCCTGCCGAGACGGCGGCTGCCATCAGCTCGGCTGGGGTGTCGGTGCCATCCGAGACACTGGAATGGGTGTGGAGGTCGATACGACGGCCGGAAGCGCTGCTCACCAGGGCAGTCTCTCCGATGAGCCCGGGAGCGGGTTAGCCGACCGTCCGTTTCCCGCGCGCGACGCGCTGCGCCTTGATCATCGAGAACCGCTGGGCCTGCGCCTGCTTGTCGCCGAATACCAGCTCGGAGATGGTGTCGTAGAACTCTTCCGGGCTGGGCAGGTAGTCGATGTTGTTGAGTGCCTGGATCTGGCCCGCCGACTCGACGAGCATCGTCCCGTAGCCGAGCAACCGGCCCCAGGCGGTTCGCTTGTAGGTCAGGTCGGTGACCTTGCTGATCGGCATCATCAGCACCTTGGTGGTGAACACTCCGGTCGTCATGATGAATCGCTTATCGGTGACCACGAGGGTCTCCACCCACCACTCCATCACCAGGTAGGAGAAGCGCAGCAGGATGGCCAGCGCCGCGTACCAGAGCACGTTGTGCACGTACACGGCCCAGTCGGCGGGAGGCAACAGGTACGAGATCATCACCGCGATGGCCAGCAGCGCAGCGGCTTCAAAGCTGTCCCACAGCAGGGACGCCCAGTGCCGTCGCACCCGGATCACCCTGCGCTCGGTGTCCAGCAGGTAATCGTCCGGGTCGCGTGGTGCGAAGATAGAAATGGCAGGCCCCTAATCAGCCGTTGACCACATTGGAGACAAAGGTGATCAGCGATTCGGCGGCACTGGCGAGCATGCCCAGGATGTTATGCACCATCGCGGCCGCGGTACCTGGCTGGGAAATCACGAAGAACACCAGAACGGCGGCGACAGCTAGTACGGCGATCTTCTTCACGTCCACGACGATCAGGTCCCGTCTCTCTCGTTGTCGGGTCGATTGCCGGCCCACGTACATGTGCCCAAACAGTATCGTTGTACCGCATGCCGCCCGGATAAGGGAGGAAAGTCCCGCGCATGGGGCAGCGCATGACCGACATGCTACCGGATGACTACTCTGAGTGGTGGTTATGACTCATCTCTCCGCGGTGCGCTGCGTGGGCGGTATCGTCCATGACGGTGACGGCAGGCTGCTGCTGATTCGCCGGGCCAACGAACCCTCGCGCGGCAAGTGGTCGATCCCCGGTGGCCGGGTTGAGCAGGGCGAATCCGACGCCGACGCGGTCCGGCGCGAACTCAGCGAGGAAACCGGTCTCGAGGTCGAGCCCGGCGCGTTGATCGGCACGGTGACGCGCGGTCCGTTCGAGATCTACGACTACGCCTGCCGGGTGACCGCAGGGGTGCTCACCGCAGGTGATGACGCGGCGGAAGCACGCTGGGTAACCGCCGCGGAGTACGACCGGCTCGATCGCACGGGTGAGCTCGTCGACGCGCTCACCACAACGTTGCGCGAATGGGGAGCACTACCCCGCGGCCGAGCGGCTTCCGGAGCCTAGGACCTGGGCACGTGCCTGCCGAACGAGCGACCCAGCGCGCGGACCTCGTCCTCCAGCCGCGGCACCAGCTTGCCCGCCATCCGCCGCGTCACGAAGTCGCCGATCGGGCTTGAGATCGACGCGCGCACCGCGCTGGCCACGGCGATGCTCCGGGGCACATACACCCTTGCCGCGCGCTTCTCGATCCCCTCCGCGAAGGCGCGACCGCAGTCCCGCACTGTCGTCGTCGAGTTCGCGGGCCACGGCAGCTTGCCGCGCAGTTCCTTGAAGGCGGGCAGGTCGTGCTCCGCGCCACGGACCATGTCGGTGTCGATCCAGGACGGATGGGCGCTGCCGACGTCGACGCCGAGGTGGGCGACCTCCATCTTCAACGCCCGGGTGAACGACTCGGCACCCGCCTTGCTCGCCGTGTACGCCGACAAACCACCCAGGGGGGTGAACGAGGCGAGCGAGGCCACCACCAGCACGTAGCCCTTGCGCTCGATGACCCGAGGCAGCGCCGCCCGGACAGTGCGGAAGACGCCGGTCAGGTTGATCTCGACCGTGCGGGCGAACGCGTCCGGGTCGATCGTGCGCACCGTGCCGTATGCGGCGACGCCTGCGTTGGCTACCACGACGTCGATCCCGCCCAGCCGCTGCACCGCGCCGGTTACGGCCGCATCGAGGGATGCCTGATCGGTCACATCGGCTTCGAACCACACGTGGCCGTCGCCGAGTTCGGCCGCGACAGCGGCAAGTTCCTGCGGCTCGAGGCCGACCAGGGCGACCTTGGCCCCGCGTGCGGCCACTTCTCGCGCGGTCTGCGCGCCGATGCCTCTTGCGGCGCCGGTGATGAAGACGACTTTGTCCTGCAGTGAGCGGTTACGACGAGACACGGTCGAGGATTCCTTCCGGAGCGGAGGTGGTTGCCTTCGGGCGCCGTCCGAACCGGGCTGCGCCGAGCGAGATCAGCGTGATGAACGCCAGGCCGAGCGCGAGCACGACCAGGCCCGCGGCCGGAGCCAGCCAGGCCGGGGTGTCCGTGCGCCATTCCCGCATGAGGTAGGCGTCCTGGTCGATCACCGGACGGGTGAATCGAGCCGGAGCGGCGACTTCGGGGGCGGGGATCCCGGGGTCGGCGGGCAGGTAGACGGGCACTGCCTGCATTGCACGGCCGTTGCCGATCCTGATCAGCGTCTTCCACCGGCCGGACACCGGGATCGGCTCGACGGTGTGGAAAACCCCGGGCCCGATCTTGTCGAGTGCCTGGCTCTCCACCGGCGGGCCACCCTGGTAGGCGAGCACACGGACGTAGGTCGCGCCCTCGGTGAGCTGGGCAGGCGTGAACCGCACCGTGGCCATAGCTCGGCGTTCGGGCGTGGCGGCGACGTCGGTGAGCGTTACCGTCGCGGTCCCCGGTTGTCCTTCGGCTCCCACCAGGCCGTTGCCGACCACGCCGATGACGGCGGCGAGCGCGCCAACGGTCAACGCCCTGGCCGTCCGGGCCCTGGGCAGCGTCCCGGTCAGCGCCATGCCCAGGAGGGCACCGCCGATTCCGCCCGCTACGCCCGCCACCGTCGCCGACACCATGCCCGGCACAAGCACAGGCGTGGTCCACGCGGTGGGCATCGCCGCGGCCGCCCACAGCCACTCGGTCCCGAAGCCGATCGTGCCGATCAGCACACCGCCGACCGTCCCGGCCAGCAGCGGCCGCCGTCGCAGCACAAGGGCCGCGATCTCCACGCAGACGGCTTCGGCCGCCATGAGCGGAAACGCGGGCATTCCCTCACCGAGGACCGGGCCGACCAGGATCGCGATCGCCACCCGAGCGGCGAGGAAGACGGCAAGTGCGACCAGGGCGGACCCTGGCCTGCCCGCCCACACCCGGGCAAGGGTGAACGCGAAGGCGGCGAACAGGGCGATCAGGGTGGGCTGCAGCCACAACTGGAACAGCGGCGCGCCGTAATCGTACTCCGCCAGTAGCGCGGAGAACCCGACCAGCAGCAACCCGGGCAGCGCCATCTTCGCCAGCAGCACGGGCAGGCCGCTGTCCAGAAAACGCCGCGCGGGGCCGAACCTCACCCACTCGGCGGGGTGCCAGGAATCGCCGACGCTCTCGGCGAACAGCACACTCAGCCCGACGACAGATAGAATCGCGCCGCTGAGCATCAGCACGTGCGTCGGCCCCCAGACGGTGACGTCCTGGCCGAACAGCCGATGCCACACCTCGTCAAGTGGGAAGCCGAGGAAGGCGAAGAACCCGCAGGTCAACAGCAGCACACCACCGACAGGGACCCGCCAGCCCGGAGCAATGCGCACCGGAATCGGCCCGGGACGCTCACCGGGCTTGGGCAACATCACCGCGAGCAGGCCGGAGATCAGGATTCCGTACAGCCCGATCATCATCGGAATGTGCGACGGGTTGCCGAACGGGCCGATATCGCGGCCGTTGTTGATGTGAATCGAGGCGTCCCACATGTAACCGATGTAGGCGGTCGCCATCGATGCCAATGCGACGGCCATCGGCAGCGTGGCCCAGGCGGGACCGCCGAGCAGGCGCGCCGTGGCATCGGCCGTTCGCCCGAGCAGGGTGGTATGGCCGCGGCGATGCCGCAGCCCCAGCAGGCCGACGACCAGGAAGCCCACCGACACGCTGGTGGCCAGGATGACGATGTCCAACGTCTCGCTCCCGCCTGCCGGGCGGACGGTCGGCTCCGTTGCCAACACCTCGATCATCGCTACTCCTCATGGTTACTGAGACTACAAGTAACTGTTACTCGAAGTCCTACTTATCAGTAGCGTAACCGACGGCCCGCGCGCACACCAGCCGGAGTTCTCTCCGGAGTTTCTCCGGGGCGTGGCCGGGTCCGCGCGAAGAAGGGTGTCGCTAGTGGGACAACCAGGTCATCCGCTGGCCATGCAGGTCGGTAGTGGCCAGCACAGTCACCTCCGGCGTGCCCTGATGCCACCTGCCGACGCTCAGCACACCCGGCCGTTGCGCCAGGTCATCCCGGCCGGGCTGCAGGTAGGCCAGGCAGTACCGGTAGGGCTCATGGCTGATCCACCACAGCGGACGGTCCGCCGCGAGCTCGGCCAGCGCGCCGATGAAGGCAGGGCGCCGGTCCTCCGGCAGGTGCGCCATGGTGTTGCTGGTGAACACCACCAGCGGTAGTTCGGTGGGCAGCAGCGCGGCCGTGCCCGCGAGATCGTGCACGGCATCGCCTGCCACCAGCCGAGGTGGATCCTTGCGTTGCGCTGCGGCGGCGGTGCGCAGCAGGCGGGTGCGCTCCGGATGGTCGGCCCATACGCAGGCCTCCAGCCAGGCGAGTTCTTCTTCGTCGCCCGCGTCGACCGGTGCGCTGTCGAGACCGATCCGACCGCTCACGACGAGCTTCTTCTGCGGTTTGGCGAAGGTCGCTCCCGCTGCCACCTCAACGGCACAGTGCAGCCCCACCGCCGTCTTGATCGGTCCCGCGGCGTACTGCTCGCCGCCGCACTGGTACCGGTAGCCGAAGCGGTCAAGGCCGAGCAACAGGCCGGCCGCGCAGCCCACCTCGAACAGGGCGATCGCGCCGCGCGCCTGCTTGGCGGCAGCGGCCACCGCCGGGTACAGCAGCGCGGCCCGCTGCACCTCGTTGGTGCGGGTCACTCGGGTGGCGATCAGCTGCCGGGCCGCGTCGGCCCGCTCGAGCAGGAACGCGCGGAGCATCGGCCAGGTCTCGGCGTCCACCCCGTCGAACCCGCCCAGCGTCGGGTAGTACCGGGACAGCGGGTGGATCGGATCGGCCTGGATCAGCCGGTGCGCGGCCGCCAGCAGCAGGGTCGGCCGCGCGTGCTCGTCCGGCGCGGCCGTGAGCAGGCCTGCCACCTCGTCGTCGGCGGCGGCCCGCGCGGCGAGGTGCGAGTACAGCGGTGACGAGCCGGCCGTCTCCTCGGCGAACCGGCTCAGCCGTCGCGTGATCTCGGCGAGGTCACTCATGCGGAACGGGACGGCCGGGTTGTTCGCCGCCCCTGGTGTCGCCGTAGGAACGCTTGGGCACCATCACCTTGCGCCGGAAAACGCACACGACGGTGCCGTCCTGCTTGTAGCCACGGGTCTCCACGTACACCACGCCCCGGTCGTCCTTGGACTTCGACGGTGTCTTGTCCAGCACCTCGGTCTCGCCGTAGATGGTGTCGCCGTGGAAGGTCGGCTTGACGTGCTTGAGCGACTCGACCTCGAGGTTGGCGATCGCCTTGCCGGAGACGTCTGCGACGGACATGCCGAGCAGCAACGAGTAGATGTAGTTACCGACAACGACGTTCTTGCCGAAGTCGGTGGTCCGCACGGCGTAGTGAGCGTCCATGTGCAGCGGGTGGTGGTTCATCGTGATCAGGCAGAACAGGTGGTCGTCGTACTCCGTCACCGTCTTGCCCGGCCAGTGCTTGTACACCGCGCCGACCTCGAACTCCTCGTAAAACCGGCCGAACTGCACGTTGCGAACTCCTTCACTGTGTCTCATCGCTGTACTCCAGCGGCACCGATGCGAGCCTGCCACTCGCGCGGCCGAACTGTGCAGTCGGGTGTGCGCCAGGTAACGCCGTGCCGGTGCGAAACGACGTCATCGGTGGCCGAGGGGTATCCTCGCCTCACCGAAGTCCGCTCGCGATCGCGAGCTGGTCGGATACCGCGAACCTAGGAGGTGAGGAACGCACATGAGTAGTGGCGATAGTCCCCTGCCCCGAAGTCAGCACAGCGTCAATCATTCCAGCGTTCCCGTCGCGGGAGCCGACCACGGTTCTTCCTGGTAGGCCCGCCGGACGGCCGGGGACGCACGACGCGTGACGGGTGACGAACTCACCGTCATCCGCATCGAACTCCTCGTCCAACCACGGCGCCATCAGGAGATGCCATGTCCTCGATTCGTTCCCTCGGCGGTCTGCGTGGCCGCGTGCCCGGCCGAGCTCCATCCGCGGTCCGGCCGACTATCCCCGCACCGTCCGGCACCGTCGTCGACTGCGGTGTCTACGTCGACGGTGTCCGGCTGCCTGGCCGGTGGACGTACAGCGCGGCCATCGCCGAAGCACGCTCCCGCGGCGAGAGCTTCGTCTGGATCGGCCTGCACGAGCCGGGTGCCGACCAGATTCAAGGCATCGCCGACACGTTCGGCCTGCACGAACTCGCGGTCGAGGACGCGGTCCAGGCGCACCAGCGGCCGAAGCTGGACCGCTACGAGGACACGCTGTTCATGGTGCTCAAGACCGTGCGGTACGTGGAGCACGAGTCGCCGACCACCGCCAACGAGATCGTCGAGACCGGCGAGCTGATGGCCTTCCTCGGCAGGGACTTCATCGTGACCGTGCGGCACGGACGGCACTCCGGCCTCGCTCGGCTACGCAAGGAGCTCGACGCCGATCCCGAGCGGCTGGCCGCGGGCCCCGCCGCGGTACTGCACGCGATCGCCGACCACGTCGTCGACCAGTACCTCGACGTCACCGAGCGCATCGAGGACGACATCGACGAGATGGAGACCGAGGTATTCGCACCGCGGTCGCAGGTGAGCGCCGAGCAGATCTACTTCATGAAGCGCGAGGTGCTCGAACTGCGCCGGGCCGTACTGCCGCTGGCGACGCCACTGCGCAGGCTCGCCGAGGGGTACACCCGGCTCGTCCCGGACCAGATTCGGTCGTACTTTCGCGACGTCGACGACCACCTCACCACGGTGTCCGACCGGATCGGCAGCTTCAACGAATTGCTGACCACCCTTGTGGACGCCACGCTGGCCAAGATCTCCCTGCAGCAGAGCACCGACATGCGCAAGATCACCGCGTGGGCGGCGATGATCGCGGTGCCGACCGCGATCGCCGGGATCTACGGCATGAACTTCGACTTCATGCCGGAGCTGCACTGGCAGTACGGCTACCCCGCGGTGATGGCAGGCATTTTCGGTATCTGTCTCATGCTGTACCGAATATTCAGACGGAATCACTGGCTGTAGCGGTCATCGCTCGAGCCGATCGACCCCAGTCCACCCCTGATCGCGCAACGTAGTCTGGGGTCATGCCACGCGCTCTCGTGGTCGCCGACGAGGTCGATACGGGGCTGTGGGCCGACGCGGTGCGGTCCTACTCCGTCGACCTCGTGATCGGCGCGGGCGACCTGCCGTTCGACTACCTCGAGTTCCTGGCCGACGCGCTGGACCGGCCGTGCGTGTTCGTCCCGGGCAACCACGATGCCGACCTAGGCGGGTTCACCGAGTCCACCGGGCTGCTCCTGCGGGCTGGGTTTCCTGCTCGCTGGCCGGGACCGCGCGGCGGTATCAACGCAGACGGGCGTGTGGTGGATGTGGCAGGCCTGCGCATCGCCGGGCTCGGCGGGTCGATCAGGTACAACTCGGGGCCCAACCAGTGGTCGCAGGCTCAGCAGGCACGGCGCGCCCGCAAGCTGGTGCGTGCGGCGTGCAGGCGGAACCGCCAGGATGGCGGGCGGGTGCATGTGCTGCTCACCCATTCCCCGCCGCGCGGGCTCGGTGACCGGGAGGATCCGGCGCATCAGGGCTTCGACTGTCTACACCGGACGGTCGAGAAGCTACGCCCGGATTGGTTGCTGCACGGGCACATCCATCCGCACGGTGAGCACCTGGCCGAGCATCGGATCGGCCCGACGCGGATCCGCAATGTGGTCGGCCGCCAGGTGATCGATTTCGACAACACCCATTCGGCGACTCTGGCGGGAGAGGTATGAGCTCCAACACCAGATTCCCTCGAGCTGACGCCGAGAACGACTTCCTGCGGGCACGACGGCGTCAGGTGCTCTCCCGGCTCTCGGCGTGGCTCCGGCGCGAGCCGGACGACGTCAACATCATGCTGCCTTTCGACGAAGTGGTGGACGCACTCGGCAGGCAGGGCGAGCGACGGATCGGGCTGCGGATGATCCCGATCGAGACCATCGTCGGCAGTGTCGACAAGAGCCGGGACTTCGACCGGTGGTTCCGGCCCACCTCCGGTCGGATCCGGGCACGCTGGGAACGGCTCGCGGCGGCTGCCCGCCGCGGAGAGGAGATCCCGCCGATCGAGGTCTACCGGATCGGCGAGCTGCACTTCGTCTCCGACGGCCACCACCGGGTATCGGTTGCCTGCGCGCTCGGGCGGGCGGAGATCGAGGCGTACGTGACCGAGCTGGACACGAAGATCCCTCCGGAAGGGATCCGATTCCGCGGCGACCTGATCGTCAAGGACTACCGCCGGATCTTCCTCGACCGGGTGCCGCTGACCGGCGCGGCGCGCGACGCGGTCAAGATGAACACTCGTGGGATTACGCACGACTCGGCGAGCACGTCGAGGCTTGGGGTTTCCGGCTGATGCAGGACGAGGGTGAGTTGCTCGACCGTGCGACGGTGGCACAGCGCTGGTACGCCGAGGAGTTCGTGCCGGCCGTGCGGATGCTCACCGACCGGACTTCCGAAGGTCGTAGGGATTTTCGGGCTTGATCAAGAGTGTTTCCGCTGGTGGATGGGCCGCAAGACTGCTGGAACGGCGAAATCGTGTAGGCACACGACTTTGGGCGTGTCGCTGGACATGACCTGCGAATGTTTGTTTACCTGTAGGGGTGTACCTACGGGAGACGAAGCGGAAGAACCGCGACGGGAGCATGGTCAGCTACCTGCAGTTGGCGCATAGCGAACGCAATCCCGACACGGGGGTGCCGTCGGCGAAGGTGATCCACAGCTTCGGCCGCGCCGACCGGATCGATCGGGACGCGTTGGCGCGGCTGGTGGCTTCGATCTCCCGGTTCCTGGAGCCGGAACAGGCGATCGCCGCGGCCCGGGCCGGTGAGGTGGAGGTGCTCGACTCCCGCCGGCTGGGCGGGGCATGGCTGCTGGACCAGTTGTGGGAACGGCTGGGCATCGGGGCGGCGCTGCGCCGCGTCGCCGACGGCCGCCGGCTGGACGGCGAGGCGACGGAGCGGGTGATCTTCGCGCTGGTGGCGCAGCGGGCATTGGAACCCGGGTCGAAGCTGGCCGCCACCCGCTGGGTCGCCGAGCGGGTCGCCATCGGTGGCTGCCCGGGCTTCTCCGAGGACGCCGCCTACGCGGCGATGGACTTCCTGCTGGCCGCGCTGGGCGCGATCGCCTCGGAGATCTTCGCCTCGGTGGCGCATCTGCTGAACCTGGATGTGGAGATCATCTTTGTGGATACGACCTCGACGTACTGGGAGGTCGAGGTGGCCGACGAGCTGGCCGACCTCGAGCCCGACCCGGGCGACGATGACGGGGTCGCGACGGCGGTCGAGGGTGGGACGCGCAGGTTCGGCAAGTCCAAGGACTACCGCGACCACCTGCCGCAGGTGATGATCGCGATGGCGGTCACCCGCGACGGCATCCCGGTGCGATGCTGGACCTTCCCCGGCAGCGAGAGCGACCAGAAGGCCATCCGCACCGTCAAGGACGATCTGGACGGCTGGAACCTGCGGCGAATGGTGTGGGTGGCCGACCGCGGGTTCGCCTCCGCCGCCAACCGCGCCTACCAGCAACGCGGTGGTGGGCACTACATCCACGCCGAGAAGCTGCGCCACACCAACACCGAGGCCGCCGCCGCGCTGGCCCGGGCCGGCCGCTACAAGACGGTGGAGGACAACCTGCGGGTTAAAGAGGTCTGGGTCAGCCCCGGCGGCGGCCGCGAGGACGGTGCCCGCAGCGAGCGGTTCGTCGTATGCCACAACCCCGACGCCGCCGCCCGCGACGCCGCGGTCCGCGAGCGGCTCATCGACCACCTCGAGGGCCTGATCGACGGCTCCGATACGTGGTCGAAGACCCGCCGCGACGAGTTCGTCGGCTCGCTCAAGACCAAGCCGGGGTTGCGTCGCTACCTGCGCCGCACCCGGGGTGGCCTGCTGCGCATCGACCGCGCCGCCGCCGCCCGCGACGCCCACCTGGACGGCAAGTGGCTGCTGCGCACCTCCGACATGACCCTGACCACCGAGGACCTGGCCGCCGCCTACAAACAGCTCCTCGCGGTCGAGCGCGGATGGCGCGACTGCAAGGGATCCCTCGGGCTTCGCCCCGTCTACCACCACCGCGAAGACCGCATCCGCGCCCACGTACAGCTGTGCTGGCTCGCCCTGCTGCTCATCCGCGTCGCCGAGACCACCGTCGGCGACACCTGGCGCAACCTGCGCCACGAACTCGACCGCATGCACCTGGTCACCCTGGCCACCGCCGACGGGCGCGTCGCACAACGCTCCGCCCTCACCAGCGGCCAGAAGGCCATCCTCGATGCCCTCAAGCTGCCCGAACCGCCCAAGTACCTCGACTTCACCGCCACGAGCAGCTGAACCGATCCCCGCAGCTCACCGCCGTCGTGTAGTAACACGACCCGAATCACGCTCGCCAACGTTTGCCCAGCTCAGCGCCCAAATTCACGCGCTCATGTGCTCATGATCTTCGGAAGTCCGGACCGATGCCGACCTGATCGGCAGGCACACCGATGCTGAGGCTTATCTGCGGCTGGCAGGCGAACGGTACCGTCTGATCCGCAGCCATCGCTGGGACGACGAGGTCATCGCCGCGCTACGCACGGAGTAAGGAGAGTGCGTCCGCGAGACCGGAGCGGATCAGGCTGGTCGGGTCAGGCTCACGCCGGTCTCCGGGTCGAAGAGGTGGATCTTGTCCGGGTGACCCACAGGTCGAGGTTCGCACCCGAGCTGGCGGTGGTCGACGCAGGCAGCCGGGCTACGAGGTCACCGACGGGCCCGCCCATTTCCATCGGCCCGAACTCACCCAGCTCGGCCACGTCCGCCAGCATCTCCGAGTCGATCTCGCTGCCCTCGAGCGCGCAGTGTGCGTAGGCGTCCGAGCCCCTCGACTCCAGCTCATCGACCAGTACGGTCAGGACGCATCCGCGCGCCCGGGTCGCGTCGTCGACCAGCGCGGCCTTGGTGAGATCCTCGGGCCGGATCCCCGTGATCACCGCACGGTCCGCGGCCGCGCTCTCCACCGACCGGCGCACCGAGCTCTAGCGCCTCCGCCTGATCGTGCGTGACATACAGCGTCGTCGTCCCGATGCGCCGCGCAAGCGTGGACATCGAAGCCCGCAGCTGGATTCGCAGCTTCGTGTCCAGGTTGGACAGCGGCTCGTCCATCAGGACGGCTTTCGGGCTGCGCACGATCGCGCGGCCCATCGCCACGCGCTGCCGCTGGCCACCCGACAGAGCCGACGGCTTCCGATCGAGATGCCTGCCGAGAGACCATCGCGAGCCCCCGGTCCCTTGGCGCCTTCTCGTTCATCCTGAGGCCGTCGATGCGCAACTCCCCGGACGAGATGTCTTCGAGCCCCGCCACCAGGTTCAGCGTCGTCGACTTCCCGCATCCCGACGGCCCGACCAGGACCACGAACTCGCCATCGGCGACCGAGAAGTCCACTTCGGACACTCCGACCGCGCCGTCCGGGTAGCGCTTGGTCACCTTGTCCAGCACGATCTCGGCCACGGCCGCTACCCCTTCACGACCCCAGATGTCAGCCCCGCCACGATGCGGCGCTGGAAACACAGCACCACGACCACGACCGGAACGGTGATCAGCACGGCCGCCGCGGAAAGCGTTCCGGTCGGCGCCTCGAACTGCGCGGAGCCTGCGAAGAACACCAGGGCAGCGGGCACCGTTCTGGCTGCCTCGGTCGAGGTCAGCGAGATGGCGAACAGGAAGTCGTTCCAGCAGAAGAGGAACACCAGGATCGCGGTGGTGAACACGCCGGGTGCGGCGAGCGGCAGGATGACCTTGCGGAACGCCTGCCCAGGCGTCGCCCCGTCCATCTTCGCCGCCTTCTCCAGGTCGCCCGGCATCTCCCGGAAGAACGCCGACAACGTGTAGATCGCCAGCGGCAGCGCGAAGGTCACGTACGGCAGGATCAGGCCGGGCCAGGTGTCGAAGAGTCCGAGGGTGCGCTCGATCTCGAACAGCGGTGGGACCAGCGACGCCTGCGGGAACATCGCGATCAGCAACGACGCGGCGATCAATCCCCGCTTGCCGGGGAAGTCCAGCCTGGCGAGGGCGTAGGCGGCCATGGCGCCGAGCACCACCGCGATCCCCGTCGCGATCACCGCGATGCCGATCGAGTTGATCAGTGGCCGGACGAACTCGGCGCTGTCGGCCGTGAAGATGGCTACGTAGTTGTCGAAGGTCCACGCCCGGGGAAAGAACTTCTTGTCGGCCAGCGTCTCAGGCGTCTTGAACGACAACGACACCATCCACGCAACGGGCAGCAGGGCAGCACCGACGACGGCGAGGTCGATGAGCGTCCATCGGATCGTGCGTGATCTTGCTACCCGGGTCACCATTGCCATCAGCGGTTCCTCCGTTCTCCACCACCCGGCACCGCGGCACCGAAGATCTTGATGAAGACGAACGCGATCGACGCCGCCGAGAGCAGGAGCAACACCGACATCGTCGACGACATGCCCAGGTCGAGCCCGATGAAGAGATTGTGGTAGGTCAGCATCGACACCGTCGCCGTGTCGTTGGCACCTCGGGTGAGCACGAAGACGTTGTCGAAGACCCGGAAGGCGTCCACTGTGCTGAACGCACACGCGACCAGCACGGCGGGTTTCATCGCGGGGAGCGGCGCCGCGTCCGGTCCGAACATCCGGGACAGGTATCCGCTCTCCTGGCTCCACGCGAAGTACCAGGAATACGCCGCGACGACCGTGATGATCCCGTAGGGGATCAGCGACACGGTCCGTACCAGGCCTCGGCCGACCGAGGCCCCGTGGATGATCGGCCATGCGGCAACCGCGCCCATCACCAGCACCGCGGGAGCGCACAACAGGAAGGCGAGCCTGCGCTCGGCCCTCGTGCCTTCGCTCAGAGCTCCGGGCCGGCCAGGAGCCATCAGCCCTTGACCGAGCCCGCGGTCAGGCCACGGACGAAGAACCGCTGGAGAGAGAGGAAGACGATCAGTGGGACCAGCATGGTGACGAAGGCGGCGGCCGTCAGCAAGTGCCAGTCCGCTCCCAACGTCCCGATCATGGTGCTGAGGTTGATCGTCACGACCTCGTTCTCCCCGGGTCCGAGGAAGATCAGGGCTACCAGGAGGTCGTTCCACACCCAGAGGAACTGGAAGATCGCGTAAGCCGCCAGGGCAGGCGTCGACATCGGGATGATGAGCCGCCAGAACGTGGTGAAGTGGCTCGCCCCGTCGACCTTGGCCGACTCGATGACCTCCCTCGGCAGCCCCTCCATGTAGTTGCGCAGGATGTAGACGGCCAGCGGCATGCCGAACGCGGCATGTGCCAGCCACACGGCCGGGAAGGTCCCGACCAGGCCGACCTCCTTGTAGATCTGCAGCAGCGGGATGAACGCCACCTGCAGCGGCACCACGAGCAGCCCGACGAGCACGATGAAGAAGATGTCGCGGCCGGGGAAGTTCATGAACGTGAACGAGTATGCGGCGAAGGCGGCGATGAGGATCGGGATCACCGTCGCCGGGACGGACACCGCGAGGCTGTTCACGAAGGCATTGCCCATGCCCTGGCCGGTGATCACCTCGTCATAGTTCTGCATCGTCCACTGCGTGAAGTCCAGTGGAGACGCAAAGGACGTCCACCAACCGGAGTTGGCGACGACGCCACGTTCCCTGGCGGAGGTCACCAGTAGCCCGATGGTGGGCACGACCCACGCCAAACACAGCGCGAGCAGGGCCAGCCGGACGATGATCTTGCCCGCGTTACCGCGCGACTTTCCTGCGGCGGCCTGCTCGGTCGCCCCGGAGTCGATGCCGGTCATCGGGGGTGTCGGGGTGGTGGTCATCGTGCCCCCTCCGTGGCTCGGAACCGGCGCACCTGGTAGATCATCACCGGGATCACGGCGACCATCAGCATCACGACGATGGCCGAGGCCCTGCCGTCCCGGCCGAAATTGATCAGCTCGGTGATGAACCGGTTGCCGATGACGTCGGTGTTGAAGGCGCCACCGGTCATGACGTAGATGATGTCGAAGATCTTCATCGTCAGAATCAGCACGGTGATGAACACCGTGATCACGGTCGCCCAGATCTGCGGCACGACGACGCGGAAGAAGATCTGCAGCTCACTTGCGCCGTCTATCCTCGCGGCTTCGAGGGTTTCGACCGGAACGCTCTTGATGGCCGCTGACAGCAGCACCATCGCGAAACCGGTCTGCAGCCAGATCATGATGACCATCAGCAGGAAGGAGTTCAGCCGTGCGGTGTCCTCCTGGATCCAGGCGACCGGCGAGAAGCCGACCTGAGTCGACATCGCGTTGAGCAACCCGATCTGCGGCCGCCCTTCGGGCTGGAACGCATAGACGAAGCGCCAGATCGTGCTCGCGCCGACGAAGCTGATCGCCATCGGCAAGAAGATCACCGACTTGACGAAGTTCTCGCCGCGGGGCCTGAGCTGGTCGGCGAGCACCGCGACGATCAGCCCGGCGATCACCACGCCGACCGGCACGAAGATCAGCCACAGCACGTTGTTGAAAAGGGTGTCGCGAAACGCCTCCTCCTCGAGCAGGCTGGTGTAGTTGTCCAGGCCCACGAACTGCTCACCGCGGTCGTCGAAGAAGCTCAGCACGGCGGTCCGCACCGCCGGATAGACCAGGAAGATCGTCACGAACAGCATCGCGGGCCCGACGAACACGTACGGCTTGAGCCGCTCCTCCCACTTGGCCGGGAGACGCTCCACCAGCATGTTAAGCAGGAAGTAGAGGACCAGGGCGCCGCCCAGTCCGCCGAGGATCGCCAGTATGGCGTTGATCGCTTTCAGCATCTCCTCGCCACCCTTCCCCTTGGGGGCGGGATACCGGATCGGCTACCGGGATCCCGCCGCCCGAAGGATCGCCAGATCAGTTCGGCCAGCTCGCGTCGATATCGGAGAGGACTGTGTCGAGGTCCTTGCGACCGCCGATCCAGTCGACCATGCCGGTCCAGAAACTCCCGGCGCCGACCTGGGCGGGCATCAGGTCCGACCCGTCGAACCGGAACACGTCCGCCTCGTTGGATTGCCTGGCGATCTCGGTGGTGGTCTCGTCGGGATACGCGTTGACGTCGAAGGTCGTGTGCGGCGATTGGAGGCCGCCGCCCCGGTACCGCGGCTCGCCGAAGCGGTCGGAGATCAGGGACTCCATCACCTTGACGGCGTTCTCGTTGTCCCCGTCGAACAGCGCGGCGAAGTTGCCGGAACCGAGAATCGGTGTGCCCTCGAAGCCGCCCTCGACACTGGGCAACACGAACACGCCGGCCCGCTCGTCCAGGTTCTCCTGGACATCATCCGGGAAGAAGGTGGTGATGAAGCTGGCCTGGCGGTGCAGCCAGCATCCGGGCGGGTCCTCGAACATCTGCTGAGGTGAGTCACCGAACGGGGTGTTGACGATCGCGCGTCCGCCGCCGCGCACGTTGCCTTCAGTCAGCATGATCTCGCCGACCGTCTCAGCCGCGCGCTTGATCTCCGGGCTGGTGAACTTGAGCTCGCCGGTGACCCACCGGTCGTAGGCCTCCGGGCCCGCGGTGCGCAGCACGTAGTCCTCGAGCCAGTCGGTGGCGGGCCATCCGGTGTCCGGGCCGGACTCGATGCCGACGCACCACGGCGCGTCGCCGTCGTCCTTGATGCGCTCGGTCAACGCCAGCATCTCCTGATGGGTCGTCGGGACCTCGTAGCCCTTTTCCTCGAACTCCGGCTTCGGATACCAGACGAGACTCTTGACGGCCATGTCGATCGGGGCGCCGTACACTTTGCCGTCCCGCGTCGCCGAGTCGAGGAAGCCGGGGATCAAACTGTCCCGCGCCCCTTCGAGGTTGACCTCGGCGTCGTCCAGCGCAACCATGTCGGGGGACATGTCGAGCAGCAGCCCGGGCTGCGGGTACAACGCGATATCGGGTGCGTCCCCGCCCCTCACACGGCTGCGGATCAGCGTGGTGAAGTCACGGGACGGTTCGTACCGGACGTCGATCCCGGTTTCGTCCGCGATCTCCTTCACGGCCTGTCTGAGCAGGTTCACCTCCTCCGTGCCGGTGATTCCACCGAAGATCTCCACGCGCTGGCCTTCGCCTTCGGTCTCCTGTTCCTGCCCAAGGCAACCGCTCAGGACCAGGGCGCCTGCGCACACCAGGCCGCCGACCCTCATCCGGGTTCGTGATCGCATAGCCACTCCTTTGCCGCTTGCCCCCGCCGAAGCGCCCTCGTGCGCGCGACACCGGGCGTGGGGTCGAGGTCTCTTGCGTTCAGTGAGGCACGCGCCGCCCGGTCACGGACGAGAAGACATGCTGCTCACCGGTACGAATTCGCAGGTTGACCTTGTCCTCCTTCGTCGGTACCCGACGCGGGTCTACCCGCGCGATGATGATCTGCGATTCCATGTCGGCACCGGACGGATCGGTCAGCGTGCCGTAGAGAAACGCTTCCGAACCCAGCTCTTCGACGACGTTGACGATCACCTCGAAGGCCTGCGGATCGAGCTCGGGGACCACTTCGAGGGCCTCCGGCCGGAACCCGAGCGTGATGCGGTCGGTGGCTCCGGTTTCACCTTTCGCTTCGGCCGCAACGGCGTCGAGCGTTGCCCGACTGAGCGGGATTCGCGCATGGCCGAGGTGCGCCTCGCCGCCGGAGATCCGGAACTCGCCGATGTTCATCGCCGGTGAGCCGATGAACCCGGCCACGAACACGTTCTCCGGACGGTCGTACAACACGCGAGGGGTGTCACATTGCATGAGCCTGCCGTCCTTGAGCACCGCGACGCGGTCGCCCATCGTCATGGCCTCGACCTGGTCGTGGGTGACGTAGACGGTGGTCACGCCGAGCCGGCGCTGCAGTGCGGCGATCTGGGTGCGGGTGGACACCCGGAGCTTCGCGTCGAGGTTCGACAGCGGCTCGTCCATCAGGAAGACCCGGGGGTTGCGCACGATCGCCCGCCCCATCGCGACCCGCTGTCGCTGCCCTCCGGACAGCGCCTTGGGCTTACGCTCGAGGAACCCCTCCAGGTCCAGCAGTTTCGCGGCTTCCCGCACCCGCCGCCCGATCTCCGACTTCTTCATACCGGCGATCTTCAGGGCGAAACCCATGTTGTCGGCCACGCTCATGTGCGGGTAGAGCGCGTAGTTCTGGAACACCATCGCGATGTCCCGGTCCTTCGGCGACAACCGGGTCACGTCGCGCTCGCCGATCCGGATCGAACCCTTGCTCACCTCCTCCAGCCCGGCGAGCATCCGCAGCGAGGTGGACTTGCCACATCCGGACGGACCGACCAGGACGAGGAACTCCCCGTCGTCGATCTCGAGGTCCAATGCGTCCACTGCCGGACGATCTCCCCCGGGGTACAAGCGGGTGGCCTTGTCGTAGGTAACCGTGGCCATCTGGAGTTCCCTCTTCGTTGAGGTTGCTGGGTCCTCTTCGGACCATACTCGCGAGCGCAATCGTGGGGCAGGTGCAAGCGGATCAAAGATCGATACTCGTGACCTTGCCGGAATGCGACTAGGGCGATTGGCCCTGCCCGCCGAGCGCGAGTTTCGCCAGCAGGTCACGGCCCCGCTCGGCGTTGCGCGGCTGGCACAACACGTCGTACCGCCCGGCGACCAGTTGGCTGGCCGAGGAGAAGTCGCGGCGCCCCTTGGCCGAGGAGTACACGATGGCTGCCGACACCACGCCGAAGACGACGCCCGCTGACAGACCGACGAACACCGGCGCGTAGTTGATGCCGTCGGTCGCGCTGAATATGCTCAGCAGCAAACCGACGAACAAGCCGAACCATGCTCCGGACAGGGCGCCCCGGCCCAGCACCTTGCCCCAGGTGAGCCTGGCGATCACCCGTTCCACCAACATCAGGTCAACGCCGACGATGGTGACGTCCTCCACCGCGAAGTCGGCATCGGCCAGATAATCCACCGCGCGCTGCGCTTCTTCGTAGGTACCGTAGGACCCGATGGGCCAGCCAGTAGGCGGAGTCGGCAGCCGCGGCTGTCCCTGCGGCATTCGTCCCGCTGACGAAAATGGACTTGTCACTGGAGATCACCTCTTGCTGCACGCCGACAGGCTGATCACGTCATCCTGCCAACGAGCAGCCGAGCATGCGAACCCGGCCTGCCGCGGGCTCCCCCGGTCCGGATTCGCGGTGCGCTCGCCCGCGCCGCTGGTCAAATGTCCAGCACCTCCAATTCTGGGGTGTGCACAGCGCGGCGCACGCGTTTGGTTAGCTCGGCGGGTAGAGCTGCCGCCAGGTCGTCAAGATTTGGGTAGACGAGCAGTTCGGCGCTGGTGTAGTCACTCCAGTCATCTTGTTGGTCCTGCGATGAGTCCGCCGCGGCTATATCCCCGAGGAGGGCCCATCGCCGGTGCACTGCCCACTGGTCGCGCACCGTTCGGTAGACGATGTAGAGCTCGTTCTGCAGGTCCGCGTCCTCGTCGTCGGACTGTTTGCCTTCATCCCTCCTGGTTGTCGCCCTCGTGGTCTCCCATACACATATCTTCGTGCCGACGAAGCACTGACGGCGATGCCGGCCCGGCTCGCCCACGGTCACGTTGACGCGCCGGCCACCGACCGCAGCCGCGAATTCCGTGTCGACATATGCCCGAAGGGCACGGGTGATCGCCGCGGAAAGACTGCCAGCCAGTTCTTGAGCGCGCTGGAACAGAGGCAGGTCGTCATCAGCAACGTAGATAGTCTTGTTCGGCATCGCCACTCCTATGTATACGCACAATATACGTGTGGAGCGTGTGCGGGCTAGGGCGAGAAATGAGACCTGCCCGCGTCGGCACGACTGGAGGGCAGGTCCCGGAGGAAGGGTCAGGGGCCGGTGCAGTGTTCGGTGTGTAGCCGGAATCCAGCCAGACGGTGAGCCGATGGTGGCGGGAGCGTGGATGGGTAGTTCGCCTGCCTGCAGTGCGATCTGTTCGTAGTCGAGCAGCATTCCGGTGTCAGGGTCGAACACGAGCACTGAATGCATCTCGGGCACGGTCGGGCCGGCCTGTTCGATATCGGTGCTGATGGCGATCCCTTCGCAGCCCGGTCTGTCGTGGTGCCCTCGACGATTAGGCCGGGCTCCTCGGCGAGAACTTTGAGCAGGGCGCTCTGCCCAGCCCCCGGAGGCGCCGGCTGTCGGCGCGCCCGGTCGGCGAGCTCAGCGAGTACGTCCGCAGCTGAGCCCTGCACGCTGGTTGAGGTATACGTCAGGGATGGTGGGGTCGCCGCATAGGCCGTGGGCGCGGTCAGACGCGGCACAATGATCACGGCGGCCGCCACGACGGCTGCCGCCGCTCCTGCCGAAATCACGAACCACCGCCTGCCGTGGACACGCGGCCGCCGTAGACCTGCTGATCTCGAAGGGATCTGGTTAACGTCATCAGCAAGCCAGGCGGGCTGCAGCCCTCGCTGCAGCTCGCGCACCTTCGTACTGCCCTGATGTCTGCAGCCGATGGTGTGGTGAAGCTGGGTAACTTGGTGAGTGAAGGTGACGGGCTCGGGCGGGCACATGGCTTCACCATCGACAATGCGCTGGCCGAGGTACTGAACAAGGTCGCGCGAGATGAGACCGGTGACGGCGCTGCCACTACTCTCATGACCGCAACTGCAATGGGTGCCGGCCAGGGGATTTCCGGACCGCCACCGAACCCGCCGACCGATCCGGGGGCTGGGCCGGTTACTACATTGGTCCCGAGCAGAGCAAGGACTGGTTCTACGCCATGGGCGGAGTTCAGTACTCGGTTACCGGAGTCGCTACCGTTCATCCACCCGACACTCCCGGTGGGGAGCCTCGGGTCGAGATGGACTACAAGACGCACGTCTTCGATCGCTACAACTGGGACGGCGGAAAGTCCACGGAGATCGGCCCGATCACGATCACGGACGACCAAATGGCGGACCTGCACCGAGCTGGAGTGGCCCAGGAGTACAACATCTCGGGGTCATCGGAGGCGAAGCACTACTCGGGGACGGTGCCACCTCCGGAGAAGCAGCCGAACCTGCCGGTTTCCTGCAGCTTCGGCCCCGAACAGGAGGAACGCATGCCCTACCCCAACGCAAACTCGGTCACAACCGACAAGGCGACCGTGTCCGAAGCCCTGAGTTTCGGTGGGATCGTACTTCCGCCGGGCGCCAGAGTCCTCGGCGTCCAGAGCAACAAGAGCATGGACCAGCTCCATCGGGTCGTCGTGGAAGTCGAGCCTGCAGCCGTTGACACGCTGTTGTCTGGCTCTGGATTCACCACTCCACTCAAGCCAGGGAGACAGGTCTTCATGTCGCCCGTAGACGGCTTCACCCCAGGGAGCGCGACCAAGATTGCCTCAGCGCAGGACAACATCTCGCCTGAAGCGAATCGCAAGCAAACCGTCACTCGGGAAGTGTTGGTCGACCGAAACGATCCATTGAAGGTTCGTGTCTTCCTCTGGCTCTTCACGACGTAGTTGGTCCCCGCAGCCCTTCCATACGACACAATGTCCGAATCGCGAGCAGCTGCGTCAACCGCGTGATCGGTACTCGCGGAGCAGGCCGCGGCTGATGATCGTCTTCTGGATCTCGCTGGTGCCTTCTCCGATGAGCAGGAACGGTGCCTCGCGCATGAGGCGCTCGATCTCGTACTCCTTGGAGTAGCCGTAGCCACCGTGGATCCGGAACGAATCCTGGGTGACCTCCGCGCAGTACTCACTGGCGATCAGCTTGGCCATGCCTGCCTCGACGTCGTTGCGCTCGCCGGAGTCCTTCAGCCGAGCCGCATTGACCATCATCAGGTGCGCGGCCTCGACCTTGGTGGCCATCTCGGCGAGCTTGAAGGCAATGGCTTGATGCTCCGCGATGGGCTTGCCGAAGGTCTTGCGCTGCTGGGCGTACTCGACGGCGAGTTCGAAGGCCCTGATCGCGATCCCGCATGCCCGCGCGGCGACATTCACCCGGCCGACCTCGACGCCGTCCATCATGAACGCAAAGCCCTTACCGGGGGCGTTTCCGAGCACCTTGTCCGCACCGATGCGGAAACCGTCGAATACCGCCTCTGTGGTGTCGACGCCCTTGTATCCCATTTTGTCGAGTTTGCCGGGGATGGTCAGCCCCGGTGCGACCTCACCAAATCCTTCCGGCTTCTCGACCAGGAAGGTCGTGAGGTTCTGGTACGCCTTCTCCGCGCCTTCGTCGGTCTTGACCAGCAGGGCGATGAGGTTGGAGCTACCGCCGTTGGTCAGCCACATCTTGGCGCCGTCGATGACGTAGTCAGCGCCGTCCTTTTTCGCGCGGGTCTTGATCGCGGCGACATCGGAGCCGAGGTCAGGCTCGGACATGGAGAACGACCCACGGATCTCCCCGGTGGCCATCTTCGGCAGGAAGTGTTCCTTCTGCTCCGACGTGGCATGTTGCTTGATCATGTGCGCCACGATGAAATGCGTGTTGATCACACCGGAGACACTCATCCAGCCGCGCGCGATCTCCTCCACCACCAGCGCGTAGGTCAGCAGCGACTCGCCGAGGCCGCCGTAGGACTCCGGGATAGTGAGCCCGAACAGGCCCATCTCCTTCATGCCCTCGACGATGTCGGCAGGGTAGGTGTCGGAGTGTTCGAGTTCTTGCGCGTGCGGGATGACTTCCTTGTCCACGAAGTTGCGAACGGTGGCCAGGATTTCGGACTGCACATCGGTCAGTCCCGCGGTCTGGGCAAGGCGGGCCATCAACACTCCTCGGGTCTAGCGCAACGTCTCGAGCGGGCTAGGTAGCAGTATCCCGCACGACGACCCGTTGCCACCATGCCGCCTTCCGCCTCAGCTGGCGAGCAGTTCGACCTCTGCGCCGCATCCGCGGCAGTTGAATGCCAGGACGTACACGCTCTCACCGCAGTCGTCACACTGACGAAAGCTGCGCTCCAGGAGGGCGTCGGGCTGCTCCTGAGTGTGCAACCACTTCGACATAACCCGGTCCTGAAGGCTGGCAATACGTTTACGCATGCCCAGTAGCATCACCCGCCGGGGTGGGTAGAAGGCAAGTTTTCGTCGTTATCTGTGCGTTACTTCACCCAGGTGTAACGACTGGGTTCGTGGTTCGATATGGATCATAACCGCAGGTCAGCCTGGACTTCGCGCCCTAAAATGCAGACAAACTCTATTGTGCCGACCATCACGTTGCGATTCAGCAGCGCGCATCCTCAATAGTCGAGGAGGACGCCGAAACGGTAATCCCTTATGACTTGGGTTACTTACGTTGATGACATTCGGGCGCCATCGGCACCATCGACGGGTAGCTGAGTTCTGGTCGCACTGTCGTCCGGCTCCCGCCGCGCGGTCGACGCCTCGAGGAAGCGCAGGAGTTCGACCGGGAACGGGAGCACCAGCGTCGAGTTCTTCTCAGCGGCGACCTCCACCACGGTCTCCAACAGCCGGAGCTGCAAGGCCGCGGGGGCGTTGGCCATCCGCTCGGCCGCTTGCGCCAGCTTCTCCGATGCCTGCAGCTCACCGTCGGCGGAAATCACTCGCCCACGGCGCTCACGCTCGGCCTCGGCCTGACGCGACATGGCGCGTTTCATCGCCTCCGGGAGCGCGACGTCCTTGATCTCGACCCGGTCGATGTGGATGCCCCAGCCCAGGGCGGGGCTGTCGATCATGATCTCGAGCCCCTCGTTGAGCCGTTCCCGGTTGGACAGCAGGTCGTCGAGGTCGCTCTTACCGATGATGTTGCGCAGGCTGGTCTGGGCCACCTGCAACATGGCGAAGCGGTAGTCCTCAACGCCGACGATGGCCTGCACCGGGTCGATGACGTTGAAGTACACGACGGCGTCCACCCGCACGGTGACGTTGTCCCTGGTAATGCCGTCCTGCGATGGCACCGGCAGCGTCACGATCTGCATGTTGACTTTCCGCATCTGATCGACCCAGGGGACGATCAGCGCGAGCCCGGGCTGCCGGGGTGCACTGTGCACCCTGCCGAATCGGAAGACCAGACCTCGCTCGTACTGCTTGACCACACGCAGGCCTGCGCTGGCCGTGACCGCCAGCAGCACAACGACGAGTAGGACGGCGTACAGGACTGCTTCCATCGTGACCACCTATCTCGATGCTACGCCGCGGTCCGGTGGAACCCACCCGTAGCATGGTGGGAGAGACCTTTTGCCGAGCAGAGAGTGCCAAGCCGTTGACCAGCACCCAGCAGCTACCCAGTGTCGACGATGTCCGCTCCGTCCTGGCAGGAGTCAAGGACCCGGAGATCGGTAAGCCGATCACCGAGCTCGGCATGGTCAAGGACGTCGTGGTCGCCCAGGACGGCCTGGTCACGGTGTCGGTGTACCTGACGGTGGCAGGCTGTCCACTCAAGGACAAGATCACCAACGACACGAAGGCGGCGGTCGGCGCGCTCGACGGCGTGCGCGAGGTCCGCGTCCAACTGGACGTGATGAGTGACGAGCAGCGCACGGAGCTGCGCAGGTCGTTGCGTGGCGATGCCAAGGACCCGGTGATCCCGTTCGCCCAGCCAGGGTCGCTGACCAGGGTCTACTGCGTCGCATCGGGCAAGGGGGGCGTCGGCAAGTCGAGCATCACGGTGAACCTCGCGGTCGCGATGGCCCAGCGTGGGCTGTCCGTGGGTGTGGTGGACGCCGACATCTACGGCCACTCGGTACCCCGCATGCTCGGCGCGGGCGACAAGCCGACCAAGGTCGAGCAGATGATCATGCCGCCACAGGCGCACGGCGTGAAAGTCATCTCCATCGGCATGTTCACCCCGGGCAACACCCCCGTGGTGTGGCGCGGCCCGATGCTGCACCGCGCGCTGCAGCAGTTCCTCGCCGACGTGTTCTGGGGTGACCTGGACGTCCTGCTGCTCGACCTGCCGCCGGGTACCGGTGACATCGCCATCTCGGTAGCGCAGCTGATTCCTAATGCGGAGATCCTGGTGGTCACCACTCCGCAGCAGGCAGCCGCCGAGGTGGCGGAGCGGGCGGGTGCCATCGCGCTGCAGACCCGTCAGCGGGTGGCGGGCGTCATCGAGAACATGTCGTGGTTGGAGACCCCGGACGGCTCGCGGATGGAGATCTTCGGCTCCGGTGGTGGTCAGACCGTGGCCGACTCGCTGTCCAAGTCGGTTGGCTCGACGGTGCCGCTGCTCGGCCAGGTGCCGCTTGACCCACGGGTGCGCGAGCAGGGCGACGCGGGCACCCCGATCGTGCTCACCGACCCCGATGCACCGGCCTCGCAGGTCATGCGGGAGGCAGCCGGCAAGCTGGCGGTCCGCGCCCGCGGCCTGGCAGGCATGATGCTCAACGTCTCGCCCAAGCGCTAACCACGCGTGTCCGTGCTTCAGGTGGCGTCGGGGTCGACCGGGGGCTTCTCCCCCGCCGAGAGCGACTCGGAGACCTGCTTGGGCTGGGGCATCGGCACGGCCGGGTAGCCGTTGGGCTTGGCGCCGTTGTCGTCGAACTCCTTGAGTCCGAGCGGGTCGGGATCGCCGTCGAAAAGGTGCTTGGTGACGGCGCGCTTGGGATCGAAGTTGCGCAGGCTGCGTAGATCCTCGAGCGGCTTACGGAACTCGTCGAACTCCGGCCCGATCTCGTTGCGCAGTTGATCCCGGGCGCCGGTCGCGAAGTCTCGAGCCTTGCGCACGCTCCGACCGAGCCAGGACATCGCTTCGGGCAGCCGCTCGGGGCCGAGGATGAACAGAGCAGCCACGATCAGCACGAGGATCTCGCCCCAGCCAACGCTCTCGAACACACGCGCTCCTTCGTGCCACTTCCGACCTCTACAGCCTACCCGGCGGCTCCCGCCACCGAGCAGATGTCAATCGGATCCGAGCGTGACGTCGACGATGAACTCGCGGCCATCCCGGACAAGTTTGATCGGGACCACGGCCCCCACTTCGTGCTGCCGCACCGCCACGGTGAGCTCCGCGGCATTGCGCACGATCCGGTCAGCGACCCTGATGATCACGTCGCCCTCCGCGATCCCGGCGCCCGCCGCGGGGCCACCCCTGCGGACGTCCTGCACCTGCGCGCCTTCCGAAGTGTTCGCCGACACCGACGCGACGCTGATCCCGAGTTCCGCATGTGCGACCTTGCCGTCCCTGATCAGCGACTCACTGATCCTGATGGCCTGATCGATCGGGATGGCGAAGCCGAGACCGATACTGCCGCCCTGTCCCTGGGCGTTGCCGACAGTTCGGATCAGCGAGTTGATCCCGATCAGGGCCCCGGTCGAATCGACAAGCGCTCCGCCGGAGTTACCCGGGTTGATCGCGGCGTCGGTCTGGATCGCATCGTAGGTCACCGGCGGATCCCCGTTCTCGCCTGGCGCGGTGATCGGACGGTTCAGCGCGCTGACGATGCCTTCGGTGACGGTGTTCTCCAGGCCGAACGGCGAGCCGACGGCGATCACTTTGTCACCGGCGACGAGTTCGGACGACTTGCCGACCTGGATGACGGTCGGATTGGTGACGTTCACCTTGATCACAGCGAGGTCGGTCTTCGGGTCGCTGCCAACCACCGTGCCCTCGGCGCGGGTCCCATCGGTGAACACCACCATGAGCTTGGCTTTGTCGTCCTTCGCCGCCGTCGAGATGACGTGGTGGTTGGTGATGATGTACCCGTCCGGATCAATCACGACGCCGGACCCGACCCCCCCGCGCTGCCCCGACCTGACCTCGATGGACACCACGGCAGGCGCGACCCGCTGCGCGATGTCGGCCACCGAGCCTGGCGGCCGTTCCTTGCCCGCCTGAGCCTCGGAGATGGTCACCTCACCGGTGAGCTGATTGCCCGACTGCGCGATGAACCAGCCGACAACGCCGCCGAGCGAGCCGATCAGCAGCGCGATGACCGCGAGCAGCCCAAGGGCGGTGGGCTGCACCCGCTTGCCGGTCAGCACCTCCGACACGCTGAGCATGGCCGCCCGCTGCCGGTGGGCTTCCTCGCTGGATTCCCGCTCGACCGGCACCGCTGGCCCGCCGAGCACGGCACCCGAACCGGGATCACGCCATGGATCAGACATGCTGGCCCAGAGTGGATCGTCCGACGCGGCACCCGCGGCTTCGGGGGAGTCGGGCGGGCGTTGCAGCACGACGTCCTGCTGCTCGTACGGGCGCCCGAATGCCTCGGTGAGCGAGGCGGGCGGAGGCAAGGAGTTGGTCGCCGACCCGTTTCCGCTGCTCGTGCTGCGCGCGGAATACAGCGTGTCGAAGGCGCCGTCGACACCGTGCGGACGGCCGAATGCCGCGGCAGAAGCGGGATCGACGGAATGCCGCTCGAGCGGGCGCGGATCGAGTCGTGGCGCACCGGACCGCTGCGCGTCTGCACCTTGCTGGGACGCAGAACGCGACTGAGGCTCCTGATTGCTCATCGCTCCCCGACTATGCGGCGCTGGTCTTCACTCTTGCGCTGCGCGGCCGCTGCCCGCTGACCACGCAGGATATCGACCCCAGTCTGCCGTCGCCGGGGTGAAGTCAGCGTTGCGCGATCCGCGGCAGCTCAGCCGCGGCGGTAGGACTCGGGGTGGGCGGCGCAGGCACGCCGGCGAACCGCGCGGGAAGCACGTCGTTGTTGACCGAGGAGGGGTTCTTGGCAGCCGGTTGCGGTGCATCGTTGCCGTCTTCGGCAGCGACCACCAGCGCGAGCGCACTCAGCACCAGCCCGGACACCACCACGCCCGCACCCTGGGCCGTCCGGCGCCCGTGCCTGCGCTGGTTCGCGCCGAGCACGCCCGAGGTGCCCAGCGGGGCTGATGACCCGAGTGCGGACGATCCAAGCGGCGTCCCGAGCGGGACCCGATCGGGACGCTGAATGGCCACCAGCTGCCCGTCCTCGGTCACCGCGAGGTTGTCCGGTCCCGTCGGCAACTCGGTGTTCTGCGGGATCGAGCGGAGGCTGGCCAGCAGACCGGCAGGCACCGACGGCGCCATCGACTCGTGCACGGCCACCCGGACCTGCCGCTGGGCCGCGACATCGGCGGCGCAACTGGGGCAATGCGCCACATGAGCCGCTGCCCGATCCTGGGCGCTCGGCGACAGCTCACCGTCAACGAAGGCTACGACCGCGTCCGGCAACAGGTGGGACTCGGGGAGCTGCCAGCCCGCACCCAACCGCACGGTAGGCCCCGGACGGCTGCCCCGCTGCTTGCCCGCTCCAGCGGCGTCGTGCACTCCGGTCATGCCGACATCCTCGCGGTCTTCTGCTTTGCTTCGCTACGCCGTTCCATCGAGGCACGCAGCGCTTGCCTGCCACGGTGGATCCTGCTGCGCACTGTACCGAGCTTCACCCCAAGAGTGGCACCGATCTCCTCGTAGGAGAGGCCTTCAACGTCACAGAGCACGACGGCGACGCGGAACTCGGGCGCCAGCTCATCGAGCGCGGCCTGCAGATCGGGGTCGAGGTGGGTGTCCACGTAGACCTGTTCCGGGCTCGGGCCGTCGCCGATGATGCGGTCGGTGTCCTCGGGCAAACCCTCCATGCGCAGCCGGGAGCGCTTGCGCACCATGTCGAGGAAGAGATTCGTGGTGATGCGGTGCAGCCAGCCCTCGAAGGTGCCCGGTTTGTACGAGGCGAGCGAGCGGAACACCCGGATGAACGTCTCCTGGGTGAGGTCTTCCGCGTCGTGCGAGTTGCCGGTGAGGCGATAGGCGAGCCGGTACACCCGGCCCGCGTGCGTGCGGACGATCTCATCCCATGAGGGCGGCGTCCATGCGCCATCCCCCGCACCATCGGACACGCTCACCGGAACGGGCGCGACGTCGGTCGCGGTCTTCGTGGGCATCGGGCTGTTCTGCATAGGTTGTGCACACACCTCCATCGGGCTGTTCTCCTCCACTCAACGCAGGCTCGATCGGCGATGTTCCCGTCGCTGCCGATCAGTATTTCCGACCTCCTTAGGGTTCAGGTGAGACCGGCCTGAGACGAACCTGAGAGTGTTCGTGCTGCGCGCGTCATCACATCGCGCCGTTCCGCCAGCCTGCCTGCGCCGAATTCCTGGTCGACGGCGCTAACCTGCCCTCGTGACCTCCGAGACGCATGCCTCCGGATCAAGCGGCCTCGCCGGCTACCTCGACGGTTACCTGCCGGACGACGAGGTGCTCGCGGCTGCCCGCACCCGCGCGGCCGAGCTCGGCTGCCCGGCCATCGAGCCAACGGCGGGTGCGGCGCTGCGATTCCTTGCCGCGACCCTGTGTGCGCGAGCTGTGGTGGAAATCGGCACCGGTGCCGGGGTGAGCAGCCTGTACCTGCTGCGTGGCATGGACTCCGATGGGGTGCTGACCTCGATCGACATCGAGCCGGAATTCCACCGGGCCGCCCGCACGGCCTTCACCGAGGCGGGCTTCCCGACCGGATGCGCACGGTTGATCATGGGCCGGGCGGTCGACGTGCTGCCCCGCCTCACCGATGGCGGCTACGACCTGGTCTTCGTCGACGCCGCGAAGGTGGAATACCCGCACTACTACGAGCGCGGAGTCGCGCTGCTCCGCCCCGGCGGGGTCATCGCGTTCTCCGGCGTCCTCGCGCAGGGCAAACTCGCCGATCCGGCCCGTCGTGATCCGGAGACGCTGGCGTTGCGGGAGGTCGCACGCGCGGTGGCCAATGATGAGCGGTTGATGCCCGCGATGCTGCCGGTCGGCAGCGGTCTGCTGGTGGCGTCCAGAATCGGCTAGCCCGCGTGGTGTGCCCGGTGCACGCCGTGGTGGCGCACAGCGAGCACGGCGACCATGGCCAGGCCGAGCCACACCGCGACCATGCCGATCAAGGCACCCCAGCCGGCGTGCGCGAACACCACGCTGCCACCGGTACCGCCGACGCTGCTGCCGAGGTAATAGGCCAGCGTGTACAGACCTGATGCCTGGCCGCGCGCGCCGGGCTGGGCCGCACTGGCCGTCCAGCCGCTGGAGACGGCGTGCGCGGCGAAGAATCCCCCGGTGAGCACGACAAACCCGGCTAGCACCAGCGGTAACCAGTTCGACAAGGTCAGCGCTGCGCCCAACGTGGTGACGATCAGCGCGCCGATCAGCGCGGGCACCCGCCCGAAGCGACCGACCAGCCACCCCGCGAGCGAGGACGACACCGCGCCCATCGCGTAGGCGAGGAACACCAGCGAGGCAACGGCAGGCGCGAGGTGTAAGGGTTCGCCGGTGAGCCGGAAGGCCGCTGCGTTGTACAACGCGACGAAGGCACCCATGCCGAGCAGCGCGATCGCGTACTGCGCGAGCAGGACAGGTTGGCGCATCGCGGCAGCGAGGCCAGGCAGCAGCCCCTGCCTGCCTCCAGGTTCGGCCACCAACCTGCGGTCGGCGCGGCGCTGTCTGGCCAGCGCGATCAGCGCGACCGATGCGCAGGCCAGCGAGAGCAGCGCCGAACCGGCCAGCGCGCCCTGCCAGCCGAGCCAGTCCGCGCTGAAACCGGCGGCGAGCCTGCCGAGCATGCCACCGATTGTGTTGCCCGCGACCATCGCGCCGACTGCGCCCGCGACTCCCCTGGCACCGAGTTTCTCCACCAGGAAGGCCGCGGCCACCCCTGGGAACCCGGCGATCGCCGCGCCCTGCAGTCCCCGCAGGACAAGCAGGATCGGATAGTTGGGTGCGAACGGAATCACCAGGCCGAGCAGCACCGACACGACCAGCGAGATCACGATGATCGGACGCCTGCCGATGACCTCGGACAGCACCGCGATGGGCAGCACCGCGATGGCAAGCCCTGCGGTTGCCACGCTCACCGCGAGCGAGGCGGATCCAGGGTCGAGCCCATAAGTTTCCGCGATTTGCGGCAGCACCGGCTGCGGGGCGTAGAGGAGCGCGAACGAGGCGATTCCCGCCGCGGCGACCGCGATGGTGAGCGACCGGGCCCCCGACCGGCTGGTGCCGGACAGCTCCGTGCCTGCCGCGGGCGCGGCAGGCGATCGGAGACTGGTGACCACGACAACCGATGCTAAGCCTTGCTAACGAGTTTGCGGCCGCACTGTGGTCGATCAGACACCACCGGAAAGTCGCAGGCGAGTTCCCCTCCTGGTGGGTCAGGCGTAGGAGGCGACGAACTCGATCAAGGTGCGTGCGGCGAAGCCGGTGCCACCCGGGGTCACCTCGTCGTAGGTCTTGTCGGCGCGGGCCGGTCCCGCGATGTCAAGGTGGGCCCACGGCAACCCGCCGGTGAACTCACGGAGGAACAGCGCCGCGGTGATCCCACCAGGGCCCTTCGGTGTCTGCTTGAGGTCGGCGATCTCGCTACGCACCGCATCGGCATGCGCATCAAGCAGGGGCATCGGCCACCATGCCTCGCCCACCCGC
This sequence comes from Haloechinothrix sp., assembly GCA_050701115.1. Taxonomy (GTDB): domain Bacteria; phylum Actinomycetota; class Actinomycetes; order Mycobacteriales; family Pseudonocardiaceae; genus JBOHER01. The sequence goes on along the minus strand of JBOHER010000435.1, from coordinate 11,787 downwards.
GCACCCGCTGAGCGCACCCGTTCGGCGAGCTCTCCGGTGCTGGCGAACAGTCCCCCGGTTCGCAGCCCGAGCGCGATCTTCATCGCCCCGGTCAGGGTGGCGACATCCACGACGACATCGGGGGCGAACCGCTTGACCCCGTAGGCCAGGGCGTCGGCCAGCACGAGCCGGCCTTCGGCATCGGTGTTGCTGATCTCGCTGGTCCGCCCGCCGAAGTGGCGCAGCACGTCGCCCGGACGGTATGACGAACCGGACAGGTGGTTCTCCGCCGCGGGCACCAGCGCCGTCACCCGGACGGGGAGCCGCATCGCCGCGATCGCCCGCATCGCCGCGATCACGGCCGCACCGCCGGACATGTCGGTGCGCATGAGGTGCATGCCCTCCGCCGGCTTGATCGAGATGCCGCCTGTGTCGAAGGTGATTCCCTTGCCCACCAACAGCAGGTGCGTGCTCGCCCCGCGCCTGCGGTAGCTGAACTCGATCAGCCGCGGCGGGCTGGCGGATCCACCACCGACCGCGAGCACACCCCCGAACCCGTTCGCCGCGAGCCAGTCGGCATCGCGGACCTCGACCGTGAGCCCCTGCGCTCCCGCGGTGACCCGCTCGGCCGTCCGCGCGAGCCAGTCGGGGTCCTTGACGTTGGACGGAGTGTTCGCCAGGTCCCGCGCCAGCGCCGTCGCCGCTGCGAGCTCGCCTGCCCGCCGCAGGGCGGGCTGGAGTTCGTCAACCCGCTCGGCGGGGGTCACCAACAGCACCGAGCGGGTGGTCGGCGTACGGGGCTTCTCGCTGACGGTGAATCGATATCCACCCAACCGCAGGCCGAGCACCAGCCCGGCAAGGCACTCGGGGTCGACGTCGTCGGGCAGCAGCATCTGCACGGATTTCGGCACCCGTTCGCCCGCTTCGTGCCGTGCCTCGATGTCCGCGTCGATCGCGCGGATCAGGGCGGCACCCGCGCAGCGCCACTGCTGCGCCGGCTCGCCCGCACCGACACCGAGCAGCCAGCGCGGACCGCCAGGTTCCGCACGGAGTTGGTGCACCTCACCCGCGCGGCCGGTCAGTCGAGCGGCGGGAAGCCACTCGTCGGGCAATACGCTGCCGTCGAGCGGTCGCACGGCATCGGTCACCGCCGTTGGCGGCACGCCATTCGACGTCGACGGATCACCGTCCCGGTCGACCGCTGCGACGAGCAGCACCGTGGCGATTCCGCGCCGCACGGACGTGATCAGCCCGACATCGGGCAGCGGGCTGGGAATGGACGGCACGGCGGCTCGCACCATAATCACTCGAAAGGGGTGCGACTCAGCTGGTGGCCTCCTGCAGGGCCGCGCCGAGGTCCTTGGCTTCCTCGGCCGTCAGCTCGACGACGAGTCGCCCACCGCCCTCGAGCGGCACGCGCATCACGAGGCCCCGCCCCTCCTTTGTTACCTCGAGGGGACCATCTCCGGTCCGGGGCTTCATGGCCGCCATAGCGTGCTCCCTCCGTATCAACATCAACCAGCGCGCCCGGCTCGCGCTCGCCAAAGCCAACCGGGTCGACGAGGCTTCCTCGACGGCGCGCAGGAGATCAAGTCCCCAGCACCCACGCGCGCCCGCCGTTGAGACCTCACGCTCTCATTGTCCCCTACTGCTGATCTAGCAGCGAAAGCGGATGCGGCCTAGCGGACGCGCGTCAACGCAGGTATGCGACTCATCCGGTCGACGGCGGGAATTGTCGACCCAGGGTTGGACCCCCGACCAGCTTCGGGCAGGCTGACAAGGTGCTCGGACCGCACTGGACCGCGCACGGTCCGGGCGCAGAGCCGACGGTCGACCAGTGAGGAGCCGAGAAGTGCCGACCACCGAGGACGAGCAGGCCGCATCGAACGCGGATGTGCTGACCACCGCCGACGCTGATGGCGTTCGCACCATCACCCTCAACCGGCCGCGGGCGTATAACTCCCTCAACGTCGAGCTCAAGGAGCGGCTGCTCGAGGCGCTCCGGGCCGCAGCGGCCGACGACCAGGTACGTGCGATCGTGCTGACCGGCGCCGGCAAGGCGTTCTGCGCGGGCCAGGACCTCAAAGAGCACGTCGGCCTTTTGGTGGCAGGAGACCCCGCGCCGCTCCGCACGGTCGAAGCGCACTACAACCCGATCACCATCGCCATCGCCGAAATGCCCAAGCCGATCATCGCCGCGGTGAACGGACCCGCCGCTGGTGCGGGGGCGGCGTTCGCCTATGCCGCCGACATCCGCATCGCCGCGCGGTCGTCGAACTTCCTGATGGCCTTCGCCAACGTCGGGCTCGGGCCGGACTCCGGCGCGTCGTGGACGTTGCAGCGGCTGATCGGATTCGGCAGGGCGACCGAGTTGATGTTGCTGGGCCGTACGGTCGATGCCGACGAGGCGTTGCGTATCGGGCTGGTCACCGAGGTGGTCCAGGACGAGGTCCTGCTGCCCCGTGCCCAGGAGCTCGCCGCGCGGTTCGCCGCTGGTCCCACGGTGGCGTACCGGAAGATCAAGGGCGCATTGGCGGCTGCGGCGCGGTCCACCCTTGCCGAGGCACTCACCGTGGAACAGGCCGCGCAGAACGACCTCGGGCAGACCGCTGACCACCGTGAGGCCGTCGACGCGTTCGTCGCCAAGCGCACCCCCAGGTTCACCGGAGCCTGAGCGCACTCTCGTGCGTGGCAGCCTCAAGTGCGCGCCAGCAGCCTGCGACGTGGTCATCGACCATGCCGGTGGCCTGCATGAGCGCGTAGCAGGTGGTCGGGCCGACGAAGGAGAAACCGAGGCGCTTGAGCTCGCCGGCCATGGCTCGCGACTCCGGGGTCACCGCGGGCACGTCATCGATGCCTGCCGGGCGGACCTTGTCCGCTCCGTCGGGCGCGAAGGACCACAGCAGTTCGTCCAGCGGCCGATCGAGCGCGACCACAACGCGCGCGTTGGCGATGGACGCGGCGATCTTGGCGCGGTTCCGCACAATGCCCGCGTCGTCCAGCAACCGGGCCACGTCGGCATCGGTGAACTCGGCGACCAGCGCGGGATCGAACCCGGCGAAGGCCCGCCGGAAGCCTTTCCGCTTGCGCAGGATCACCAACCAGGAAAGCCCGGACTGGAACGACTCGAGGCACAGCCGTTCGAACAGTGCGATCTCGCCGTGCAGCGGGACGCCCCACTCGGTGTCGTGGTATTCGGCGTACACCGGCGCCGCGTTCGCCCACGGGCAGCGCGGCCTGCCGTCCACCACCGCGGTCACGCGCCGCCCCGTTCGCCGCGGTCATCCGCTGCCGGAATCTCCTGCTCGACGGCCGGCTCGAGCAGACCGGCTTCGGCACAACGCTGTTCCAGGGTGGCGACCTTCTCCCGCAGTTCGTCGAGCTCAAGGCCGATCCGCTGCATCACCCAGTCGACCTCGGACATCTTGTATCCGCGCAGCACCAACTGGAACTTCACCTGACCCAGATCGTCGCTGGTGATGTCGCCTGCGGGAAGCCGGGTCGGCGACGCTCCCGGTGGCAGCGGCGCCAGTTCCTCGCCACGGCCGAACACCATCGCCGCCAGCAGGAACACCACAGCCGCCACGAGCAGCATGAATACGAGGTACACCAGCGCAGTGGTCACCCGACGATCGTGGCATGTCCGCCCGGCAGGTCAGCGCCGACCCGCGAGTACCTCCCGCATCGGCGGCCGGTCGGCGACCAGCACCTCGGTGCTCTCCGCCAGCCACTCACCCGCCACCTGGACGAACTGGGTGAAGTCGGCGGCCGATGCCGCGCCCGCATCGATGCCGCAGCGGCCCAGCGCGGCCCCCAGTATCTGCCGTGCCATCACGCCCAGTTGCAGCAGCGAACGGTTGCGGTGCTTGCGAACGCCGAGGTTCACCTGCGCCAGGCCGTCCAGCCCGTAGAGCCGTTCGGCGTCGAGCAGCAGTCCGATCTCGACTCCGTACCCCGCGGCGAACGGCACCTGCTCCAGGAACTCGCGGGTGGCCGCATACTCGCCGCCGAGCGGTTGGATCAGTCCGGCCAACGCGGGCCGCAGCGCCGAGAGCACCGGACGCGCGAGCACTTCGGTGACCCTGCCGCCACCGGTTCCCGCTTCGGCCGTCTCCAGCCGCAGCGGACGTCGATAGAAGCCCTTGACCAGGTGCACACCCGAATCGAGCAGCACCGGCCCGAGCAGGCCGGGCACGAAGGTGGGATCCGGATCAATCAGATCGGAGTCGATGAACACGATCAGGTCGCCGGTGGTGGCCGCGAGCGAACGCCAGAGCACCTCCCCCTTGCCGGGCAGGGGCTCCAGGTCGGGCAGTACCTCGTGCCGGTGCACCACGCGCGCACCCGCGGTCGCGGCGACCTGCGCGGTGCGGTCGGTGGAACCGGAATCCACCACGACCACTTCGTCCACAATGGTTCCGGCGAGTGGGAGCACCGACGCCACGACGGCGCCGACGGTCTGCTCCTCGTTCAGCGCGGGCAGCACCACCGAGACGGTGGTCGACCCCTTCGCCGCGGCAAGATCATCCAGCGTCCACGACTGCCGCTGGTAGGTGCGCGGCAAGTACGGGGTCATGCCCGTACTCGCAGCTCAGCAGCCCGTGTGAGCAAGGGCACAGGGCAGGGGAAACCCATTTGGAGGTTCGTCACGGCCTCCGATCGTGCCATGCTTGAGGGGACACCACCCCGAAGGATCCTCGAGCTTGGACGCGCGCACTTGCTACACCTGCTGATTCGATATCTGCTCTCCCCGCTGGCCCGCCTGGTGTACCGACCGATCGTTGACGGAGCGCATCGCGTTCCGATGACCGGCCCCCTGATCATCGCCGCGAATCATCTCTCCGCGGTCGACACCGCGGTCATTCCCATCGTGACTCCCCGGCCGGTCGCCTTCCTCAGCAAAGCCGAGTACTTCGAAGGTAACGGCATAAAGGGCAGGCTAATGGCCAGCTTCCTGTCCGCGCTGGGCTATATCCCGGTGGACCGGGGCAACGCGCACGCCGCGCTCGGTGCGCTCGACTCCGCGACGAAGGTGCTTGAGTCGGGCGGCGCGTTCGGGATCTACCCGGAAGGCACCCGCTCCCGCGACGGGCGGCTGCACCGCGGGCGGACCGGCGTCGCCCAGCTCGCCTTGACCACCGGCGCTCCGGTGGTGCCGGTCGCCCTGTTCGGCACCGAGAAGCTGCTCCCGGTCGGCAAGCTGATCCCCCGGCTGCATCGCATCACGGTGCGCTTCGGCGAGCCCCTCGAGTTCTCCCGCTACGCCGGGCTGGACGCATCGCCCGCCGTGCGGCGCGCGGTGACCGACGAGATCATGTACGCCATCCTCGAGCTGTCCGGTCAGGAGTACGTGGACAGCTACCACAAACGGCCGGACGCCGCCGCCGCCTGAGGGGTCGTGAGTGGTCATGGTTGCCCATGCAACAACTTTCACTCACGAGGGGTCGATTTGCGTCTCGCTCAGTGCGTGTCCTCCCACGCCTGGTAGGCGTCCTTGACCACCTGCACAGCGTCGTCGATCTCGTCGGTGACGTGCAGCAGCTTCAAATCCGCCCCGCTGATCTTGCCCTCGGCGCAGACGGTGCGCTCGATCCAGTCGTGCAGGCCACCCCAGTAGTCGCTGCCGAAGAGCACAACCGGGAACTTGGTGACCTTCTTGGTCTGCACAAGGGTGAGCGCCTCGAACAGCTCGTCCAGGGTGCCGAATCCGCCCGGCAGGCAGATGAACGCCTGCGCGTACTTGATGAACATCGTCTTGCGGGTGAAGAAGTACCGGAAGTTCACGCCGAGGTCGACCCACGGGTTGAGGCCCTGCTCGAAGGGCAGCTCGATGCCCAGTCCGATGGACAGCCCGCCCGCCTCGGAACAGCCGCGGTTGACCGCCTCCATGGTGCCCGGACCGCCGCCGGTGATCGCAGCGAAACCCGCGCCGGCCAGCGCGGCACCGATGTCTCGGCCCAGCTGGTACTCGGGCTGATCGCGCTTGGTGCGGGCCGACCCGAACACGGTGACGGCCCGGGGAACTTCGGCGAGCGCGCCGAATCCCTCGACGAACTCGGCCTGGATACGCAGTACCCGCCACGGGTCGGTGTGCACCCAATCCGACGGCCCCCGGGTGTCGAGCAGCCGCTGATCGGTGGTTGATGTCTCGTCCCTGCTCGAACGGCGCAGCACCACCGGGCCCCGGTGCTTCTCCCGTGGGTGCTCGGGGTACTCGTAATCGACGTTTGCTCCTGGATCGGCCACGCCGCAACAGTAGTGCGTCTGGCCGCAATCAGCCGACGAGGAACGCGCGCAGCACCTCGGCGACCCGGGTGATATCGGTCGCGGCGACCTGCTCCTCCGCGGTGTGCGCCAGCGTCGGGTCGCCGGGGCCGAAGTTCACCGCGGGCATGCCGAGCGCGGCGAAGCGGGCCACGTCGGTCCAGCCGAGCTTGGCCACCGGCGCGGCACCCGATGCCCGTACCAGTTCCATCGCGGCGGGCGCACTCAGGCCCGGCAGGGCCCCACCGGAGACATCGGTAACGGTAAACCGATAACCGTCGAAGACCTCCCGCAGATGCGCCTGCGCCTGTTCGGGACTGCGATCCGGGGCGAAGCGGTGATTGATCGCGAGTACCGCTTCGTCCGGCACCACGTTGCCCGTCACCCCGCCCGACACCCGCACCGCCTGCAGCCCTTCCCGGTAAGTCAGGCCGTCGATGTCGACCACTCTCGGCTGGTACTGCTCGAGCCGGCGCAGCGGTTCGGCGAGCGCGTGGATCGCGTTGACGCCCATCCAGGCGCGAGCGGTGTGCGCCCGCCTGCCCGACTGGTGCAGCTCGACCCGGATGGTGCCCTGACAGCCGCCTTCGATGATCGCGTTGGACGGCTCGCCCACGATGGCCAGGTCCGCCCGCAGCCACTCGGGCAGCGTGCGCTCGATCCGGCCGAGCCCGTTGCGCGCCACCTCGATCTCCTCGCAGTCGTAGAACACGAAGGTCACGTCGTGGCGCGGCTCGGGCACCGTTCCGGCCAGCGACAGGAACACCGCGTCGCCGCCCTTCATGTCCACCGTGCCCAAGCCGTGCAGCACCTCGGTCGACCCGGAACCGGTGCGGCGCAGCGGCAGGTTGCCGTTGACCGGCACCGTGTCCAGATGGCCCGCCAAGATCACCCGCGTTGGCCGGCCCAGATTCGTGCGGGCCAGCACCGCGTCGCCGTCGCGGACCACCTCCAGATGCGGGGCCTGCGCACGCAATGCGCGTTCCACGGCGTCGGCGAGCTCGCGCTCCTGTCCCGAGACACTGGGCACGTCGACCAATGCTGCGGTCAGCTCAACGGGGTCGGCATGCAAATCGAGCGCGGTCATACGCGAGACCGTACCGACAACCGGACCTGCGTACGGTGAGGGCGTGCGCATACGAGAAGTCCTGCTCGGTGTCGGCGTCGCCCTGGTGCTGACGCTCAGTGCTTGCGGGCAGGGTCAGGGCCCACCACCGCAACGGCCGCCCGCTGACCCGGCAGAGCTCGAGGTGCTGCGGACCAAGCTGCGCGCGCTGATGAGCGATCCCTGCCATCGGCAACCGACGCAGCAGCAGCCGCAGTCGTGCGAGAAGTTCATCACCCAGCTGGGCAATACCGCGAGCACGGTGGCCGCGACCGCGCGCGCGGGTCAGCCCGACCTGGCCGAGCCCGCCGGCCGGATGCAGGACGGCATCACCGCCTACCGCGACGCTCGTTGCCACACCGACTCGTCGGCCTCCGATCAGGTGTGCGGTACCGCGCTGTCCGATCTGGCCGCCGCCGTCGAGGACGCCCATGCCGTGCTGGCAGCCGAGTGAGACCACACGGGCGCAAGCTCAGGTGCACCGGTTACCGTGTTCGCTGTGAGCAGCGAGCAGACCCCCAACCCCGATAACACCGGCGCGACCGGCGTCGGCCTGGCCACCATCAGCACCGATGGGGCCGTGCTGGACACCTGGTTTCCGCACCCCAAGCTGGCCGATGCGAGCGAACAGACCGGCACCCGCCGATTGTCCGTCGAGGAGACCGTCGCTGCGCTCGGCGAGTCCGCCGCCGCGCTACTCGGAGCGGACAACGACCGCGGGGTCGAGGTCATCGCCGTGCGCACCACGATCGGCACACTCTCAGCGGCGCCTGCCGACGCGCACGACGTCTACCTGCGACTGCACCTGCTCTCGCACCGCCTGGTTCCGCCGCACGGCCAGAACATGGATGGCGTGTTCGGCCTGCTGACCAACGTGGTGTGGACCAACCACGGTCCCTGCCCCGTCGAAGGCTTCGAGGCGACCCGCATGCGCCTGCGCGCACGGGGACCGGTCACCGTCTACGGCATCGACAAGGTCCCCCGGATGGTCGACTACGTCATACCGACCGGCGTGCGCATCGGCGACGCCGACCGGGTGCGTCTCGGCGCCCACCTGGCGCCGGGCACCACCGTGATGCACGAGGGCTTCGTCAACTTCAACGCCGGGACGCGCGGCGCCTCCATGGTCGAGGGCAGGATCTCCGCGGGCGTCGTCGTAGGCGACGGCACCGACCTCGGCGGTGGCGCTTCGATCATGGGCACCCTCTCCGGTGGCGGCAAGGAGATCATTTCGGTCGGGGAACGCTGCCTGATCGGCGCCAACGCGGGCATCGGCATCTCGCTCGGCGATGATTCGGTGGTCGAGGCCGGGCTTTACGTCACGGCGGGCACCAAGGTCAACTTTGCGGGCAAGCTGATCAAGGCTCGGGAGCTGTCCGGCATCTCCGGCGGGCTGTTCCGCCGCAACTCGGCCACCGGCGCGGTGGAGGTCGTTCGCCGTGAGGGCACCGGCATCGAACTCAACGCAGATCTGCACGCCAACGACTGACCGGTCCGTGCGAATGGCGGCTGATCACCGACCGCCGCCTCACCTAGAATTTCGGTGATGACCGCTCCTGCCCGGCGACCTGCGCCGTTACCCAGCGAGTTCGGGCTGCCCGAACAAGCGCCGGTCGTCGCGCAGTCCGCGGGTGCAGGCGAGCACGCACGGGCGCGGGTGGATGCTCAACTGCGCGCGTTGCTGGCCTGCCAGGACGGCACCCGATCCGGTGCGGACCCGGAGGATCTGCACCAGTTCCGGGTCGCCATCCGCAGGTTGCGCAGCCTGCTCAAGACCTCGCCGATGTTCGGTGCCGACGGGGAGGCGGTGCGCGCGGAGCTGAGCCGGCTGGGCACCATCACCGGCCCGGTCCGCGACCTCGACGTGCTGCTGATGCGGCTGAACGACGACGTCGCCGACTTCGATCCGGTGGACCGGGCCGCGGCGGCAACGCTGATCTCCGCGCTGCGGCGGGAACGCGGGCACGATCGCCGCACGCTCAACCGCGCGTTGTCCAGCCCCCGCTACGCCAAGCTGCTGGCAGGCATCGCCGCGTTGGCTACGGCCAAGGACCACGACACCGATGCCGATTCAGCGCTACCGGAACGGGACGGCACGAAGCTGCTCGCATCGCTGCGCAAGCCCTTCCGGAAGCTGGCGCGAGCCGTCGACACGCTCGCCGAGGACCCGCTCGACGACGATCTGCACGAACTGCGGATTCTCGGCAAGCGGTTGCGGTACGCGGCCGAGACAGCGCTGCCATCGGCACGCAAGTCCGATACCAGGCAACTCAAGGCCGTGATCAAGGAATGCAAGGCCCTGCAGGACCTGCTCGGCGAGCACCAGGACGCGGTGGTGGCAGCCGAGCGGATTCGTGGACTCGCCGCGCAGAGCGAGGCAGATGCCAGGGTGGCCTTCGTCGCGGGCAGGATCGTCGAGCGAGAACACGCCCGCCGCGCCCAGGTGCGCGCAACATGGCCTGCCGTATGGCACCGCATCAGCGACTCTGCGGTGCCGCTACTCTAGCGCGCCAGCCTGCGGGCCGCCGCAGACTTCCAACACCCGCTCACGCCAGCCGGTCGGCGGCGGCAGCGCCGACCGGCCTCGCTCCGCTCGGCGTGGTGCGGGCCGCCGCAGACTTCCAACACCCGCTCACGCCAGCCGGTCGGCGGCGGCCCGAACGCGCTCGTCGGTCGCGGTCAGCGCGACGCGCACGTGCTGGGCTCCGGCCGGCCCGTAGAACGCGCCCGGCGCCACCAGGATGCCGCGCTGCGCGAACCAGTCCACCGTGCGCCACGAGTCCTCGTCGCGGCTGGCCCACAGGTACAGGCCCGCTTCGGAGTGGTCGATCCGGAAGCCGTTGCCCTGCAGTGCCTTCCGCAGGATGTCACGGCGCGCGGAGTATCTCGCACGCTGCTCGGCGAGGGCCTGATCATCGGCCAGCGCTACCCGCATCGCTTCCTGCACGGGGCGCGGCACGATCATCCCGGCGTGCTTGCGCACCTCGAGCAGCTCAGCCACCAGTGCGGGGTCGCCGGTGACGAAGCCCGCGCGATAGCTGGCCATATTGGCCGACTTGGACAGCGAGTGCACAGCGAGGATCCCGTCGAGGGAGCCGCTATGCACTTCGGGATGCAGCACCGACACCGGTTCGCTATCCCAGCCCAAGGCCAGGTAGCACTCGTCGGAGACGACGATCGTGCCTCGTTCACGGGCCCACTCGACGACCTTGCGCAGATGGTCGGCGCCGAGCACCCGGCCGCTGGGGTTCGACGGCGAGTTCAGCCAGATCAGCGCGGGCAGGGCGGGACCGACCTGGGTGAGTCCATCGGCCCGGATCACGGTCGCGCCCGCCAGCAGCGCGCCCACCTCATAGGTCGGGTAGGCCACCTCGGGAATCATCACCACATCGCCGGGTCCGATGCCGAGCAGCCCGGGCAGCCAAGCGACGAGTTCCTTGGATCCGATGGTCGGCAGCACCGCGTCCGGGTCGATCCCCGTCGCACCGTGCCTGCGGGCCAGGGCGTCGACCACGGCGGCGCGCAGCGCCGGGGTCCCGTGCGTCGTCGGATAACCGGGCACCTCGGACACCGAGGCGAGAGCGGCACGGATGCTGGAGGGAACCGGGTCGACCGGGGTGCCGACCGAAAGATCGACAAGGCCGCCGGCGTGCGCACGTGCCATCGCGCCATAAGGAGCGAGCGCGTCCCACGGAAAATCGGGCAGCCCCACCCTGCCTCGGGTGGGGCTGCCGCCCGCAGGGCTCATTCGCCCTGCGGCGGCAGGTCCTTGATCCACTGCGGATCGTCGCTGACCTTGCCGACCTTGGCCGCGCCACCCGGTGAACCGAGGTTGTCGAAGAAGTCGACGTTGGCCTTGGTGTAGGCGGTCCACTCGTCCGGGACGTCGTCCTCGTAGTAGATGGCCTCGACCGGACACACCGGCTCACAAGCGCCGCAGTCCACACACTCGTCGGGGTGGATGTAGAGCATCCGGTCGCCCTCGTAGATGCAGTCCACGGGGCACTCGTCGATGCACGCCTTGTCGAGCACGTCGACGCAGGGCTCGGCGATCACGTAGGTCACTGGGCTCTCCTTGAGTCACTGCGGAGTGCGGCACGGCCTCACTCCGCCGCAGATTACGCCGACCGTACCGCCAATCTCGGGTCAGGTCAGCCTTACCGGCACCGTGTCAACGACGGCGTTCACCGAGGTCGTTCGGGCGGAACGCGCTGGTCACCGGTCACCCGGAAGCGCGGGGCTGCCCGCTCCTCGTCTGCGTCGTGACCCGGGTCACCGTCCTTCTTGCGGTCCATCGCCCGGTTGAAACTGTCCGAGATCTCGTTCACCAGGTCCGCGTTGTGCTTGTTGTCCTTGCGGGAAACGCTCATGGGCCAACGGTACCCACCCGGCGCGGGCCGTTTCAGCACACGGAATGCTGCCCACCGCGCCGGATCGCC
>JBOHER010000434.1:0-13655 GCA_050701115.1 Haloechinothrix sp. | reverse complement strand
TGGGGGTGAACAGAAATACCGGGCTCGTGGAGAAGGCCTGGTTGCCCGTCTTCAGCGCCGTCGCCACCATCCACGCGATCGGCGAGACAAAGACCAGAGCCGCGACGACGGCGGCGCCGATCCTTGCAGTGGTCAGGCGGCGAGCGCGCGCCTGTCCCGCGAGGGAGCTCATGCGGCCTCCGGTGACTTGCGGGACGCCCGCACCCGATCGGCCGCATGAGTCGAGCTGCGCGATGGTGAACTCATGCCGCCTCCATCTCCTTGACGGATCGTCGCAGCACGACGATGACAGCGGCGACGACAATTACGAGCAGCAGCCAAGAGAAGGCGGCGGCGTAGGCGATGTCGAAGGCGCGGAAGCCGAAGTCATAGGCACGCCAGGACATCGTCTCGGTGGCGTTGATCGGTCCCCCGCGCGTGGTCATGAAGATAATGTCGTAGGCGCGGAAGGCGTCGATCACACGCAGGGCCACACCGACCGCGATGGGATAGCGCAGCAGCGGCAGGAACTGGTACCAGACGATGCGCCCCCAACCCGCCCCGTCGATCTTGGCCGCGTCGATGACATCCTCGGGGATGCCCTGCATCGCGGCGAGCAGTATCAGGAACAGGAACGGCGTCCACTGCCAGACGTCGACGACGATGAGCGCCGGAAGCGCGAGGCTGGGGTTGCCGAGGAACTCCACCGGCCCCACCCCGATCAGGCCGAGCAGTTGGTTGACGATGCCGAAGCGAGCGTCGAGGACGTACCGCGCCAGCAGGCCGACGACCACGGGGGCGCACAACATGGGCAGGAGCAGGATCGAGCGCAGGACGCTGTCACCCGGGAAACGCCGGAAGAAGAGCAGCGCCAGCGCGAAGGCGAGCAGGAACTCGACGGTCACAGAGACCGCGACGAAGACGACCGTGACCTGCACGGAGTGCCAGAAGGCGGCGTCGCCAAGGAGCAGTTGGTAGTTGTCCAGGCCGAGGAAACGCCGGCCGATGGGATCTTGCAGGTTCCACCGGTGCAGCGAGACGACGAGGGAGTAGATGGCGGGGTAGATGGCCAGGCCGGCGAGCAGGGCGAGCCCCGGGATCATCGCGGCGTAGCGGGCGGGGCGCCTGCGCCGCCGGCGGATCCGACGCCTTTCGGGCCCGCCTGGGCGCTGGGCGCGCTTGGGGGTGGAGACGGTAGTCACGTCGCCTCACTCACTTCGCCTCGCCCGACTAGCGCTGCAGCATCTGGTTGACGGCCTCGTCGGCGTGTCGCAATCCCTCTTCGACGCTGCGCCTGCCGAGGGAGATGGCGCTCAGTTCGGGGCTGACGACGGTCTCCCAGCGCTCCTCAGCCGGGAAGAACGGCCGAGGTTGGGCATTCCCCATGGCCTCCAGCACGGCGGGGAACCGGCGGAACCGCTGGACGTCGCTGTCGGGCAGCGTCTGGCTGGTGAGGCTCTCGGTCTGATAGCTGGACTGGCGGACCGGGTCACCGGCGCCCTTGCTGGCCTGGAGGACGTCGTTCTCCTTGGTCTCCAGCCAGGTGACGAACTTCTTGGCCTCCTCCGCGTTCTCGGAGTACTTCGACACCGATATGACCCACTCGGCCAGGTGAGGTCGGCCCGTGCCGCCCGTCCCGGCGGGCACCTGGACGAAACTCCAGTCCCCGACCGTCCGGGACTTCTCCGGGTCATCGACGGCGAAGGCTCCCCAGGACCACTGCAGGACGGTGGCCACGGTGCCCTGTTGGGCGGCGGTGGTGACGTCGTCGTAGGTGAAGTCGTTCGCGCCCGGAGGCATGTACTTCATCATCTCGGCCCACTGCGCGGTCGCCTTCTTCACCGGCTCCGAGGACAGCTGGGACTGGCCGAAGTCGGCAGTGAGCGGCTGACCGCCGTAGCTGTAGACGAAGCTGAGCCAGGTGTGCACGTTGCCGAAGCCCCTGGCCGCCTGCGCGGCCCATCCGTTGACTGTCTGTCCGTCGTACTCGCGGCCGTTGAAGAACTCGGTGATCTGAAGCCACTCGTCCATGGTCTTCGGCGGCGCGAGCTCCCGGCCGGTCTGACGCCGGAAGTCCGCCTGCGTCTTGGGGTCCCTGAATAGGTCGTTCCGGTACCATAGCAGGTGTGGGTGGATGGTCTGCGGGACGCCATACAGCTTGTTGTCCCAGGTGGCCACCCTCAGCGCCTGCGGAAAGAAGTCCTTGCGGTCCTCGTCGGTCAGCTGATCGCTGAGGTCGAGCAGGTGTCCGGCGCGGCCGAACTCCGGAATCCAGTTGTAGTCGACGTTGAAGATGTCGAAGCTTGCGTCTTGCGAGGCGAACAACGTCGCCATCTTCTCGTGGATGGCGTCCCGGCCGATCAGCTGAACATCGACCCTGACGCCAGTCTCGCGTTCGTATTGCGGTGCCAGCTCGTCCTTGACGACCTCCCCCCATGTGGCGGGGAGGAAGATCGCCCTCAGGACCGGCTTGCCATTGCTGTCCTCGCCACTGCCCGGGCCGACCGCGCAGCCTGTGAAGACGAGCGAGAGGGCGGCGAGGAGGCCGACGAGGAGGCGCAGCGGGCGCCGGCGGGATGAAGTGGACATCGTGGCTATCCTTCGCTTCCGATCTGGACCATTCGACGGTCCCCCGGCCCGTACAGCCTTGCGGCCGGCATGTTGTCAGCGACCCCCTGACACCCCACTCCTCGCCGTCCGGTGCGCAGATCCGCTTCGCTCGTCAGTTCTTCCGAATGTGGCATGGACACTAATGCGTGTTTTATGCAGAAGTCAAGAGACGATGCACAAATGGTATGCACCGATTCGCAGGAAGTAGTGCGCTGGTGGCAGACCCCTCATCTCGGTTGGTCTGTGCGCTGGAGGCCTCGGGGCGGCACGCCACTGGGCCTTCAGCGCATCGAGGTGGCGGGGATTTCAGCGCAGAGCGGCGACCACCGCATCACGCAGCGACGTGGTGGGTCGGCCGATGAGTAGGCTCAGGTCGCCGCCGTCGACGAACAGGTCGCCGTGGGCGATGCCGCGGTCTGAGTCGGCGTACACCGCAGCGACTGGCTCGGGCAGTCCGGCGCCGATGAGCACCTGTGTGTACTCATTCACCGGCAGGTCGCGGTAGGCGATGTCCCGACCGCTGTGGACGCTGATCTCCTCCGCCAGCTCCGCGAGAGTGAACGCCTTGTCTCCGCCAAGCTCATAGACTTGACCCTGCTGCCCGTCGGCAAACACGGCGGCCGCCGCCGCTGCGGCGTAGTCGGCGCGTGTGGCCGCACTGACGCGACCGTGTCCAGCACTGCCGAGCAGGGCCCCGTGCTGCAGGATCGTGCCGATCTGGTCGGTGTAGTTCTCGATGTACCAACCGTTGCGCAAGAGCACGAACGGGATCTCGGAGGCGCGCAGAGCCGCCTCGGTGGCTTTGTGCTCGTCAGCGAGCTGCATGGTGGTGCTATCGGCGTTGGCGATGCTGGTGTAGGCGAGCAGGCCGATGCCGGTGTCCTTGGCCGCGTCGATGACGTTCTGGTGCTGCTGGGTACGCTGCCCGATCTCGCTGCCGGAGACCAGCAGCACCTTCTGGGCGCCGTGGAACGCTTCGCGCAGGGTCGCCGGGGCGTTGAAGTCGATGGCGCGGACCCGCACGCCGCGGTCGGCGAGATCCTTGAGTTTGCCGGTGTTTCGACCCGCGGCCACGATCTCGCGCGCGAGAACACCTCGCTCAAGGAGGCTCTCGACGACGAGCCGACCGAGGTGGCCGGTGGCACCGGTGATGACGATGGACATGGGGGTTCCTTTCGGTGGGGACATCGAGTTCAACCAGACATGGCCCCAGCAGCTTCCCCACAGGAAGTACCCACTTTCAGGTAAGGTACTGGTGTGAGGGTAAGTCAGCAGGTCACGACGCTGTGGGAGCAATTTCCCGATCGGGTGTTTCCCGCCGCATGCCCGAGCAGGGTCGTCCTCGACCATGTGACCAGCAAGTGGGGCGTACTGGTCCTCGTCGCGCTGTCGGACGAGACCCTGCGGTGGAGCGAACTACGCCGCCGCGCTGAGGGGGTCAGCGAGAAAATGCTCGCGCAGACCCTGCGGACCCTGGAACGTGACGGCTTCGTGCATCGTGACGCCCGGCCGGTCATCCCGCCCCGGGTCGACTACAGCCTGTCCGACCGCGGCCGCGAGCTCGTCGCCCTCCTCGTGCCGCTCATGGAGTGGATCGTTACGAACGCGGAGGACATCGTCGGTGGCGTATGACCTGTTACTTGAGCAGGAACCCAGCGTCCACCGGCAGCGCGGCCCCCGTGATCCACTTTGCCTCGTCCGACACCAGCCAGGCGATGACTGCTGAAACATCTTCCATCGGCATCGCGTCCACAGGCATCATGTTTCCTCGCATGGCGTCGCCCAGCTCCTGATGCTCCTCAAGCCAAGTACCGAAGAACTCGTTGTTGGACATCGGGCTGTCCACTCCGGTCGGGTGAACGGTGTTGACCCGGATACTGCGGGGTGCCAGCTCACGCGCCAACGTCCGCATCAGCCCGACGATGCCGTGCTTGGCAGCCGTGTAATGAGTGCACCCTGCCACGCCCTTGAGCCCGGCGATCGACGATGTGATGACGATCGAGCCGCCGTTGTCCGCGGCGAGCATGTGCGGAACAACCGCCCTGCATGCTTTGAAGACACCGGTGAGGTTGATATCGATCATGTCGTCCCACTGCTCGTCGGTGAGTTGCCATGTGCTCTCCGAGAGGCTGAGGATCCCGGCGTTGGCAAGCAGGATGTCGATCCGACCGAACTGGGCCATCGCCGCATCGGCCATCTCACGCATCTGCGTAGAGTCGCGGACGTCGGCGACGAGAGCCACACAACGCCCGCCACGCTCCTCGACCAGTTTCACGGTCTCGTCGAGGTCGCTCGGCTTGGCCAGTGGATAGGGCACGGACGCGACCGGTGCTGCGATGTCGCAAATGACGATGTCCGCGCCCTCCTCCGCCAGCCGAACAGCGTGCGCGCGCCCCTGGCCACGAGCACCCCCGGTGATCACAGCGACCTTGCCTTCGAGCTTTCCCATGTCACACGTCCTTCCGGTAAGCCGCAGCAGCGCGGCGGTTATGCGCGGTCATCGGGTCAGTGAGGTCGCGGTACGGCTCGCCCCAAGGGTCCTTGAGGCCCCAGCTGCGGCCTGTGTTCTCCACGTAGGCGCACCAATGCCATCCAGCGAACCAGGGCTCGCCGAGCACGGCGTCGAGCGCGGCGCCGTAGTCGTCGCACGAGCCGCGTGGCTCTCGAGGCCGGTACGGTGCGGGTTGAGCTCGGTCGGGGTCCAGTTGCCGATATCGGCGATGACCACCGGCTTGCCGCCTGACTGCGCGCTCCAACGTGCGAGGTCGTCGCGCATCGCAGTGCGGGATTCGGGCGTAGGCTCGTTGAAGTACTGGACGGATAACACGTCCACGAACGGTGCCATCGCCGGCAGCACGGGCTCTGGAATGCCTTTGTTGCCGTTGTATCGGTCGCCCACGATCAGGTGATCCGGGTCGTAGCGGCGGATCGCCGTCACGATCTTCTCGTAGTAGCGGCTCGCGACGTCGTACAGTTTCGCCTCCCGCTGCGGCAGGTCCAGATCTTGCAGGGCAGGAAAGTCCGCGCCTGAGGCATGTGGCAACCACGCTGGGATGTCGACGAGGAAGTAGCCGAGCAGGTCGCGCGCTTCGGCGTGCTCCGCTGCGACGCTCCGCGCTAGGTAGTCGCACCACCCATCGAAGTCGTCGTCCATCTCCCGGAACGCCGGGTGGCCGTTCCAGTCTTCGATCTCCTGCGCTCTCATTTGGGCAACGTAGGGTATACCGGCGCCGCGAAGGTCGGAGGCCGGCCATGGAGTCGAATGCCCGAGGTCGATCGGGTCGCCGAACCAGTCCAGCGCCTCACCCCAGCCGCCACAGACATACTCCTGTGTCCAACCCAGCGTATTGAAGCCCCAGTCGCGTAAGTCGGCGACGACTCCGTCCCGGATCCAGCTCTCCCGGGAGCCGTACTTGCGCCGCCAGACGTCGATGTTGCGGGGACACTTGAGGTTGGTCTCGTCGACATGGGTGACGCCAAGGGTGAGAAATGGGTTTCCATCGGGGTCGACGAGTCTGCCGTTCCGGATCGCGAACACGCTCATGCGGCCATCTCCCCAGCGAAGAACCGCAAGTAATGCCCGGCGAGCTCGGCTGGCGATTCCTCAGCCAGCTGATGACCCCAGGGCAGGATAACTCCGCGGACATCCCCGGCGACCTCGCGCATCTGCCGTTCATTGTCGGCACCGATGAAGTGCTCGCTGCCGACAGCGAGTACCGGCATCGACAGCTTCGACTTCGCCGCCTCGCGGTTCTGATCGCCGTCAATCAACGTAGCTCGATATATATCGCACATGCAGCGGATGCCACCGGGCGAGGAATAGCAGCGTACGTACTCGTCGATCGTGTCAGGAGTGATCGCCGTCGGGTCATGTGCCTCGTGTTTGATGAAGTAGGAGAAGTACTCTCGCTCCTTGCCACTGATCATGAGTTCCGGGAACTCGGGCACCGCATAGAAGTTGATGTGCCACAGCCACACAAAGCTACGCACATTCTCTGCGGTGAAGAACGAGTAGTCTTCCAAGCCGCAGCCGGGCAGGGTCATCTCCTGGTAGACGAGCTGTTGCACCCGCTCGGGGCAGGCGGCGGCAAGCTGGTAGGCAGCGGCCGCTCCCCAGTCCTCGCCGACGACGCGGTAACGCTGGTGACCCAGCTCCGCCATGAGCTCGGCGAAGTCCTCGGCGACGTTGCGCATGTCGAACCCGTCCACCGTGTGCTGGGAGTCTCCGAGACCCCGCATATCGGTTACCACCACTCGGTAGTGCGGCGTGAGCAGCGGGATCACGTGCCGCCAGTGGTACGAGGTCTTCGGGACGCCGTTTAAGAGGAGGACGGGTTCGGCTTCGCCCGCGGTCAGGTAGTGCAACCGCACGCCGTTGGCAAAGGCCCGACCGTGCCGCACCGGCTCTCCGTTGTGGTCAATAATCCTCATGGCGTCCTTCGTCTCCTCGCCGTCCAGTGCCCGAACCCCCGCACTTCCGATGTTTCCAGTGACCGTAATGTGCACCACATGCCGAAGGCAACATGCTAACCTCAGAACAGCTGTCGACAGAGGAGGAAAGGGGCCGACGATGGCGGAGGTCGACCCTGGGACGGCGGTGGCGTCCGAGCAACTGGACGGGCTGGTCACGGTGCTCGACCTCGTTCGGTCCGGCGGCGCGCGAACCCGACCTGAGCTGGGTCGACGCTCCGGGCTGGGGAGAACGGTGATCACGCAGCGAGTCGCGCAGTTGATCGACTGCGGCCTGCTCGAAGAGGGAGCGCTGGGTGCGTCGACCGGGGGCCGCGCGCCGCGCGAACTACAGTTCAGGGCGAGCGCCGGGCACGTGCTGGTCGCCGAACTGGGCGCGACAAGCATCAGCGTGGGACTGGCCGATCTGGCCGGAGCACTGCTCGAACAGGATGAGGAGCCCAGCAACATCGCGCGGGGACCTGAAGAGACGCTCGGCCGCGTGGAGGAGCTCTTCGAGCAGCTGCTCACATCTCGGTCACCGACCGACCCGCCGGTGTGGGGGATAGGCATCGGTGTCCCTGGCCCGGTCGAGTTCGCGACCGGTCGTCCCATCGCGCCGCCGATCATGCCCGGATGGGACGGGTACCCGATCCGGGACCGATTCGCCGCGCGATACGACGTTCCGGTGTGGGTGGACAACGAGGTCAACCTGATGGCGCTTGGCGAGCTCCGCGGCGGACTGGCACGCGGCGAACACGATCTCGTCTACCTCAAGATCGGCACCGGCATAGGGGCCGGCCTGATCTCCCGAGGACTGCTGCACCGAGGGGATCAGGGCTGCGCAGGCGATGTCGGGCATGTCGCCGTCGCCGACGACACCACGGTCGTCTGCCGCTGCGGCAACACCGGCTGTTTGGAGGCACTTGCCGGCGGAGCCGCGCTCGCGCGGGACGGCGCGACCGCGGCGGCCGAGGGACGAAGCCGTTATCTGGCCGACCTGCTCAAGGAAAAGGACCGGATCGAGGCGCGAGACGTCGCTCGCGCGGCCGCCCATGGCGATCCGGTCAGCGTCGACCTGCTGACCCACTCCGGTCGACTCGTCGGGGAGATGCTCGCAACACTCGTGAACTTCTACAACCCGGCGCTCATCATCATCGGCGGCGGCGTCGCGGCAGCAGGCGATCTGCTACTAGCCGCCATCCGCCAGACGGTCTACCGGCGGTCGCTACCGCTCGCGACCCGCGATCTCCGGATAGCCCGCTCGCCGCTGAGCGACCGCGCCGGCCTGATGGGAGCCGCCTTCATGATCATCGACGAACTGTTCTCCCGCGAACGACTCGGCACCTGGATCGACCACGGAACACCCATAGGTCGCTCCGACCTGGTGCACGCCATGGCGACGCCTGCCGGCGCTTACGAGTTGGTGCGCGATAGGAGATTGCTGACGTAGCTGTTGATCTTGGCGTGTCGGTCCCGGAGACGTAGGCGGCCGCGCAAGATCATGAAGGTGTGCACGAAACCCGGGACGGTTCAAAGCGGCATGAAACCCGGGACGGTTCACGCTTCAGGGGTTTCGTTGACTCAGTTGAGTTGTCCGCGAGGCGTCGGGCGGTGTGGCGGGTAGCCGCTCAGGTTGGTGCTTGGCGTGAGCCTGGTCAACACCATTCGCCCGAGCGAGATACCGGAGCCGTGGACGTTCGTCCGTTCCAGGTCGGCGGCGCCGAACTTCCACTCTCGCATCACCGCGAGGGCCTGGGCCGCGAACGCCTCGTTGAGCTCGACGAGGTCGATGTCGTGCAAGGCCAGATCGGTGCGCTGAAGGGCGACGTCGGTGGCAGGCTCCGGACCGATGCCCATGACCTGGGGAGCGACACCGGCGACGCCCCTGCGGCCTCTACCTCAACGACCCCACCGCCCGGCAACCCGAACCCCCGAAGAACCAACCCGCCACCCTTCTGAGCCGGCAGATGGCGCCAAACAGCCTCGGCCACCCAGGGGCCTAGTACAGCGCGGCGAGTCGCTCAGCGGCATCAGCGGGCGCGGGATCCAACTCGATCACCTTGTCCCTGCCCCGCTCACCATGCACCACGGTGAGGTCGCGCGGCCGTACCTTGAGGGCGGCCGCAAGCACCGTGCGCACGGCCTGGTTCGCCTTGCCGTCCACAGCGGGCGCCGCGACGGCCACGATCAACGCCGCGCCGAGCGCGCCATCCCAACGCCCACCGACCGCATCCCGCTTGGCCCCAGGTTTGACCCTGATCGGGAATCGCACGGTGCAGGCCTCCGGTCAGGCCTTCGAGACGGCCACCGTCACGGGGATGCCCTCGCCGACCGCACCGGCGAACCCGTCGTCGAGCGAGGCGTAGTCCACCGTGTCCGCCAACGTCTCTCCCGCGATGAACTCCTGGTGCGGCTTCGCCGCCGCGACCACCTCCTCCGGCGCGTCGACGGTCAGCGCGATCCGGTCGGATACATCAAGACCGGCATCCCGGCGGGCCTGCTGCACCACGCGCATCAGGTCACGCGCGAGCCCCTCGGCGGCGAGCTGGGGGGTGACGTCGGTATCCAGCAGCACGAGTCCCGAGCTTGCGGGCAGCTCCGCAGCCGCCCCGGGGTCTTTCGAGACCAGCCTGCGCTCGAACTCCCCGTCGAGCAGTTCGATGCCCGCGGCGACCACCGCGCCACCCGGCGCGGTGTGCCAGTCACCGGTCTTGACCGCCTTGATCACCTGCTGCACGTCCTTGCCGAGGCGAGGGCCCGCCACCCGGGCGTTCACCGCCACCTCGAAGCCGCCGTGCGCGGCCACGTCGGTGGTGAGCTCCACCTGCTTGACGTTCACCTCGTCGCGGATGATGTCGACGAAGTCGGCAAGCCAATCGGCATCCTCAGCGGCCACCAGCAGCGTGGCCAGCGGCAGCCGCACCCGCAGCCTGTTGGCCTTGCGCAGCGCCAGCGCCGACGAGCACACCTGCCGAACCCGGTCCATCGCGCTGACCAGAGCCGAATCGTTCGGCAGTTCGTCGAGCAGCGGCCAGTCGGTCAGGTGCACCGAACGGCCCCCGGTCAGGCCGCGCCACACCGTCTCGGTGGTCAGTGGCAGTAGCGGCGCGGCCACCCGGCAGGTCACCTCCAACACGGTGTGCAGGGTGTCGATCGCGTCCCGGTCGCCCGCCCAGAACCGCTCGCGCGAACGGCGCACGTACCAGTTGGTGAGGACCTCGAGGAACTCACGTACCGTGGCGCAGGCACCAGCGAGGTCGTAGGCGTCCATTTGGGACTCGACGTCGGTGACCAGTTCGTTGGTCTTGGCCAGGATGTACCGGTCGAGCACGTGCGGCGAGTTGGTGCGGGTCTGTCCCTCGATGCCCTCAGCGTTGGCATACAGCGCCAGGAAGTAGTAGGAGTTCCACAACGGCAGCACCGCCTGGCGGACCGCATCGCGGATCCCCCGCTCAGTGACGATGAGGTCGCCGCCGCGCAAGATCGGGCTGGCCATCAGGAACCACCGCATGGCGTCCGCGCCATCACGCGCGAAGACCTCGGTGACATCCGGATAGTTCTGGCGCGACTTGGACATCTTCTGCCCGTCGTCGCCGAGCACGATGCCGTGCACCACGCAGTTGCGGAACGCGGGCCGGTCGAAAAGCGCGGTGGCCAGCACGTGCAGAGTGTAGAACCAGCCACGGGTCTGCCCGTTGTACTCGACGATGAAATCGCCCGGGTAGTGATGCTCGAACCAGTCTCGCCCCGGGTGCGGGTGTCCCGTATTAGACCTGTCGAACGGGTAGTGCACCTGGGCGAACGGCATCGAACCCGACTCGAACCAGCAGTCGAGCACCTCGGGCACCCTGCGCATGGTCGACTGCCCGGTCGGGTCATCGGGATTGGGCCGGGTCAGCTCGTCCACGTAGGGGCGGTGCAGGTCGGTCGGGCGCACGCCGAAGTCACGCTCCAACTCGTCCAGCGACCCGTACACGTCGACCCGCGGATAGTTGGGGTCGTCGGAGACCCACACCGGAATCGGCGAACCCCAGAACCTGCTGCGCGAGATACCCCAGTCGCGGGCGTTCTCCAGCCAGCGGCCGAACTGACCGTCCTTGATGTAGCCGGGCACCCAGTTGATCTTCTGGTTGAGCTCGACCATCCGGTCCCGGAACTTGGTGACCGCGACGAACCACGAGCTCACCGCGCGCTGGATCAGCGGGTTGTCGCAGCGCCAGCAGTGCGGGTACGGGTGGTCATAGGTCTCATGACGCAGCAACGCCCCGGACGCCTTGAGGTCGCGGATGATCGCCTTGTTGGCGTCAAAGACCTGCTGGCCCTCGTACGGCGGCACCTCGGGGCCGAACTCGCCCCGGGAGTCGACCGGGGTGACCACCTCGATGCCCGCGGCGTCGGTGACGACCTTGTCCTCCTCACCGTAGGCGGGGGCGATGTGCACGATCCCGGTGCCGTCCTCGGTGGTGACGTAGTCGGCGAGCAGGATCTGGTGCGCGTTAGCCTGCTGGCCCGCGAAGAAGTCGAAGACCGGCGTGTATCGGGTGCCGACCAGGTCTTGACCGGAGAACCGGGCGAGTACCGCGGGGTCCTCCCCCAGTTCGCGGGCGTAGGCGGCCACCCTCGCCTCCGCGAGCAGATAGCGCTCGCCGTTCGCGCGCACGACCACGTACTCGACGTCGGGGTGCACCGCGGCGGCGAGGTTGGCAGGCAGCGTCCATGGCGTCGTGGTCCACACCAGCGCCTGCGCACCATCTAGTTCCGACACGGGCGAGCTCACCCGAAGGCCTACCGTCACGGCCGGGTCCTGGCGGTCCCGGTAGACGTCGTCCATCTTTGTCTCGGTGTTGGACAGCGGCGTCTCGCAGCGCCAGCAGTACCACAGCACGCGGAAGCCTTCGTAGACCAAACCCTTGTCCCACAGGGATTTGAAGGCCCACATGACGCTTTCCATGTAGTCGAGGTCGAGCGTCTTGTAGTCGTTGTCGAAGTCGACCCAACGGGCCTGCCGGGTCACATAGCTCTGCCACTCCCCGGTGTAAGCCAGCACCGAGGTGCGGCAGGCCTCGTTGAACTTGGCGACGCCCATCGCCTCGATCTCGTTCTTGTGTGAGATACCCAGCTGCTTCTCGGCTTCGACCTCGGCAGGCAGCCCGTGGCAGTCCCAGCCGAACCGGCGCTCGACCCGCTTACCGCGCATGGTCTGGTAGCGCGGCACCACGTCCTTGACGAAGCCGGTCAGCAGGTGGCCGTAGTGCGGGAGACCGTTGGCGAAGGGCGGGCCATCGTAGAAGACGTACTCGTTGCCGCCGCGCTCGCCCGCCTCGCGCGCCTGCACGCTGGCCTGGAAGGTGCCGTCGCTCTGCCAGTAGGCCAGCACGTCCTCTTCCAGCGTGGGAAACGATGGCTGCGACGGCACTTGCTCACTGCTGCCGTTTTCTCCGGTGTGCGCCTTGGGGTATGGCACGGGTGCTCCTCGCGGTTCGTCTCTGGTGCGCGGATCCCACGGCCGAGCCAAGGAACCCACTCCGGGGACGATGTACAGGCCACTCGGCCTGCACTCCGCGGTACCACCCCGCTTGCCCGCGCCGATACCGGCTCGCGCCTCTCATCGCGCGGCTGTGACGGGCCGCTCCCGTCCGGTTCTAGTGAGGCAGCCACAAACACGCCGCTACCCGTTCTTCCGGATGGCTCCCCGGTGATAGCCGGATCACTGCCGTGTGGTCTGGTCGATTCCTGGCTGAGATGCGCTCCTCCCTCGCTTGAGCTCGGTCGATGCTCGCTCAGCCTTCATCTCCCTAGGTCTCCTAGATTAACGCCCCCTGTCCAGTGGATTGTTCCAGGGGTGAAAGACGCTCTCAGTGCGTTCGACGCAGTGAATGACGCTCTCAGTGCATCCAACGCACCCAAAGCGTCTTTCAGCGCAGCTTGCTTACCCGGTTGCGGTGCCCGGCGGCCAGCACCGCATCCGGTCCGCACATCGCGCATGGGGTGAAGCCGAGTTCGCGTGCTTCGGCGATGGCGATCGGAATCGTGTCGCGGTCGACCAGCCAGCTACATCCGAGCAAGTGATAGCGGGGGTACTCGTCGACCACGATCACCTGGTCGTCCAGATCACAGACGATCAACAAGTCCGCCGCATCGGTGTCCTCCTCAGCGGGAAACGAGTCGAGGTCGTCCTCGGCAGGACTACCCGAAGTGTCGGGTGGTCCTGCCGGAACGGTCATGGTCTCCTCGTCGGCAGCTGCGGGCTGTTTGTCCGGCACTGCCTCCGCCGCCGCTCGCTCCTCGCCGGCGGGCACGGCCGCTGCTGGTTCGCCCTGCTCCGACTGGCCGACCACGGTGGTCTCGCTCGCGGGCTCGGCGTCCTCCGCTGCCTGAGCACCTGCGCGTCGCCTGCGCACCCAATCGAAGATCAGCACGAGTCCGGCCGCGACGGACAAACCGATGGAGATCCACGCCCAGGTCGAGCTGGCCGTGATCAGTGCCGTGATCAGCAACCCGAGAGCTGCGAGCACCAGGATCAGCACGATGTAGAGCACGATGAATTAGATCACAATCGCGAGGTAGAGCGGCGGTTGGGCGTGTTGCGGGTCGAGTAGTCCAAGGAACGCACG
>JBOHER010000433.1:0-5974 GCA_050701115.1 Haloechinothrix sp. | reverse complement strand
GCCGTATACGCACCAAAGGCCACCTTCAGCTCGCCTGCGCTCGGCGTTCAGGGGCGTAGGGCCGCCAGCAGCATGTCGGCGAAGTACCGTCCGACATCCTTGCCCCGCCACGGTCCGCGCTTGCGGTACCAGGTACCGAGGTGGTGCACGGCCCCGAAGTGGTAGTCGATGACGAGATCGGCAGGGATGTCCGTGCGGAACTCGCCGGCCTGCTGCCCTTCTTCGATCAGGGCGCGGAACTGCTCGTGGTAACGCCTGCGCTCGGCGCGGACCTGCTTCTGCCGGTCGGGATGCAGCTGGTGCATCGAGCGAAAGAAGATCACCGTGTCGTCCAGGTTGGCGATCGTGGTTTCGACGACGTCGGCAGCTGCGGCGTGCAGCCGTTCGGCGACCGGCAGGTCTGCGTCGGCGAACTTCGCCAGTTGCGTGGTCTGCATGCGCAGCACCCGCGCATAGATCTCGTACAGCAGGTCGTCCTTGGACTCGAAGTGGTGGTACATCGCGCCCTTGGTGACGCCGGCGGCCTCCACGATCGACTGCACCGAGGTGCTCTCGAAGCCATGCTTGGCGAAGAGCTCGGTTGCCACCTCGACCAGCCGGGTAGGCACGTCAACCGGGCGCTTGGGGCGAGTGGTCGCCACCTTGGCCGGTTGGCGACGTGCTGATGCGCGAGTCATGCGGTCAGCATACCGACTGGTCGGCCCTTCCCGCCTGGTCAGGCTGTCTCCACACCCACCGGATCGACTACTCCGGGAGGCGGACGGTGAGCAGCTGATGACGATCGAGCTCAATCCTGGTACCGAACGGCCTACTGATCCGCGTCAACAGCTTCCGCAGCCAGTGCACGTCCGCTTCCGATGCCGGGCAGAGCCGCATCTGGCGCGCTTGCATGACCACCATCCGCAGCGTGGTCAAACTTCCGCTACCGGGCTCGAGGGACGGGAAGTACAGCAGCCGCAGGTCATCGCGGAACCGCTCACGGCCGCGGATTCCTTCGTAGTCATCGATGAAGTCCCCACAACCGTAAAGGATCAGCCGACCACCGTAGACCTCGATCGGTCGGGGATGATGTGAGGAGTGTCCATGCACGATGTCCACGCCGGAGTCGACGAGCCGGTGGGCGAAGTGAACTTGGTGCGGTGCTACGTCGTATCCCCAGTTCGATCCCCAATGGACAGACACCACCAGTAGATCACCGGGCCGGTGCACCGCGTTCAGTCGATCGGTGATCACGTCCGCGGTGCGGTCGGAGAGGTCAGGGATCAGGTTGACCCCGGGCCGATCGCGCGCAGCGGCCCAGTCCGCGGGAATGCCGCTGGAGGAGGATCCGCATGCCAGCACCACAACTCGGCCGCCCGATGGCAGCTCAACCGTCGCAGGCCGGGACGCCTCGACCGCATCGCCTCCAGCACCCACCCAGGACAGGCCGACGTCGGACAAGGTCTGGAGCGTCTCTTCGAGCCCGCGGTGACCGAAGTCGAGAACATGGTTGTTGGCGAGCACGCAGAGGTCTGGTCGGCCCGCGGACAGTGACCGTGCGTTGGCGGGACTCATCCGGTAGTGCACGGCCTTACCCGGCGCGAAATCGCCGCAACTGGTGACGCTCGTTTCCAGGTTGATCACGCGCGCGTCCGGCGCCTGCTGGTCGAGTATGCGCAGCGTGTCGCCCCACGGCCAGGCGAAGCCGACTGGCCGTGGGATCGGGCCGTTGGCCGCTTCGGCGAGATCAACGTAGTGGCGGGCGTCACGCAGAAAGTCCTCGCGCAGCTCAGGATCGCCGGGGTGGGGCAGGATCTGGTCGATGCCGCGACCGGGCATGACGTCGCCGCACAGGAACAGTGTCACCAGACCATCGGACCGGCTCACATCTCGATGGTAGGCCCGGCGAGTGGGCTGTCGACCGGGTCGCGTACAGTAAGTGACGCGGCCCGTTCAGTTCTGCCTCGGGTCGCGTCTCATGTCGACCACCACGCGCCGCGGCTGGCTCCGCGCCGGGCAGGACGACCCTTCCACGTTCGGAGAATTCATGGCGGCTCGCCGCCCCCGCATCACACCCTCGTCCACTTCAGACACTTCAGTAGACCTCACCTTCCATGACCTCGGCGTGCCGCCCCCGCTCGCCGCGGCGCTCGCCGCCTGCGGCGTCACAACGCCGTTCCCCATCCAGGCCGCCACATTGCCCCATTCGCTGGCCGGACGCGATGTGCTTGGCCGCGGCCGAACCGGGTCGGGCAAGACCTACGCATTCGTGCTCCCGGTGCTGGCCAGGCTGGCTGCCGGCGCGAAGCCGCGACGGCCAGGCCGCCCCCGTGCGCTGATCCTGGCGCCTACCCGCGAACTCGTCACCCAGATCGAGGCGTCGATGGCCCCGCTGGCCGACGCGCTGTCCCTGCGGACGTTGACCGTCTTCGGCGGGGTCAGCCCGTCCCCCCAGATCCATGGCCTGCGGGCAGGCGTCGACGTACTGGTGGCATGCCCTGGCAGGCTCGCCGATCACATCGCTACCGGCCACGCGCATCTCGACGCCGTCGAGGTCACCGTGCTGGACGAGGCCGACCACATGGCAGACCTCGGCTTCCTGCCCGCCGTCCGGAAGCTGCTCGACCAGACTCCGCCCGAGGGTCAGCGGCTGCTGTTCTCAGCCACCCTCGATGCCGCCGTCGACGTACTGGTACGGCGATTCCTCACCAACCCCGTCAGTCACAGCGTCGACTCGGCACAGTCTCCGGTCGCCGAGATGTCACACCACGTGCTGCATGTACAGCACGACGCCCGGCTCGCCGTCCTGGTCGACCTCGCCGCCGCGCCTGGTCGCACGCTCGTGTTCACCCGGACCAAACGCCGGGCCAAGACGCTGACCCGGCAGCTGGTCTCCGCAGGTGTCCCTGCCGTCGAGTTGCATGGCAACCTGGCCCAGAACGCCCGGACCCGCAACCTGCTGGCGTTCTCAGAAGGCACCGCGAGAACCCTGGTGGCGACGGACATCGCCGCCCGCGGTATCCATGTCGACGACATAGCCCGCGTGATTCACGCCGACCCTCCGCTGGAACATAAGGCCTACCTACACCGCTCGGGCCGTACCGCCCGCGCAGGCGCGCAGGGCACGGTGGTCACGCTCATGACCGATGACCAGGTCGGGGAGGTGCGCAACCTGACCCGCAAGGCGGACATCAGGCCGACCACCACGCGGCTGCGTCCCGGCCACCCGCTGCTCACCGAACTCGCGCCCGGAGAGCGGTCGTTCGTCGCACCACCGGCTCAGGCTCCGACGATGTCCCACTCGGCACGGCGCGCAGGAACAACGGCTCGTACGCCCGCCAAGAGATCGAACGCGGCCGCCTTCTCCGCCAGCTCCCGTGCCGGTGTGCGCCGCGGCAAGCGCTGACATGAATCATCTCAGCCTCGGTGTCATATCGGGTTCACGTAAGGAAAATGAGCGCCGGTTACCGATCCATCCGTTACACCTCCAGCGCATCGATGCTGATCTTCGGGCACGCATGTACCTCACACCCGCGCCGATGAGCGCATCGCAGAACCCATAGTCTCCGCCTGCGGCGAATCAGCGGTGCCACACCACGTTGTCGGTGTGCGATGGCAATCTTGCCTCGTCACGAAACGCGGACAACGGAGGGCTGGATGTCGAACACCGAGACGGGGTCCGTGCTGATTCACGGATCCGAACTGGGCTCCTGGTTATGGGAGCGGGTGCGCGCCGAGCTTGGCTCGCCCGCGCTCGCGGTCGATCTCCCTGGCCGGGGTTCGCGTCCAGCGGATCGACGCTCGGTCAGGTTGGCCGATGCGGTCCGCTCCGTTGCCGATGACGTCCTGGAGTGGGACGTCGAGCGGGTGGTGCTGGTCGCTCATTCGTTCAGCGGAGTACTCGTGCCAGCGCTTGCCGAGTTGCTCGGGGGGCGAGCGGCGGCGGTTGTCCTGGTGGGTGCGACGGTCCCTCAGGAGGGGAAGTCCTGGGTGGACCTGCTTCCGCTGCCGCAGCGGCTGTTCTTGCGCGGGCTGTACGCGCTGCGTCCAGCGGGCCTGCTCTCCCCGGCGGCGGAGAACCGCAAAACCCTGTGCAACGACCTGGATGCCGAGACCACCGCGTGGTTCCTCGAGCGACGGGTGGCGGAGGCGCCTGGCTTGCTGCTCGATCCGGTGTCCAGTGCGACCTTTCCGCCCGGAATGCCGCTGCACTACGTCCGGCTGCGGGATGACCGCAGCATCGCTGATGCGGTGCGGGATCGGATGATCCGCTCGCTGCCGGATGCTCGTGTGCATGATCTGGTGAGCGGGCACCTACCGATGCTGAGCCGGCCTGCCGGGCTGGCCGCACTGATCGACGAGATCGTCGCGGCGCCATCGTAAGGTGCGAGGGGCGCGTGGTGGCGAGACGGGGAGTCGTTCACCCATCGGGTTTCTCCTGTCCTCGACGCTGGTCATTCATGTCAGACTCCGATCACGCGCAACGACCCGAGGTGGGTGAACTCGGCCGTGATCTCCCGGCCGGGTTCCACGAACAAGGCATCGGTGAGCCCACCGGTGAGCACGATCCAGCCGGCTTCGATGGCGATGCCCCGGTTGCACAGGTCATTGGCCGCGAGCGCGAGTGCCTCGGCGGGGTGGCCCTGCACGGCCGCGCCGGTGGCGGAAGCGACGGTCTCCCCGTCGATACCGACCAGGCATGCCTCCAGTTCGAGGTCGAGTCCGTCCGGCGGCAGCGCCTTGCCGCCAACGACGAACCGCGACGACGAGGCATTGTCGGCCACCACATCGGGCAGGGCGAAGCTGAAATCGGTGTAACGGCTGTCGATCACTTCGAATCCGGCGTGCACGCTTTCGACCGCCGCCAAGGCGGTCGCGGCGGTCACGCCGGGTCCGGTCAGCCGCTCGCGCATGACGAAGACGATCTCGGGTTCGACCCGCGGATGGATCAGCGCGTCGAGGGGAATCGGTTCACCCACAGGTAACGCCATCGCGTCGGTCAGCCACGCGGTGAGCGGGGAATCGATGCCCATTCGTTCCTGCTTGGCCCGTGAGGTCAAGCCCAGCTTGACTCCGACTACCGTCTCCCCGGATTCGACCCGGCGCCGCACCAGCGCGTCCTGCACCTGGTAGGCGGTGGCCAGGTCCAGTCCGGGCCATTCGTCGGTGATCCGTCCGCCGTCTCGACGGTGTGCCTCGCGGTCGAGCAGCTCGGTCACTACGCGATCGATCGTCCAGTCAGTCATACGATCTCCTTCGATATGCGGGGCACCCGCACCCGGTTCCTGGTCTGCCTGCTCACGATCAGCATCATGAGCCTGCTGGCGTACGAGACGCTATTCGGCCGCGACGACCTCGACTCCAGCCCCGACTTCCTGCGGATTCTGGGCGAGATCCTCGGTGGTGTGGTCGGCTGCTGGTCCCGGCTGCGCCGCCACCCGTTGCGGAGTGGTGTTGGCCGTGTCCGCTCCTGCACAACCGGTGAAGGTGGGCGAGTGGGGCGCATGGAAGGAGCTCGGGATCCGGCATCGACGCCACCGACCCGGCCAGCCCGGAGTTCGTTGGCCGCACCACGTTCGCGGCGCACGAAGAGGGCAACAATCCGGTGCAGTTGTCGACATTCGAACTGCCCAGCACCCGCGCCACACCGGGACCGGGTTTCTTCACCGTGCACGACCCGAAGGTCCGCGGCAACCTGGCCTACTTCTCCTGGTACGCCGAGGGTGTCGTGATCCTCGACATCACGAATGCCGCGGAGCCGCGCAAGGTGGCCCAGTTCGTCCCCGAGCCGGCGGCTGACCCTCGCGGCTTCTTCTTCCCTGGTGAGAAGTTCGCCAATGTATGGGGAGTTTTCGTCGAGCGGAACTACGCTTGAGTTTCGCAGTTATGCGGCGGTGGCGGCGCAGGCCAGGGCGTAGTCGCGGTATTTGTGGGGGTCTGGTTGAGCTGCGCCAACGCCCGTTATTCGGGCTGCGATGAGGGTGCGGCGCAGCTT
>JBOHER010000432.1:0-15039 GCA_050701115.1 Haloechinothrix sp. | reverse complement strand
GGGTGGGCCTCGTAGCGCGTTCACCGCGCAGCGAGGTCCTCAAACGCGATCTCGATGCATCCTGAACTAACGTTGACCAACCAAGGTTGACCAAGTAGTGTCGATGCTGTGGTTCGGACGGTGAAGGTACAAGAAGCCAAGACGCAGTTGTCTGCAATCCTGGCTGACGTCGAGCGGGGCGAGGAGGTTGTCATCGCCCGCGGGGACACTCCCGTCGCCCGGCTCATTCCCGTGCGGAAGCCACCCGAGAGGGAACTTGGTTTCGTTCCGTACGACTTTCCGGACTCCTTCTTCGACCCACTCCCCGAGGACGAGATCGCGGCGTGGGAGTCGTGACGCCCGCGCGGCTCATGCTCGACACGCATGTGCTCCTGTGGATGCTGACCAACCCCGCGAAGCTGTCGAAGACCGTACGGGAGACGGTGACGGAGCGCCGCACCGAACTATTCGTTTCTGCGGCCTCGGCGTGGGAGATCGCGACCAAGCAACGTCTCGGCAAACTGCCAGCAGCGAGTGTGCTGGTCAGTGCCTACAAGCGGCACCTCAGTCGGCTAGCCGTGGAAAGCATCCCGATCACCGATGAACATAGCCTGCTGGCCGGATCGATGGAGTGGCTCCACCGCGACCCTTTCGATCGGATGATCGCCGCCCAGTGCATGACCGAGTCCCTCCCGCTGGCCACGGCTGACGAGGCTTTCAAGACGCTGGTCGGGATCCAGCGGGTCTGGTAGCCGGCAATCATCCATCATGTGTCAGGGACCCATCGCGGTGGACGAACAGGACGCCCGAGGAGACCAACCGCTCGATCCTCAGCGGCAGCACCGAAGCACTGGACGAGCAGGACCGTCGCGCCTGCCCTACGGCTATCGGCGCCTCACCAGGCGAGTCCGAGACCACCACGGCCGGCTCCGCACCCGTCACCTGCTGTCCGTCGACGAACAGCGCGCCCCCGTCGTCGCCGCGATCTATCACTGGTACCTGCACGACCGGCTCACGCCGACGGCGATCGCCAGGCGGCTCGCCGCCGACCCCAACACGTACCCGACGCCAATCAACCACGCCCACGGCCAGCCGCGGCCATGGTCGCGCCGCGTTGTCGCGGGAATCCTGCAGAACCCGACATACACCGGATACACCGTGTGGGAACGAACCCGGGGCGGCCACGCCCAGCCGATTCGGCACTGGGTCTGGTCCATCGGGCCCAGCCACCCCGCCCTTATCGACGCCACCATCTTCAAGGCCGCCCACAACCGCCGCTGGAGTTCCGCGCGCAACCTGGCCAGCCGCAATCAGGTCGCCGCACCGCACCAGCCACCACGCGATGTCGAACGCTGACGCGCGGCGGCCCTACAGGGGACGGCGGATCGACATCGAGCCGCCACAGTTGCGCGCCATGACTCCGGACGAACGCAAGGCCGCTGACACCGCGCTCGCCCGGCTGTTCGCCGCGATGCTCGCCGACGAGGACTTCCTCGCCGCCGAACGTCGCCGCCAACACCATGACCAGCGGCCCGAACACCGGCGGAAGGACCAGGGCGGGGGCTTGACCTCCGACTCCGAGTCGAGCTGACTTCCTGCTTGCCGAGCACCCGCCGGCGACGAAAAAGGACGGACAAGGGACGACGCCATGACCCCCGCGCCCACCAGCCCGACCGCCCCCAGAGGCCACACCTCGAACAGAGCAGCCCGCCGCCCCCGCCGACGACAAACGCGCCAGCCGCAGCACGCCACGGCGCTCGCGTTCTCGGGCGCCCGCCTGCGGGTGGCAATCTACCTACGGATCTCCACCGACGAGCTGCTCCAGCCGTTCTCCCTGGAGGCGCAAGAGCTCAAGCTCGGCGCCTACATCGACTCCCAGGACAACTGGGAACTGGCCTGCCCCGCCTTCATCGACCAAGCCTCCGGCGCCACCACCGACCGCCCCGCCCTCAAACGCGCCCTCAACGCCGCCGCCGCGGGCAGGTTCGACGTGCTGCTGGTCTACCGCGTCGACCGACTCTCCCGATCCATCCGGAGCCTGTCGGAGATCCTCGCCAAACTCGACGACGTCGGCGTAGCGTTCCGCTCCGCCACCGAACCCTTCGACACCGCCACGCCCGCCGGCCGGATGATGGTGCAGATGCTGGCCGTGTTCGCCGAGTTCGAACGAGCCACCATCATCGACCGCGTCATCAACGGCATGGAACGCAAAGCCGCCCGCGGCCAATGGTGCGGCGGCTACCGGCCACACGGCTACGAACTAGACCGCGACACCAGCTACCTCACCGTCATCGAGGACGAGGCCGTCGTCGTGCGGCGCATCTTCACCACCTACGTCCACGAGCGCGGCGGCGCGAAGGCGCTCGCTCGCAAGCTCACCGCGGACGGCCACCGCACCAAATCCGGCAAGCCCTGGTCCTCCGACGCCGTGCTCACCGTGCTGCGCAACCGGGTCTACCTCGGCGAGATCTGGTACCGCGACAAATGGCACAAGGCCGAACAACACCACCCCGCCATCATCGACCAGGATCTGTTCGACGCCGCCCAGCAACTCCTCATCGCCCGCGGCGACGAGCACAACCACCGCGCCGCCCCTCGCTCCGATTACCTGCTCGCGGGGCTGCTGTTCTGCCAGCACTGCGGCAAGCGCTACCTCGGCACCGCCGCTAACGGCAACCGCTACCGGTACCGGTACTACACCTGCTTCTCTCGCCACCGCTACGGACCGGAAACCTGCGCCGCCGAACGGCTGCCTGCCGACCAACTCGAAGACGGCGTGCTGCGCTCCCTCCTGCACACCCTCACCCGCAACGACCTCATCGACACCGGTGTCGCCGCCGCCCACGCCGAGCTCGACCAGCAACGCCGCGAACTCAGCGAGGAACTCGCCGCAGTCGAAAGCCAGCTCGCCAAGACCGAGGAGGCCATCGAGCGCTACCTCACCGCCTTCGAGAACGGGACCATGCCCGAATCGGCCTGCTCCCACCGCGTCGACAAGCTCGCCGCCAAGCTGGCGGACCTGCAAGGCAGGCGAGACGAACTCGGGCTCCTGCTCGACGAGGCCTCCGCTCCCGCGGCCCCCGGGCTCGACATGCTCCAAGCCGCACGCAACTACATCCAGCACGTCATCGACCACGGCACCCCCGACGACCTCCGCGCCGTCACCCAAGCCTTCGTCCACCGCGTCGACATCACCGGACGACACAAAGCGAAGCCAACCTTCAAACTCCCAACCGACGACTGGGACACCCCCACCCAGCCCGACCCGGCACAGGCCGCCGACAACAGCACCTGCGGAAAGGTTCGCACATTGCCTGGAACGGCGCCCTCGGCAGGATTCGAACCTGCGACACCTGCCTCCGGAGGGCAGTGCTCTATCCCCTGAGCTACGAGGGCCCATCGCAGCTGTTTGCACGCTTGCGATGCTGGGCAAGCCTAGCGCATCGATCCGCGCGGACTCTTGGGTGTACCCCTTGTCGTAGCGGACCGACCGTACTGGCCGCGGAGTTGCGCAAGCGTGCCGCGCCATGAGAGCCGGGACACATCCACGCGGGGTTCTTGAATACATGCGCATGTCGCTATATGTTGTGCCTGTCGCCCACGAGGAGGTCGAACATGGCACACCAGCATGGCGCCGCCGTCGCGCCCGCCAGCGCTTCCGGCCGTTATGTCACGCGGCTCGCCGCGGCCTTCGTCATCGGCGCGGGCTTCATGGTGCTGGAGTTCGTGGTCGGTTTCATCACCGGATCGCTGGCGCTGATCTCCGATGCCGCGCACATGCTCACCGACGTATTCGGCGTCGGCATGGCATTGGTGGCCATCGTGCTCGCGCAGCGCAGTGGCCCGACCTCGACGCGCACCTTCGGGATGTACCGCGGTGAGGTCTTCTCCGCATTGATCAATGCCGTGCTGTTGTTCGGTGTGGCCGGCTACGTTCTGTACGAAGCCGTCAGCAGGCTCAGTGATCCGCCCGAGGTTCCTGGCCTGCTGGTGATGGTGACCGGGCTCGCCGGCCTGATCGCCAACGTGGTCGCGTTCCTGCTGTTGCGCCAGGGTGCCAGGGAAAGCTTGAACCTGCGCGGCGCCTACCTCGAAGTGCTCGCGGACATGATCGGCTCGGTCGGCGTGCTCATCAGCGGGGCGATCACGCTCCTCACCGGCTGGCGGTATGCCGACCCGATCATCGGCGTCGCGATCGCCGTATTCGTGCTGCCCCGGGCGGTCACGCTGGCGCGGCGCTCGCTCCGGATCCTGTTCCAGCACGCTCCCGAACGCATCGATGTGGACGAGGTCGCCAGCAGGCTCGAGGCCATACCCGGTGTCGCCGACGTGCACGACCTGCACATCTGGACCCTGACCTCCGGCATGGAGGTGGCATCGGCGCACCTCGCGGTGCGCGCAGGGGTGGACGGTGCGGAAGTGCTGCGTGCAGCCCAGCACCTGCTGGCCGCCGATTACCGCATCGAGCACGCCACGCTGCAGGTCGAGCCCCGCGAGTCGGCGCAGCGTTGCGTCGAGCTCACCTGGTGACGTGGTGCCAGTGCACCCATAGCGTCTTTCAGCGCAGTGGCTGCGCCCCACGATCGGCGAGCATTCCCCGCATGATGGCCATCTCCGCGCCCTGTGACTCGAGCATGCTCTCGGCAAGCCGCCGTACAGCCGGAATCCGGGCATGCTCGACCGCGTACTCCGCCATGGCCACGCCGCCCATGTGGTGGCGGAGTGTGAGCTGCAGGAAGTACACATCCAATCGCTCGCCGGACAGCGAGCGCAGCTTGGCCAGTTCGTCGTTGGTCGCCATGCCCGGCATGGCAGCCCCGGGAGACGACGGCACTTCGCTATGCCCGCTGTGCCCAGACATCCAGCTCATCATGGGGCCGGTGGCCTGCTCGGGCTCCTCCCAGAGCGTGAGCCAGCCCTGCATCTGCCCCGCCTGGCCGAGCTGGGTGCTCGCGATGTCGAAACCCAGCTGCCGCACCGCGGGATCGGTGCTGTGATCACGCACCCAGTTGCCCATGGTCACCGCTTGCAGGTGATGCACCGACATGTCCTGGGAGAAGCCGACATCCGCCGGGCCAGGTGTCGGGCCAGCCGCCTGGTCGACGCCACCCAAACGGCCGATCAGCAGGCCGACGGTCGCCCCGATCAGCAGCATGGTGAGCGCAGCGGCACCGAAGATCAACGCCCGCGCCCAGGTCGGCATGCCGTCCCCCTGCCGGGGTGACTCCGAGGTCGCCTCGGCCTGCTGATCCTCCGCTGTCTCGACCACCTGTCAGCTCCGATCAGCTGCCGTCCGGCGGGGTGGCGTTCGGGTTGCCCTGGTAGTCCATCGGCTTGGCGTCCCTGCCCGGCGGGGTCGGGTCGAACGGCGGCGGGTTGTCCGGGTCGAACGCGCCGGGCCCGAGGGCGTCACAGGTGGCGCGCGGCTCCGGGAATACGTTCTGGTTACGCCGCAGTGCGACGATGAACTGGTCGATCCGCTCGTCCGACGCGCTCTCCAGCTTGAGCTGGTGGCCCCACGACTGCAGCGAGATCGGCTGGTCCAGGCCGGGGTAGGGGGACATGACCATGAAGGGCTTGCCCTCGACCCGCACCTTGAGCAGGTCCAGTTCCGCACCGCTGATCCGCTCCGGGTCGTAAGCGATCCAGACCGCGCCGTGTTCGAGGGAGTGCACCACGTTCTCCGAGCGCACGGCATCCGGGTACACGATGCCGGTGCACGCTGCCCAGAATCCGTCGTGCGGGCCACCGAACGGTGGGCTCTGGTCGTAGGCCACTCGTTCGGTCGGCGGCACGTGTGCCGATCCCCGGTACTGCTCGATCACGACCCCATCGATGGCCTTCGACGGATCGGGGTTCTTGGCCGAGGGGGTGAACTGCTCGGCGGCCACCTCTTCGCGTGCCGCCTGCTCACGCTTGGGCGCCGATGCCACCAGGTAGTAGCCGAACACGACGCCCGCGAGTGCGAGGATGGCGACCACCGAGATGATCGTGCCCCACGGGATCTGCTTCTTGCTCACCACACTGGCGCGGGCGGCTTGGACGCCGCTGGCTCGGTTGCTCTTGTTCCGCGTTCCCTTGGCCATCGTGTTGCGCCGACCTCGTCTCGTCCTCGCCGCACGCACGCGGGATACGCACGCGCCGAGCCCAGATGTGGATTACCCGGCCAGTGTAGAGAGGTGGTGTCTGATCACCGTGAGGGCTATCGGCTTGCTCGCATGGTGATCAGCTTCGTCGCGGGCGTCACGCACGCCCGTGGGCGGGCGCGGCGCCGTGGACCACGCCACATACACTCGCTTGGTGACTCCCGCTGCGCTCGCTGACCTGGTCCGATCGACCACTGCCGCGGTACTCGCGGCGCGTGGCCTTGACACCGATGTGCTCCCGGTGCGGGTGACCATCGAGCGTCCCCGCAACCCCGAGCACGGCGACTATGCCACCAACCTGGCGTTGCAGGTGGCCAAGAGGGTGGGCATGGCCCCGCGTGAGCTGGCCGAAGCGCTGGCAACCGAGCTTTCCGCGGCCGAGGGGCTGGCGTCCGTCGAGGTGGCCGGGCCCGGCTTCCTCAACCTCCGGCTGGCCGCCGATGCCCAGGGCGAGCTGGTGCGCCAGGTCCTTGCCGTGGGTGCGAGCTACGGGACCGGCGACGCGCTGTCCGGCCGCTCGATCAACCTGGAGTTCGTCTCGGCCAACCCCACCGGGCCGATCCACCTCGGCGGTACTCGCTGGGCGGCCGTGGGTGACGCGCTCGGCCGGGTGCTCGCGGCGCAGGGCGCGAAGGTCACCCGCGAGTACTACTTCAATGACGCGGGAGTCCAGATCGACCGGTTCGTTAAGTCCTTGGTCGCGGCGGCCAACGGCGAGCCTGCCCCGGAGGACGGCTACGCCGGTGGCTACGTCTCCGACATCGCCGCCGAGGTGCTGCGCGCCGAGCCGAGCGCTCTGACCCTGCCCGATGCCGAGCGTGACGAGACGTTCCGGCGGATCGGCGTCGAGCTGATGTTCACCGAGATCAAGCGCAGCCTGCACGAGTTCGGCACCGAGTTCGAC
Source organism: Haloechinothrix sp. (assembly GCA_050701115.1). Classification (GTDB taxonomy): domain Bacteria; phylum Actinomycetota; class Actinomycetes; order Mycobacteriales; family Pseudonocardiaceae; genus JBOHER01. The sequence continues at coordinate 8,010 of JBOHER010000432.1, read as the reverse complement.
GTGTACTTCCACGAGGACTCGCTGCACTCCTCGGGCGCTGTCGCGGCGGTGCTCGAACAGCTCAAGACGTCTGACGCCGTCTACTTCGCCGACGGTGCCTGGTGGCTGCGCTCGACGGACTTCGGTGACGACAAGGATCGGGTCGTCATCAAGAGTGACGGCGCACCGGCCTACATCGCGGCCGACATCGCCTACCTGAAGGACAAGCGCGAACGTGGCTCCGACCTCTGTCTGTACATGCTCGGCGCCGATCACCACGGATACATCGGGCGCCTGAAGGCGGCCGCCGCCGCGCTCGGCGACGACCCGGACGTGGTGGAGGTGCTCATCGGCCAGATGGTCAACCTGGTCAGCGACGGCAAGCCGGTCCGGATGAGCAAGCGGGCGGGCACCGTGATCACCATGGAGGATCTGGTCGAGGCGGTCGGCGTCGATGCCGCCCGGTACGAGCTCACCCGGTACTCGCCCGGCTCGGGCGTGGACATCGATCTGGACCTGCTTCGCAAGCACACCAACGAAAACCCGGTGTTCTATGTGCAGTACGCGCACGCGCGGCTCGCTTCGTTGCAGCGCAACGCCGCGGACCTGGGTTTGGCCACTCCGGCGAACGACGAGGTCGACTTCGGCCTGCTGACCCACCCGAGGGAAGGCGACTTGATCCGTACGATTGGCGAGTTCCCCAAGGTGGTCGCTCGCGCGGCCGAACTGCGGGAACCGCATCGCGTCACCCGGTACCTCGAGGAACTCGCCAGTGCGTACCACAAGTTCTATGACGCCGCGCGAGTCCTGCCGCAGGGCGACGAAGGGGCCACCGGTCTGACCATCGCCCGGCTTGCCCTCTGTGTGGCGGCCCGGCAGGTTCTCGCCAACGGCCTTGGACTGCTGGGCGTTTCCGCCCCGGAACGGATGTAAGAGAAGATGTGCGCTCACCCCGCGGGCCCACGGCACGCCGAGGTTCACCCGCATGCCGACACCTCAGGGTTCCCTCCGTCCACATCGGACGAGCTGGACCGCCTGTACCCGAAGGTCTGGCCACGCAACACCTACCGCGCGCCGGACGGCGTCGTGCGGATCGCCGGTGTCGACGTGCGCGAGCTGGCGCAGACCTACGGCACCCCGCTGTTCGTGGTCGACGAGGGTGATTTCAAGTCACGCTGCGCGGAGTACGCCGAGGCATTCGAGGACCCCACGCTTGTGCACTACGCGTCCAAGGCGTTCCTGAGCAAGGACATCGCTCGCTGGGTGGAAGCGCAGGGCCTCAGCCTGGACGTGTGCAGCGGGGGAGAGCTGGCGATCGCCATGCAGGTTGACTTCCCCGCCGAGCGGATCACCTTCCACGGCAACAACAAGTCCGTTGCCGAACTGGAAGCCGCGGTCGACGCGGGTGTCGGGACCGTGGTGCTCGACTCCTACCTGGAGATCGCCAGGCTGGCCAAGGTGGCCGAGGACCGCGGCGTGGTGCAGCAGGTTCTGGTGCGGGTCACCGTCGGCGTCGAGGCGCACACCCACGAGTTCATCGCGACCGCGCACGAGGATCAGAAGTTCGGCTTCTCCCTCGCGTCCGGAGATGCCGCTGAGGCGGTCCGGAGGGTGCTGACCGCGTCCTCACTCGAGCTGGTCGGCCTGCACAGTCACATCGGTTCGCAGATCTTCGACGCGGACGGTTTCGAGGTAGCCGCGCGCAGGGTGATCGGGCTGATTGCCGAGCTGTGCAAGGAACACGGCCAGGAGCTGGCCGATCAGCTGTCCATTGTGGACCTCGGTGGCGGGTTCGGTATCTCCTACACCGACAAGGACAATCCGCCGCCGCCCGCGCAGATGGTCACCCAGATCAGGGAGATGGTCCGCAAGGAGTGCGACTTCGCCGGGCTGCCGATGCCCAAGATCGCCGGTGAGCCGGGCCGAGCCATCGCCGGTCCAGGCACGGTCACCCTGTACGAGGTCGGCACGATCAAGGATGTGTCACTCGGCGACGGCGCGGTCCGGCGCTACGTCAGCGTCGACGGCGGGATGAGCGACAACATACGCACCGCGCTCTACGACGCGGTGTATGACTGCAGGCTGGTATCCCGGTCGAGCGACGACGGAAACGACACCGTCGGTGCGACCCTGTGCCGTGTCGTCGGCAAGCACTGCGAGTCCGGCGACGTCGTGGTGCGCGATTGCTGGCTGCCGGACAACCTGGCTCCCGGGGATCTGATCGCGGTCGCGGCTACCGGCGCGTACTGCTACTCGATGGCCAGCGGCTACAACCGCCAGCCGCGCCCGGCTGTGGTCGCCGTACGCAACGGCAGCGCCAGGCCCTTGCTGCGACGGGAGACGATCGAGGACTTGATGCGCTTGGAGGTGTCGTGATGGCCGACCACGAGGTGTCCACAACGGACGTGCTCGAGGAGGGCCGACCCGGTGCTCGGCCGGTGCGAGTTGCCCTGCTCGGCTGCGGCACGGTCGGCGGTGAAGTCGCTCGGTTGCTGACCGAGCAGGCAGGCGAACTCTCGGCCCGCGCGGGTGCTCCGGTCGAACTCGCCGGAATCGCGGTGCGCAGGCCGGACAAGCACCCCGAACTGCCTGCTGAGCTGCTCACCTCGGACGCGGCGAGCTTGGTCGAACGGGACGACGTCGACGTCGTAGTCGAGTTGATCGGCGGCATCGAACCGGTGCGAACCTGGCTGCTGACCGCGCTGCGCTCAGGCAAATCCGTTGTCACCGCGAACAAAGCGCTGTTGGCCGAGTACTCAGCCGAGCTGTCCGAGGCGGCCGATGCCGCAGGCGCGGACCTGTACTTCGAGGCTGCCGTCGCAGGCGCGATCCCGTTGCTGCGACCGCTGCGCGAATCGCTGGCGGGCGATCGGATCACCAAGGTGATGGGCATCGTCAACGGCACGACCAACTACATCCTCTCCGCCATGGACTCCACCGGCTCCAGCTACGCGGAAACCCTCGAAGAGGCGAGCAGGCTCGGTTATGCCGAGGCCGACCCGACGGCCGACGTCGACGGCTACGACGCCGCGTCCAAGGCGGCCATCCTTGCCTCGCTGGCCTTCCACACCCGGGTCACCGCCGGTGACGTGTACCGCGAGGGTATCTCGGCGGTCGGCGCGTCCGACATCGAGGCAGCCAAGGTCCTCGGCCGGACCGTCAAACTGCTGGCCATCTGCGAGCGCGTGGTGGATGCCGACGGGTCCGAATCGGTCTCGGCCAGGGTGCATCCGGCGATGATTCCGCTCTCGCACCAACTTGCCGGTGTCGGCGGAGCGTTCAACGCGGTATACGTCGAGGCGGACGCAGCGGGTGAGCTGATGTTCTTCGGCCAGGGTGCGGGGGGGTCGCCGACCGCGAGCGCGGTGCTCGGTGATCTGGTCGCGGTGGCCCGCAACCGGGTGGTCGGTGGCCGTGGACCGCGCGAATCAGCGCATGCCGCGTTGCCGATCCGGCCGATGGGCAAAACCCCGACCCGGTATCACATCAGCCTGGATGTGGCCGACAAGCCGGGCGTGCTCGCGCAGGTCGCGCTGGTGTTCGCCGATCACAATGTGAGCATCGCGGCCGTGCGACAGCGGGACCAGAACTCGACAGCGAGCCTGGTGGTCGTCACGCATGCCGCACCGGACTCCGCGTTGCAGGCCACTGTGGACGACATCTCCAAGCTCGACGTGGTACGTGAAGTGATCAGCGTGATGCGGGTGGAAGGCGAAGATACGTGAAGGCTGGGGTTGTGCCTGGTTGGCCGGGGATCATCAACGCGTACTCGGCGCGGATCCCGATTCCGGGCGGCGCCAAGGTGATCACGCTCGGCGAGGGCAACACGCCGCTGGTGGCCGCTCCGCATCTGTCCGAACTGACCGGTTGCGAGGTGTACCTCAAGGTTGAGGGTGCGAACCCGACCGGTTCGTTCAAGGACCGCGGAATGACCGTGGCGATCACGCACGCCCTCGCGAGCGGGCTGCGCGCGGTCATCTGTGCGTCCACCGGAAATACCTCGGCCTCGGCGGCCGCCTATGCCGCGCGGGCAGGCCTGATCTGCGCGGTCCTGGTACCCGAGGGCAAGATCGCGATGGGCAAGCTCGCCCAGGCCGTCCTGCACGGGGCCAGGATCCTGCAGGTCGACGGCAACTTCGACGACTGCCTGGAACTGGCGCGCAAAACAGCGGCAGACCACCCGGTCACCCTGGTCAACTCGGTCAACCCGGTGCGCCTGGTCGGCCAGAAGACGGCCGCGTGGGAGATCTGCGACGTACTGACCCGGGCCCCCGATATCCACTGCCTGCCGGTCGGCAACGCAGGCAACATCACCGCGTACTGGGCGGGCTATTCGGAGTACGCGGCCGACGGGGTCGTGGACTCCACGCCGCGGATGTTCGGTTTCCAGGCGGCAGGTGCCGCCCCGCTGGTGCACGGCAAGCCGGTCGCCGACCCCGACACGATCGCCACGGCTATCCGGGTGGGCAGCCCGGCTTCCTGGGATTCCGCTGTGCACGCGAAGAACTCATCGGGTGGCCTGTTCGAGGCGGCGACCGACGAGCAGATCCTGGCGGCCTACCGGTTGCTCGCCGCCAAGGAAGGGGTGTTCGTCGAGCCCGCGTCCGCGACCAGCGTGGCGGGCCTGCTGATCACCGCGGCGGATGGTCGGATTCCGCGCGGATCGTTGGTGGTCTGCACCGTCACCGGCCATGGGCTGAAGGATCCCGGCACGGCGCTGGAGGGCAATGTCGAGGTCGAGCCGTTGCCGGTCGACCCCGATGCGGTGGCGGTGGCGCTGGAGCTCCCGTGACCGGGTTCCGCGTCAGGGTGCCCGCGTCCACCGCCAATCTCGGGCCGGGCTTCGACGCGCTGGGCATGGCACTCGGGCTGTATGACCTCGTCGAGGTCAGCCCGATGGACACCGGCCTTGTGGTCGAGGTCATCGATGCCGGTGCCGGAGACGTGTCCGGTCTGCCCACCGACGAGACGCACTTGGTCGTGCGTGCCGTGCACCGTGCCTGCCTGCACCTCGGTGTGCGCCCGAGCGGGTTGCATCTGCGCTGCCACAACACGATTCCGCACGCCCGCGGTCTCGGCTCGTCCGCGGCCGCAGTGGTCGCGGGCATCGCGGCCGGATATGCGTTGGCGGGCAAGGACATCGACGCCGCTGCGCTGGGGCTGGCAGCCGAGTTCGAAGGTCACGCCGACAACGCGGCGGCCAGCCTGCTCGGCGGGATTGTGCTCGCTTGGCATGACGAGAACGCTGCGCAGGCCTGGCGGGCAGTGCGGATGGACCCGCACCCGGGTATCCGGCCGCTGGTCGCGGTGCCTGAGCAGCGTTCCTCCACCGAAGCCACCAGGGGCCTGCTCCCCAAGCGGATCCCGCACGCGGATGCGGCATTCTCCGCCGGACGGGCGGCATTGGGCCTGCACGCGCTGACCCGCGACCCGGGGTTGCTCCTGCCGGGCACCGAGGACCGGCTGCACCAGGGTTACCGCGCCCCGGCCTATCCGGCCACCACGCGCCTGATCGCGGACCTGCGGGAGCGCGGGATCGCGGCGACCGTGTCGGGCGCCGGGCCGACCGTGCTGGTGCTCACTACCGACGGGACCCTGCCCGCCGATGTGGACAGCACCGGTTTCAGCGTCAGCGAACTACCGATCGACCTCTCCGGGGTGCGGGTCACCACGCCGTAGGAATAACCCTCTCTGATTTCGGGGGGTGGTTGTTGCACGCGTAACGTGTGGCGTCTAGGCTCAAGGGCGTTCGATCACCGTGCGCATTCCGCACCCGGTGTTGTCTCCGGGTTTCTTCCCGGAGCGCATCTATCGCTTCAGGCGTCTCCCACCCAAACCAGGGTAGGGGTGGCAGAGGTGGGTACCCGGTCGGCGCGGTGGCCGATTTGGCGTGCTCCACCTTGGAGCCCGCAGATCCCGTGCCGGCGGCCCTGCCGCAGTGATTACACAATCCCTGCCGGATCCGCTCGCACAGGGGGCAATGCGCCGTCTCGCACTCAGCAGCGGGTGGCGCCTGGCGCTGATCCACGCAGGGGCGGGGATCGGTCAGGAAGGACTTGTGTGAGCAACACCGATCTTTTACGCGGCGACGCGGAAACTCAATCAGCAGTATCGGGGAGCGAGAACGTGACGGTGGACACCGCACCGCAGGCCAATGGCAGCACTCAGACCGATGGCAACGCCGGGGCGCCGAAGCGCCGTGCCGGTGGACTGTCCGGCATGGTCATAGCCGAACTGCGTGAACTCGCAGGTGAAATGGGTATCTCCGACACCTCGGGTATGCGTAAGGGTGACCTGATCGCGGCCATTCGCGAACGTCAGGGCAAGTCGAAGCGCCGCGCGGCTCAGGCAGGCGACGACGCACCTGCCAACGGCGGTGACACCCCGGCCGAGGCGACCCGGACCCTGTCCGAGCCACCGGCGAAGGAGGAGCAGCAAGCTCCCGCGCGGGCCGCACAGGAGCCGGCAGGCTCCGCGGACGGTGGCAGCGCGCGAGTGCAGGGCACCGAGGAGTCCGGCCAGGCCGGCGACGGCGGTCGTAGGGATGGCGGACGCCGCAGGCGGGGCGCGGCACGGGCGGCCGGTAGCCCGGAAAGCCAGGGCCAGCGCGACGATCAGGGCTCCGACCAGGGTCCTCGCGAGCAGGGCGGCCGCGGTGACGGTGACCAGGGCCGCGGTGAGCAGCGCGGCAACCGTGGTGACGGCGGTAACCGCCAGCAGGGCGGCGGCCGCGGCGGCCAGGACGATGACGAGGACCGCGGCGGCAGGCGGAACCGGCGGTCCCGGGACCGCAGGCGCCGTGGTGGCCGCAGCGAGGGTGGTGCGCCGGATACCGAGATCCGCGAGGACGACGTCCTGCTGCCGGTGGCGGGCATCCTCGATGTCTTGGACAACTACGCCTTCGTGCGTACCTCCGGTTACCTGTCGGGCCCGAACGACGTCTACGTCTCGCTGTCGTTGGTGCGGAAGTTCGGCCTGCGCCGCGGTGACGCGATCACCGGTGTGGTGCGCCAGCCGCGCGAGGGTGAGCAGCAGCGCCAGAAGTTCAACCCGCTGGTCAGGGTGGACAGCATCAACGGCCTCGAGCCGGACAAGGCCAAGAACCGGCCGGAGTTCACCAAGATGACTCCGCTGTATCCCAACGAGCGGCTGCGCCTGGAGACCGAGTCGCACAAGCTGACCACCCGGGTGATCGACCTGATCATGCCGGTCGGTAAGGGCCAGCGTGCGCTGATCGTGTCACCGCCAAAGGCGGGTAAGACCACGATCCTGCAGGATCTCGCCAACGCGATCGCCACCAACAACCCGGAATGCTGGCTGATGGTGGTTCTCGTCGACGAGCGTCCCGAAGAAGTCACCGACATGCAGCGTTCGGTGAAGGGCGAGGTCATCGCCTCCACCTTCGACCGGCCGCCCGCCGATCACACCACGATCGCCGAGCTGTCCATCGAACGGGCCAAGCGCCTGGTCGAGATGGGTCACGACGTGGTCGTGCTGCTCGACTCGATCACCCGCCTCGGCCGCGCGTACAACCTCGCGGCACCGGCTTCCGGCCGGATCCTTTCCGGTGGTGTGGACTCCACCGCGCTGTATCCGCCCAAGCGGTTCCTCGGCGCGGCCCGCAACATCGAGAACGGCGGCTCCCTGACCATCTTCGCCACCGCGATGGTCGAGACCGGTTCCACCATGGACACGGTCATCTTCGAGGAGTTCAAGGGCACCGGTAACGCGGAGCTGAAGCTGGACCGCAAGATCGCCGAGCGCAGGGTGTTCCCCGCGGTCGACGTCAACCCGTCGGGTACCCGTAAGGAAGAGCTGCTGCTCTCGCCGGACGAGCACGCCGTGACGGTCAAGCTGCACCGGGTCCTGCACGCGCTGGACTCGCAGCAGGCCATCGACCTGCTGCTCGACCGGCTCCGCAAGAGCAAGACCAACATCGAGTTCCTGATGCAGGTGTCCAAGACGACGCCCGGTCAGGACGACGACTGAGCGCAGGTGGGCGGCGCTCAAGTGGCATGAAGGGAGCTTTGG
>JBOHER010000431.1:0-16474 GCA_050701115.1 Haloechinothrix sp. | reverse complement strand
CAGCTCTCGGCGGTCCAAGGGCTGCTGGAGGGCGCCAGCCGGCTCATGCTGCGCCGGCACCTGGAGACCTGCGTGGCGAAGGCGATGCAGGAGGGGCGGACCGCGGAGATCGTGGACGAGCTGATGGAGACGTTGAAGTTCGACAAGCACGTGTTCCGGGCCGCCCCGGTGTCGGAGCAGGGCGTAGAAGGTCCTGATCGAGCCGTGGTCGAAACTGGGCCGGCGGCCGCGACGGGGAGTGGAGCATGACGACAACGACGGACACGCCGGCCGCGACGCTGGAGTTCGCGGTGCGGGGTATGACGTGCGCTTCGTGCGCAGCACGGGTGCAGCGGACGTTGGGCAAGCAGCCGGGCGTGGAGCAGGCCGAGGTGAACTACGCCACCGCGACGGCCCGAGTCGTGCTGACCGCGCAGCCGGCGCAGGCCGAGGAGTTGGTCGCGGCGGCCGACAAGATCGGGTATCGACTGGATCTGCGGGGCGCCAAGACCACCACCGAGGCGCCGGTGGCCACCGCGCCGCCCGCCACCGCACAACTGGATGACGTAGATGACGTGGACGCCGAGGAGGCCGCCGCGCAGAGCGCCTGGTTGCGTCGGGTGATCATCGCGTGGCCGTTGGGGCTGGCCACGATGTATCTGGCGTTCGGGCCGGTTGTGCGGGACATGGCGTGGGCGCCGTGGGCGCAACTCGCGTTGGCCACCCCGGCGCAATTCTACGCGGGCTGGCCGTTCCTGTGGGGCGCGGCGAAACGGGCGCGGCGGCTCACCGCGAACATGGACACGTTGATCGCCATCGGCACGCTCACGGCGTTCGTCTTCTCGCTGGTAGAGCTGCTGCGCGGCAGCCACGAGCTGTACTTCGAGACCGCGGCGCTACTGATCGCGTTCCTGGCGTTGGGCCGGTACTTCGAGATCCGGGCCAAGCGCCGCGCCGGCAAGGCGATCCGGGCGCTGCTGGAGCTGGGCGCGAAGGAAGCCCGGGTGCTGCGCGACGGCGTCGAGGTGATGGTGCCGATCGAGGAGGTCGGGGTCGGAGATCTGATGCGGATCCGGCCGGGGGAGAAGGTTCCCGCCGACGGGGAGGTCGTCGACGGGGCCAGCGCGGTGGACGAGTCGATGCTGACCGGCGAGTCGGTCCCGGTGGACAAGACGATCGGATCCACGGTGGCCGGGGCGGCGGTGAACACCAGCGGGGTGCTCACGGTGCGGGCCACCGCGGTCGGCGCGGATACCGCGCTGGCGCAGATCGTGTCGTTGGTGTCGGCGGCCCAGTCCGGCAAGGGCCAGGCCCAGCGCCTCGCCGATCGGATCTCGGCGATCTTCGTGCCGACGGTCATCGCGATCGCGCTGGCCACGTTCACCGCGTGGTGGCTGCTGGCCGGGGACCCGGTCGCCGGGCTGATCGCCGCGGTGGCGGTGTTGATCGTGGCGTGTCCGTGTGCGATCGGCCTGGCCACCCCGGTGGCGATCATGGTCGGCACCGGGCGGGGCGCCTCCCTGGGCATCCTGATCAAGGGTCTGGAGGTGTTGGAGCGCACCCGGAAGATCACCACGGTGGTGTTCGACAAGACCGGCACCCTGACCAAAGGGCAGATGTCGCTGACCGACACCGAGGTCGGGGCCGGTACCGACGCGGGTGAGCTGTTGCGCCGGGCCGGCGCGGTGGAGGCCGACAGCGAGCACCCGATCGGGCAGGCCATCGCGGCGGCTGCCCTCGATGCGAGCGGCCCACTGCCCGCCGTGAAGGGCTTCGAGTCCGTAGCCGGGCACGGGGTGCGCGCCGACGTCGAGGGTGTCACGATGTGGGTGGGCCGGCGCAAGCTGGCCGCCGAGGCCGGGCTCGTACTGCCTGATGAGCTGGCGCGGGTGGGTGAGCGGCTGGAGTCGCAGGGCCGCACCGCGGTGTTCGCCGGCTGGGAGGGCCAGGTCCGGGGCGTGCTCGCGGTGGCCGACACCCTCAAGGAGGGTGCCGCGGACATCTTGGCCGAGTTGCACCGGATGGGCCTGAAGGTCGCGATGATCACCGGTGACAACGCCCGCACCGCGCAGGCCATCGCCGATCAGGTCGGTATCGACACGGTGCTGGCCGAGGTGCTGCCCGCGGACAAGCAGTCCGAGGTGGCGCGGGTCCAGCAGGCCGGTGAGCGGGTCGCGATGGTCGGCGACGGGATCAACGACGCCCCCGCGCTGGTGCAGGCCGATCTGGGTATCGCCATCGGGACGGGCACCGATGTGGCCATCGAGTCCAGTGACCTGACGTTGATGCGCGGGGACCTGGCCGGGGTGCCGACCGCGATCCGGCTGTCGCGGCGGACCTACCGCACCATCGTGCAGAACCTGGGCTGGGCGTTCGGCTACAACGTGGCGCTGATCCCGCTGGCCGCACTCGGGCTGCTCAACCCGATCTTCGCCGGGGCGGCGATGGGGTTCTCCTCGGTCAGCGTGGTGAGCAACTCGCTGCGCCTGCTGCGGTTCCGCGACCGCCGCCGCCCGTCGATGCCCACCGAAGCGTTCATCCCCGTGCGCGAGACCGAGCGGATCGACACGCTCACCGCCCCGACCCACCGTGGAGTCTGATATGCCCGTGCTGCCCGACATCGCCGCGACGACGTTCCCCCGGCGCTAGCGCTAGCGGGGTTATGACCGTTCCCAGGTCGAAGGGTTCCTGGGCAAGGTGGCCGCCGACTTCGTCCTGGTCGGACCCGACAGTGTCATCCAGTGGCGCGCCGACCACGGCGGCGCGCCCAGGTTCACCATGTACGTCCCGGTCGATCAGCTGGCCGCCAACCTGCGCGCCGGGCGCCGAGCGGGACACCGCGCGCATCCAGCGCGTCGCCCCCGATGGGACAGTGACGCGGGTCGGCGGGGTACCTGGGGTGGAAACCGATGGGGAAGGTGGGCTGCTCGGGCTTGCCGTGTCGCCACGGTTCGGCACCGACCCGCTGGTGTAGGTGTACTACTCCACCGCGGAGGACGACCGCATCGCGACGTTGACTTCCAGAATGGTCGGCTCCGGATCTCACTCCAATGGCGACCCGCCGAAGCGTCCCCCTCCGGCATCGCGATCGTCGATGACGTCGTCTACCTGGCGAACCTGCGGGGCGAACGCCTGTGGCAGGGCCGATTCGCGGCAGCGATGTCGGCGAGTCCCGGAGCTCTTCACCAGCGTCTTCGGACGGCTTCGCACCGTGTTAGAAGCCGACGACGGGTCGCTGTGGCTGTCCACCAGCAACCGTGACGGCGGCGGTCAACCCCGTGACGGCGACGACAAGATCCTGCGCATCACCCTCGGCTGACGCGATTTCTCGCCGTGGTCAGTACGGCCATGCGGCCGTTACCGTCCTCCATCCCATCTACTACTATTGTGGATAGTATGTCTTCTGTCGATGGTCGCCACGCGCGGGTGACAGCCCGCCACGCCCTCGGACGTGCGCGTGGCCGTCGCTCTTCGGCAACGTGGGTACGGAAGGGTCGCAGCAGTGGGGAAGAAAACGCGAAAAAAAGCCGCCAAGGCTCGACCGGCGCGCAAGCCGGCGAAGGCTCGGTCGGTTCCGTCTCGTCCCGAACCGCGTGAGATGGGGGCATCGCAGCAAAATACTCCGGGTCCCGTGCCGCCAGCGCTCGCACGCCGGCCCACGCCTACCGTCGCTGCTCGCACGGGGACCGCCGTCAGCACGCCCCCGAAAAGCACGCGGTTGTCCAGCACTGAGATCAAGCCGGTCGAGCCCGCCTCGGCAGGCCTGAAAACGGAAGTGCAGGGTGCGGCCGGGGGATGCGCGGCCCTGGTCGAGGACGTCGAGCCCCGGGGACTCGCTGCCACGTACTGGTTCGATTCCGCGACCGCCGCCGCGCCGTACTCGGTCGCGATTCATTTCACCGGCAACCGCAGCGGTGTCAAGGGGAAGGCCGAGGGGCGTGACCGTTTCGAGCGAATCGAACGGGTTACCGGAATCGCCGGCGGCAGTGGCCGGGTCGCGATCACCACCAGGGTGCAGGGAATCAACGCCGGAGAATGGCGAATCACCGCGGTACCCATCGAGCACGGTGCACCCGCAGCCGGTGGGCGTGCCGCCGCCGCGTCCTCCGCGCGGTTGCCTCGACGGGTCATGACCACGAGAACCCACCTGGCCCTCCTGGCGCAAGGGCCTGCGGTTCGGCTGGCTGCGTGGCCCGCCTTGGTAGGTCTCGGTTTCGTGGTGGCGCTGGTGCTGCAGGCCATGCTGCTCGGGCGCGCCGGAGTCGAGGTCCTGCCGGTGCTCGTGGTGTCCCTGACCGCGAGCGTCCTGGGTTTCGCGGGCGGGAAGGCGTACTACCTTGTCCTGCATCGGAAGCATCCCCGCGAGTTCCTTGCCGCGGGCGCATGCATCCAAGGGTTCCTCATCGTCGCGTTCGGCGTCACTGCGATTGCGGTAGCCACACTCCGGCTGCCCGTGGGGTTGCTCCTGGATGTGACGACTCCTGGACTGTTCCTCGGCATGGCTATCGGCCGGCCTGGGTGTTTTCTCACCGGCTGCTGCGCGGGGCGTCCCACCGGTTCGCGGTGGGGCCTGTGGTCATCCGACCGACGAGTTGCCATTCGCCGAGTCCCGGTCCAGTTGATCGAAGCGGCAGTCTCGTTGGCGCTCGGTGTGCTCGCGCTGGTGCTCGTTCTCGCGGTCCAGCCCCCGATCGCGGGTGCGATCTTTGCCGGCGCGCTGGCCGCCTACACCTTCTTCCGGCAGCTGCTGTTCACCCTCCGCGCCGACTCTCGCACATCACGGGGGCGCGCGGTGACGATGGCTACCTGCGTGCTCGTGCTTCTCGCCAGCATTGCGGTGCCCGCCTTCGCCTGAAGACCGCGGCACGGGAAGGGGTTGGTCCGTGGGTTTCGCGACAGTGACGTTGCCTGGTGCGGAGCTGCCGCGACGGTCCGTGCCCGAGCGGCGTCGCCGGCTCCGGGTACCAAAGGACATGACGTGGATCGGCTGCCGTCGGTGGTCGCAGGCAGCGTCCCGCTCTGCGTCGCGTCCCCACCGCGTCAGCTGTGGTGGCTGGCGCCGTTGTCGTTCACGCTGTTGGCGTTGGCGCTGCACCGTCGCCGAGCACGAGGCGGATTCGGCTACGGAACCCTGTTCGGCGTCGGTGACCAGTACAGGATGAAATCCGAGTGCAGCGCGTCCGTCGCGGTGGACCGCACGCACATGTCGGTGGTGACGCCGGTCAGCATGACGGTGTCGCAGCCCTTGGACTGCAATGCGAGCTGCAGCGGAGTATAGGCGAAACCGGAGTACCGGTGCTTCACCACCACCCAGTCCGGCTGCCGCCAGGGCGGCGGGGTTTTGCGTGGTGGCGTTCTGGTGGCCGTTCGCCGAGCCGGTTCATCTGTCGACAGATGAACCCACGCGACGACCAGGAGCCACCATGCCTCGAATGACGGCCGCCCGCGGCGGTGGAGATCCTCAAACGCATGATGGCTGCCTTCCAGCTTGCGAGTCATGAACTAGTTCATGACGTCGGCGGGTACAGGGTGTACGAGGGGAAGTTGCCGTAGAGCCGCTCGCCGCGCGGCCCGAGTGTCACGGCCTGCACCAGCAGCTCGCCGCCGACGAACGCGCCCCGCCACGACGCTCCCCTGCCACCGAACACCTCATCGCAGTCGCCTCGTGAGCGCGGCCGATTGATGCCGACCTTGAACGCCTGCAGGTCAGTGGCAAGTCGCTGCGCGGTCGACTCGTCGTCGCACGCCAGCGAGGCAACCAGTGCGCCGTTACTGGCGTTCATCGCGGCGAGGAACTCCGCCTCGGTGTCGACGAGCACGATAGTGTCGACCGGCCCGAACGGTTCGGCATGATGCAACGGCGACGATGGCGGTGGATTCAGAATCGCCACCGGGGCGAAATACGCGGACGTTTGCTGTCCGGGAATGAAGCGCCCGTGCTCGAGCTTGCCGCGGTAGATCGGCACGCCGCCCCTGCCGATCGCGTCGTCGACCGTGTCCTGAAGTTCTTTCGCCTTGGCGTCGTTGATGAGTGGTCCGAAGTCCAGCTCCGGCAACGGATCCTCCGGTGCGGCGACCGCAAGCGGGTGCCCGAAGCTCAGCTCACCGACGGCGGGCAGATACGTCGCGAGGAACTCGTCGAACAACGAGCGTTGCACAACATAGCGCGGGTAAGCGGTGCACCGCTGCTTACCGAACTCGAATGCCTTGCGGATGTGCCCGGCGAGACTCGGCCAGTCGCTGTACTCCCACACTCCCCAGGAGTTGAGACCTTCCTGCTCGAGCATGTGCCGCTTGTTCGAGTCGACGAGGCCGGCGGCGACCGCGCCGCCCGTGCCACGGCCACCGACAAAGGAAAGACAGCCGATCATGTCCGAACGCACCAGCGCCGCCGACAGCTCGCAACCGCTACCGCTGAACAGCGTGAGCGGCAGGCCATGCCGGGCGGCCACAGCGGTGGCCAGGGTCAGACAGTTGACGCCACCGTCCGTGGGCGCTTTGGCGATGGCCGCGTTCCCGGCGAGCGCCTGCACCAGCATGGCGTGCATCAGCACGCTCATCGGGTAATTCCAGCTTGCGATGTTGCTGACCGGCCCGGGCAATGGTTCGCGCCCAGCAAGCATCCCGTCGATTTCCTCCACATACCAGTACACACCGTCGATACAGCGATCCACATCGGCGGTGGCCGCCCGCCACGTCTTGCCGATCTCCCACACGAGCAACAGGGCGAGCAGGTCACGATACTCGGAGAGATCGTCGAGGGCCGCGACCACACGGGCCTTGCGTTCCGACAGTGGCGCCAGCGACCACGTCCGGTGCTCGTTGAGGCTGGCGCGCACGGCACGGGGTGCGGTCTCGGCGTCCAACAAGGGTGGCCCAGCGACCTCCGTGCCGTCGATCGGCGAGACCGCGGGAACCGGACTGCCTTCCCGCCTCCACCGACCGCCCCAGAAGTTGAGCAGCCGGTCGTCGTGGAAGGCGTCCGGTGCAGCATCCTGGGCGCGACCGTAGACGGCCGACCACCCGGTCCCGGGTTTGAGGGCAAGCGTCATCGAGGGCCTCCCTGCGTTGAAAGCTCCTGTGCTGGGAGCGCCGGGGTTGCGGCGACGTGCGCGTTGAGCAGGTCGGCGAGCGCGTTGACCACACGCAGGGTGGGAACGGCGATGCCGACCAGTTCGGCGAGCTCTACCACCGCAGTGAGGATCGCGTCCAGTTCAAGGGGCTTGCCCTTCTCCAGGTCCTGCAAAGTGGATGTCTTGTGCTCACCGGTGCGCTCGGCACCGGCCAGTCTGCGCTCGATGGACACGTCTGGGTGCACCCCAAGCGCCCCCGCGACGTCGACTGTCTCCTGCATCATCTGCACGACGAGCCCGCGGGTGTCGCGGTGCCGACAGATTGCGGCCATGGTCGCCCTCGCGAGCGCGCTGATCGGGTTGAAGGCGATGTTGCCCATCAGCTTGATCCAGATATCACGGCGCAGATCGAGCTCAACAGGGCATTTCAGGCCTCCGGCGATCATCGCGTCGGAGAACTCCCGGCAGCGCTGCGACAACGTGCCGTCGGGTTCGCCAATCGACAGGCGCGTTCCTTCCACGTGCCGGATCACGCCGGGTGCCGCGATCTCGGTGGCCGCGTAGACGACGCAGCCGATTGCCCGAGAAGGCGGCAGCACCGCGCTCACCGCACCGCCCGGGTCGATGCTCTCAATACGCCTGCCCTCGTACTGGCCGGGCAATCCATGGAAGTACCACCATGGGATGCCGTTCTGCGCGGCGATGAGCGAGGTGTTCTCCTGGAGCATCGGCGCGATGAGCGGGCCCGCGCTCGCGTATTGATTGGCCTTGAGTCCAAGGAAGATGTGGTCGACCGGACCGACCTCGGCCGGATCGTCTGTGGCATGGGGCGTGGCCGTGAAATCTCCTCGTGGGCTCTCTACCCGGACACCCGATTCCCGGATGGCCCGCAGGTGCGGACCCCGGGCGATGAGGTGCACTTCGACACCCGCGCGATGGAGGGCGGCGCCGACATACGCTCCGATGGCGCCGGCACCGAGAACAGCAACTTTCACGTTGGCTCCTTCCCGGAACGTTCTTGCGTCAGCTCTCGTACCGACCCGGTACTCGCATTCGAGTAGATGTCTGGAGAAACCCTTGCGAGGGTAGTGTATGCAGCATACAGTATGTCGCATTGATGTCAACGGTACGAGTTCGAAGGCGGGAGGCACGGTTGATGAACCAACTGCAGGAATGGGCCTCGGCGCTGTGCTCCGACCTCGGCATTGAGGCGAAGGAACTCGACTGCGAGTTCGTCCTTGCCATGGCACGCGACGCGGGGTACGCCGTGGCGAGGCCCGCGGCGCCCATCACCGTCTACCTCGTGGGAATAGCCGTCGCACGTGGGCTCTCACCTGCCGAGGCGGCGCAGCGACTGGGCGCACTGACCAGGCGCTGGCAGCAGATCGACTGGCGCGATTAGTTGCTCGTCAGGACAACCGGCCCGACGTCAACCTCTGGACAAATCGTCGACCGGGGTACACGATAAGCGCACACAGTATGCAGTATGCGGTAGCCACTACGTTTAGGGAGATGACGACCACATGGGGCAGATGGCCAGGACAGAGCCGGACAGTGCCAGCCAGCCGACCACGCTGGCAGCGACCAACGGCGAACCTCAGTTGATCTCCGGCGGACATCTGGTGGCGAAGGCGCTCAAGGCAGAGGGCGTCGACGTCATCTTCACCCTCTGCGGAGGCCACATCATCGACATCTATGACGGCTGCGTCGACGAGGGCATCGATGTCATCGATGTCCGGCACGAGCAGGTCGCGGCACACGCGGCAGATGGTTACGCCAGAATCACCGGAAGGCCTGGCTGTGCGGTGGTCACCGCCGGCCCGGGCACCACCGACGCGGTCACCGGCGTGGCGAACGCGCTTCGCGCGGAGAGCCCCATGCTGCTGATCGGCGGCCAGGGAGCGCTCAGTCAGCACAAGATGGGCTCACTGCAAGACCTGCCACACGTCGACATGATGACCCCCATCACGAAGTTCGCCGCGACTGTGCCGTCCACAGAGCGGGCCGCAGACCTGGTGTCCATGGCCTTCCGCGAGTGCTACCACGGCGCACCGGGGCCGTCCTTTCTGGAGATTCCGCGCGACGTGCTAGACGCCAAGGTTGCCCTGAGTGCCGCACGCATCCCCAAATCCGGCGGCTACCGCGCTTCCACCCGCAGCGCCGGAGACCCCGAAGCGATCGAACGCCTGGCGGATCTGGTCGTCCAGGCGGAAAAGCCCTGCGTACTGCTCGGCAGCCAGGTATGGACCTGCCGAGCCACCGAAGCGGCAGTCGAATTCGCGCGAACGCTCAACGTGCCGGCCTTCATGAACGGGTCGGGACGCGGAACGCTGGCCCCCAACGACCCGCACCACCTCCAGCTCGCACGCCGCTACGCCTTCCAGAATGCCGACCTGATCATCATCGTCGGCACGCCGTTCGACTTCCGCATGGGATACGGCAAGCGCCTGTCCAGCACAGCCACGGTGGTGCAGATCGATCTCGACTACCGCACAGTCGGAAAGAACCGCGACGTCGACCTCGGCATCGTGGGCGACGCCGGCCTCGTGCTGGCCTCGGTGACCCAGGCGGCGTCCGGACGAATCGACAACGGTGCGACCGGACGCAAGGCATGGCTGGAGGAGCTGCATGGCGTCGAGACGCAGGCCTACCAGAAACGGCTCCCCCGGCAGCTGTCCGATACGTCACCGATCGACCCGTATCGCCTTGTCCACGAGATCAACGAGTTCCTCACCGAGGACTCCATCTACATCGGCGACGGCGGCGACATCGTCACCTTCTCCGGCCAGGTGGTGCAACCGAAATCCCCGGGCCACTGGATGGATCCGGGTCCACTGGGGACACTCGGCGTCGGTGTTCCCTTTGTCTTGGCGGCGAAATACGCGCGGCCGGACAAGGAAATCGTCTGCTTGTTCGGGGACGGGGCATTCAGCCTCACCGGCTGGGACTTCGAGACGCTCGTGCGGTTCAACCTTCCGTTCGTCGGCATCGTCGGGAACAACTCGTCGATGAACCAGATCCGCTACGGCCAGATCCAGAAGTATGGCGAGGCGCGTGGCCGCGTAGGCAACACCCTGGGCAACGTTCGCTACGACGAATTCGCCCGCATGCTGGGCGGCTACGGCGAAGAGGTTCGCGATCCCGCCGGTATCCGCCCCGCGCTCCAACGGGCCCGGGAGTCCGGCAAGCCGTCCCTGATCAACGTGTGGGTCGACCCTGAGGTCTACGCGCCGGGAACCATGAACCAGACCATGTACAAGTGAGAGGCGTTGAAGACAATGGGGAAAGCACTCGAGGGTGTTCGTGTCCTGGATATGACCCACGTTCAGTCCGGGCCGTCCTGCACGCAGATTCTGGCATGGCTGGGCGCGGACGTGGTGAAGCTGGAAGCTCCGAGCGGTGACATCACCCGCAAGCAGCTCCGCGATCTGCCCGATGTGGACAGTCTCTACTTCACGATGCTCAACTGCAACAAGCGCAGCATCACGCTCAACATGAAGAGCGACGAGGGCAAGGGACTGTTCACCGACATGCTGCCACGTTTCGACATCCTGGCCGAGAACTTCGGGCCCGGCGCTGTCGACAGGATGGGTTTTACCTGGGACAAGCTGCGGGAGATCAACCCGAGGCTGATCTACGCGTCGATCAAGGGTTTCGGCGAGGGCCCGTACACCCATTTCAAAGCCTACGAAGTCGTCGCGCAGGCGATGGGCGGCTCGATGAGCACAACGGGATTCGAGGACGGCCCGCCGCTGGCGACCGGTGCGCAGATCGGTGACTCCGGGACGGGAATCCACGTAGTCGCCGGCATACTCG
The DNA here is from genome assembly GCA_050701115.1 of Haloechinothrix sp. GTDB lineage: Bacteria > Actinomycetota > Actinomycetes > Mycobacteriales > Pseudonocardiaceae > JBOHER01. The sequence goes on along the minus strand of JBOHER010000431.1, from coordinate 5,606 downwards.
CGGCCCTGTACCAGCGCGAGCACACCGGTCGCGGCCAGCGTGTCACCGTGGCCATGCAACACGCCGTGCTCAACCTGTGCCGCGTCAAGCTGCGGGACCAGCAACGGCTCGCCCACGGCCCGCTCAAGGAGTACCCCAACGACGAGTTCGGCGACGAGGTTCCCCGTTCGGGCAACGCATCCGGTGGCGGCCAGCCTGGCTGGGCAGTCAGGTGCAAGCCCGGTGGACCCAACGACTACATCTACGTCATCGTCCAGCCGGTCGGCTGGGAGCCCATCACGAAGCTGATCGGCAGGCCGGAGCTCGCGGACGATCCGGAATGGAGCACCCCCGAGGCCCGGCTGGACAAGCTGGACAAGATGTTCCAGCTGATCGAGGAATGGAGTATCGGCTACGACAAGTGGGAGGTGCTGGCGAAGCTCAACGAGAACAACATTCCCTGCGGCCCCATTCTGTCCACAAAGGAGATCATCGAGGACCCCTCGCTGGCGGCCAACGAAGTGGTCGTGCGGGTCAACCACCCAGAGCGCGGAGAATTCACCACGGTCGGCTGCCCGATCAAGCTATCCGATTCACCGGTCGACATCGACCGCTCCCCGCTGCTTGGCGAGCACAACGAGGAGATCTACGTGGGCGAGCTGGGTGTGGAAGACGGCCGGCTCGCCGCGCTCAAGGCGAATGGAGTGATCTGAAGAATGGACGCCATCGACAAGGCTGCCGTCCGGGGAATCCTGGACATGGTACGCGCGGAGGGACGGGGCGCGCTCACCGCGCCCGAGGGCAAGCGCGTCGCCGACGCCTACGGCATTCCGACCCCACGCGAGGGCCTGGCCACCACCGCCGACGAGGCCGCGGCACTTGCTGAGGAGATCGGCCAACCGGTCGCCTGCAAGATCGTCTCCCCGGACATCCTGCACAAGACCGAGGCCGGCGGAGTCATCGTGGGAGTAGTCGGTGCAAGAGCGGCGCGAGAGGCTTTCGACAAGATCATTGCCAACGCCAAGGCCTACAACGAATCGGCGACGATCGCCGGAGTCCAGGTCCAGCAGATGCTCGGCGGTGGGCACGAGGTGATTATCGGCGCGACCACCGATCCGACGTTCGGCAAGGTCGTCGCATTCGGGCTCGGTGGTGTGCTGGTGGAGGTGATCAAGGACGTCACGTTCCGCCTGGCTCCCCTGGACTCAGCTGAGGCGAGATCCATGGTGGACAGCATTGAGGCTGCCGAAGTGCTGCACGGTGCGCGCGGCGCGGAGCCGGTGGACATCGACCGGCTGGCCGACGTGATCCGGCGGGTGTCCGCGCTGGTCACCGATTTTCCCGAGATTCGCGAGTTCGACCTGAACCCGGTGTTCGCCACGTCGGACGGCGCGTGCGCCGCCGACATCCGGATCCTGGTCGAGACCGGCGAGATCACCGAACCGGTCCGGCCCTCGCGGGACGAGATCCTCCGCGTCATGAACCGACTGATGAACCCGCGTTCGGTCGCCGTGATCGGGGCCTCCGACCAGGAGGGCAAGATAGGCAACTCGGTGATGAAGAACCTGATCAACGGTGGCTATGCGGGCGAGATCTACCCGATCAACCCCAAGGCGGACGAGATCCTCGGCCGCAAGGCGTACCCGTCGGTCGGTGCGATTCCGGGGGAGGTCGACGTCGCCGTCTTCGCGATCCCCGCCAAGTTCGTGCCGAGCGCACTGACCGAAAGTGGCGAGAAGGGCGTACCCGCCGCGGTGCTCATCCCCTCCGGATTCGCCGAGACCGGCAACCAGGCGCTGCAGGACGAGATCGTCGCGATCGGTCAGCGCCACGGTATCCGCCTGCTGGGACCGAACATCTACGGCTACTACTACACGCCGCAGAACCTGTGCGCCACCTTCTGCACGCCCTACGACGTCAAGGGTGGCGTCGCGCTCACCTCGCAGAGCGGCGGCATCGGCATGGCTATCCTCGGTTTCAGTCGCACAACGAAGATGGGCGTGTCCGCGATCGTCGGACTCGGCAACAAGTCCGACGTGGACGAGGACGACCTGCTGACCTACTTCGAGCAGGACGACAACACGCAGTGCGTCGCGATGCACCTCGAGGACCTCAAGGACGGCAGGGCGTTTGTCGACGCAGCCAAGCGGATCACAAAGAAAAAGCCAGTCGTGGTGCTCAAGGCCGGCCGCACGGCGGTTGGCGCACGGGCCGCGAGCTCGCACACCGGCGCGCTCGCCGGGGACGACAAGGTCTATGACGACATCCTTCGCCAGGCTGGCGTGGTGCGCGCACCGGGCCTCAACGAAATGCTCGAGTACGCCAGGGGCCTGCCGTTGCTGCCTACACCCCAGGGCGAGAACGTCGTCATCATCACCGGCGCCGGAGGCTCGGGTGTCCTGCTCTCCGACGCCTGTGTCGAGGCAGGACTGTCCTTGATGGACATTCCGCCTGATCTGGACGAGGCGTTCCGGCGCTTCATCCCACCGTTCGGTGCCGCAGGTAACCCCATTGACATCACAGGAGGCGAGCCACCCTCCACCTACGAAGCCACCATCCGGCTCGGACTGGAGGATCCGCGCATCCATGCACTCATCCTCGGGTACTGGCACACGATCGTGACGCCACCTATGGTGTTCGCCGAGCTCGCCGCACGCGTCGTAGAAGAGGCGCGGGCGAAAGGCATCGACAAGCCGGTGGTCGCCTCACTTGCTGGTGACACCGAGGTGGAGCAGGCGAGCGAGTACCTGTTCGACCACCGAATCGTCGCCTACCCGTACACGACCGAGCGTCCCGTGGCGGTACTGGGCGCGAAGTACCGCTGGGCACGCGCGGCTGGATTGCTTCCTTGAGGCGGGCCTTCAACGACACGACCGAGAAGCAGACCGGAGCTGTGACCGATCCGATCCCGCGTCCTCCAACACAGCAAGCAGCTGGGAGGACAGGCATGTCGTGACCTGCTAGGCGCCGCGCGCTCGCGGGGGAGCCCGGCATCCCACCCAACCTGCTCGGATTCGATTCCTAACACCTCGAGCCGGCGGATTGGCTCGCGCAAACCCCGCCGCGGGCCTACTTCGCCACACGACGCTTAGAGCTATGCCTGACCACGCAGCCGATGATAGAGGCGAGAATGAACGTTCCCTTGTGGGTCTGGCTGGTAACCATTGCCGGCCTGTCCGCCATCATCTGTTTCGACTTCTACCTGGTATCGCGCAATCCGCGGCAGCCGTCAATGCGCGAGTGCTCCCTATGGGTCGTCTGTTATGTGTCACTCGCCGCGCTTTTCGGTCTCGCCGTTCTCGTGGTTTCCGGCCCACGGTACAGCGGTGAATTTTTCGCTGGCTGGATCACCGAGTACTCACTGTCGGTCGACAACCTGTTCGTGTTTGTCATCATCATGAGCAGTTTCGTTGTGCCTAGCCGCTACCGTCAGAAGGTCCTGCTGGTCGGCATTGTGATTGCGCTTCTGATGCGTGGCATGTTCATCGCGATCGGCGCGGAGGCCATCAGTCGGTTCGACTGGCTGTTCTACGTTTTCGGCGCCTTCCTACTCTACACCGCATGGAAACTGTTGCTGCACAAGGACTCAGACGAAGAGTTCAAGGAGAACGCCGTTCTCCGCGCCGTGAAACGATTCGTACCGGCCACCGAGACCTACGACGGGGCGGCACTGACCACAAGAGTGGACGGACGACGTGTTGTTACGCCGATGCTCATCGTCATGATCGCGATCGGGACAACGGACCTGCTCTTTGCTTTGGACTCCATTCCCGCGATCTTCGGGCTCACCAAGGAGCCCTATCTGGTGTTCACTGCGAACGCGTTCGCATTGATGGGGTTGCGACAATTGTTCTTCCTTATCGGTGGCCTACTCGATCGACTGGTGTACCTGGGCATCGGGCTCGCCGTGGTGCTCGGTTTCATCGGCCTCAAGCTGGTGGCTGAGGCATTGCACCACGACGGCGTCTCGTGGGCGCCAGAGATCCCAATACTGGGCTCACTCGCGGTGATAGTTGGCACCTTGACCATTACCGTCGTGGCGAGCCTCATCAAGGTACGCAGGGACCGGTCGGGGGAACTCGACGCGGAGCTCGACGAACTGGAGGCGGCCGAGGTCCAGGCGGCCGAGGTCCAGGCGGCCGAGGTCCAGGCGGACTGAGCTGGCATCGTTGGCAGCCCAGGGCCTGAACGGTCGACGACCACCCATCTGTTCCGAGAACATCATGACGAGGTCTATTTCACATTGTGCGACCGCTCATCCGTGGCGCGCTGGCGCAGGAATTCCTCGACCTCCTCGGTCGCCCGACGGCCAGCTTCATCCTGTGCGCTGGCAAGGCCGAGACCCAGCACGCGGCCGTCGGCGATAAAGCCCCGCGGCTCCTGCGTCAGGAACTGACGGATATCCCTCCATGTACGCATAACTAATCACCTCCTCAATGCGCTGTTGCTCACAGACAACATCCATTCACCGGGTAGTCGCTCCCAATGGCGAATACCCGGTAGGGAAAAGGGGAAACCTTACACGCGTGGAGCGGTTCGCCGCCGGCGCGTGCGCAGCTGCGTAGGATGCTCCGCTGGTTCCTGATTCTCCGTGCGCTGCTCGAGATACGACTGGCGGGTACGCTCGGTGTGCTCACGCATGATCCGGGACGCAGCGTCCGCGTTGGCCCGCTCAATGGCATCGATCAGCTTGGCATGCTCCTGCCAGGACTGCCTGCCCCGCTGCCGCGCTATCGGCGTGTAGTACCACCGAACCCGGCGGTCAACCTGCGAGACAAAGTCAAGCAATACTCGATTGCCCGACAGCTCGGTGACGTATCGGTGCAACTCCGCGTTCGCCGCCACCGCCCCGTCGATGTCGTCGGACGCCAGCGCCGCCTCGCCCTCGGCGCACAACTTCCGCAGGCGTGCCACTCCTTCAGCATCAGCGCGCTCGGCAGCAAGACGGGCCGACTCGCCTTCCAAGACCGCTCGAACAGCGAGCAGCTGATCGACCTCGGCGTCAGTCGGCGCGTGTACGAACGCGCCATAGCCCGGACGCAGGTCCACCCAGCCGGCGGAGTTCAGCAGTTGGAGCGCCTCACGAATCGGCTGGCGGGAAACACCTAGCATCTCGGCGAGTTCGCTCTCGACGAGGTGTTCACCCGGTGCGAGCTGCCGGGAAATGATCAGTTCCTGCATGGCCTCATAGACCCGCTCACGCAGTGGAACCGGTCGATCGATCCGGCGTGCAGACGCCTGCTGCGGCAACTCGGTCGACGGCATGACGTGCTCCAATGCTCGGGTGGCCGCATCCTGGCTGACCACAAACATCGCGACTGGTCTACTGGCTACAGCATACAATGAGCAAGCCTTCCGGGTCCTCGTGACACCTGTCACCACGCTGGGTGACCTTCGCGATTCCGCCTCGCACTCGTGATCGCAGTTGCCCTCGGCCCGACCTGGACTTCACCCGCCCTGGGCTGCATACTGTATGCACATAGGAAGGGTGGTGGATGTGGTGGACCTCTACGAGTACCAGGCGAAGGACCTCTTCGCCGGCCACGGCGTACCGGTATTGGCCGGCGCGGTGGCGTTAAGCCCAGAAGAAGCCCGCGCGCAGGCCGAGAAGATCGGCGGCCAGGTGG
>JBOHER010000430.1:0-2860 GCA_050701115.1 Haloechinothrix sp. | reverse complement strand
GCGCCGTTCACTGCACTGGACGCACCCAAAGCGTCTTTCAGCGCGCGCGCGACGGCATCCCCTCAAGAGCGCCGCTGTCCAGGTGTTGCGAGATCGCCTTCGGCATCAGGTAGGCCAACGCTCCGCCGGGCATGCCGCGCCAGGGCAGCGTCACACCGGTGAGCACGCGCAGCGGCCGAAGCACCCGGTAGGCGTGCCGCTGCGGCTCACGACCGGGCAGCAGCGAGGTCTCCGCGAATCGGGTGCCTGCCTCATGGGTGAGGTTGCCCGCGTCGTTGCCGAACCGCAGCAGTTCGGTCCCGGCGGGCAGCACCACCATGCGCTTGCCGCGCAAGAAGGTCAGCGGTGGTTCCCCCGCGAGTGGTGCGATCGGCCAATCGGTGGCGTGCTCGGCGGGATCGGGCGTGCCGAGCGCGCGCGTGGGATGGAAGGCGAGCACGCCAAGCAGGTGGGCGGCAGCCGCGGTGATGCCGGTGAAATGCTGCGCGTCCCACGCTCGCCCCGACGCATGCCAGGCGACTTCCCAGCCCTGCTGGGCGCGGCGCAGGCACCATGCCTCGTCGGCCACCTCGCCGATCCGGTACGCGGCAGGGGTGATCCCGTGTTCGTCGAGTCGCTTGTGCAGCAACGTCAGCACCTGCGCGGCGCGCAGGGCTGGCCGGGCCGTGTCGTCCCGCTCGACCTCGCCGACCGCGTCGTGCTCACCGAGATCGTCCGCGGTCTGCGGTGGGAACGGTGCGCCGGTGAGCTCGGCCGTCGCGGTGTCGCGCATCCGCCTGCTGACAAATGGAGGCCGGTAGGCATTGGCCCTGATCTGCTCCAGCAGACCGTGTTCGGGCGGCACACCATGCTTACGCAGGTAATGCGGAACGGCGGCAGGCCAGATCCAGGTGCCGTCGGTGTGGAAGGCGGGTGGCACGTCGGGCGGCCCCTGCGGGGCGAACAGGTCCCGCTGAAGTCCGTCGCCCACCAGAACCACCGGCGCCCGATACAGATATTCCAGCACCGCTCGCTTCTCCTCGGGCGGCACCGGCGGCCGGTTCACGATGGGATGTTCGCCCGGGGTGTTGATATCGACCACCCTGGCGTGCCGGAACTCGACGCCCAGCGGTAATCCGGCACGCGCCGCGAGCCAGGGCGGAATCACGTCGCGGTCCCGGGGATAGCGCGCCAACTCGGCGGAGAACGCACCCCGGCCACCCTCATCAGGGGCGCGCCGCCAATTCGGCTGGGTCATCGCGTCGTAGTCGAAGTCGAAGCGGTTGTCCTCGGTCAGCGTGAACGTGCCCTGGAACCAGGTGCCCTTGTCCGTCTCATACAGTGCCGCGCGCAGCTCGCTGAACAGCTGACCGAGCTGCGGCGGGGCACACAGGGAGTACGAGACCTCGCCAACCACGCCGCGCACTTCGAGCTCGGCGTAGTTGCCGACCTGGCGGAACTGTGCGGCCACCCCGCCGCCGGTCGGCAGCAAGCCCTTGAGCGTCCGGCCGATCTGCCGCAGCAGTGCCTGCACGTCGGAGTCTCCTGGTCGACCGGCTGCGTCGACGACGTCGTGCCGTTCCTGCCAGAGGGCCGCGATGTCCGGTGGCGCCGCGGAGATGACGAAACCCGGTGACCCATCGTCCGGGCGCAGGCCCAGCTCTGCCGCACGCACCGCGTCCTGCCCCGCCCAGCGCAACATCAGGTCGTCGCCGGACTGGCCTGCCAGCGCGAATACCTCGTCATCGAAAAGGCAATGGGTGTGAATGCGAAACGTGGGCTCGGCCTTCTCGCGGGGCACGACCTTCGCCGGGAGACCCTCATGCTCGCGGTCGAATCCCTCCGGCGCCGCGCCATCCGGTGGCGCGATCAGCAGGACGCTGCCGTCAGCGGTCACGGCCCGGTAGACCTGGCCCTGCCACACCGCATACCGCGCATCCGGATGGATGGCAGGCGCAACCTGATGGCGCACGCGTGAATCCCCTCACCGATCCCCGACTACATTGGAACTAACCTATCGTCGGAGATCTTGCCGTGCATCCGGTTCATGCGGATTCGATGGCGGTGATGAATCTTCCCTACGTGGCCCGCACGCGGCATTCTCGGCGGATAGACCCGATCATCGGGTGACTGGTGGGGGTGGGATTATTGCCCGCGTGCGCGCCGAAGCCGAGGTTGAGCAGGGTTCCCTGCTGGTCGCCGACCCGAGCATGTCCGACCCCAACTTCGCTCGGACCGTGGTGTTCGTGCTGCACCACGGAGAGGAGGGCACGCTCGGCGTTGTGCTCAACCGGCCGAGCGATGTGCCCGTCCGCGACGTGCTGCCGAGCTGGTCGGATCACGTCGTCGAACCGGCTTCGGTGTTCATCGGAGGGCCGGTCGAACGGGATACGCCGCTCTGCCTCGCCGCACTGCGCACCGGGGAGACCGCGGGGTCGGTCCCAGGGACGATCGCGGTGCGCGGCCCGGTGGCGCTCATCGTGCTGGATTCGGACCCTCAGCTGCTCGCGCCGAAGCTGCGCGGCATGCGGGTTTTCGTCGGTTATGCGGGCTGGGACGCGGGCCAATTGCACGCCGAGATCGAGCGCGGCGACTGGTTGGTCGTGCCCGCGCTGCCCAGCGATGTCATCGCCGAGCCGGATCGGGACCTCTGGGGGCACGTGCTGCGTCGGCAGGGCGTGCCGACCGCGTTGCTGGCCACCCACCCAGGTGATCTCCAGCGGAACTAGAAGGCTAGGACCGGCGAAGCCGGAATTTCGGGTCAAGTTTTAGGCTGCTAGTCCAGATTGGGTGGCGAGCTTGTCGAGCGTTCGCTGGTAGGTGCGGCTGACCGTCTGCAGTGGACCGGGATCGGGGTCATGGAGTTGGGCGAGGCCGGTGC
>JBOHER010000429.1:0-12449 GCA_050701115.1 Haloechinothrix sp. | reverse complement strand
GGCGGGGCGGGGCGGGTCGGCAGTGCGCCGCGCTCGGCGGTGGCAGTCGGCTGTGGGCGCGTCCTGCGGGTGACCGGTGGCACCGGTCGTGCGATGGGGGCGGGCGAGGCCAGCGATTCCGCCGACGGTGCCGCACCGTTCGCGACCGCGGTCAGCGCATCGGCGACGCCGGACATCGAGGGGCGCATCGCGGGGTCGGCGCACAGCATCCGCACCAGTACCGGGGCGAGGACATCGTCGGTGGCTGGCAGCGACGGCGCCGTCTCATTCCCCGTCGACCCGAACGGCGGCGCCCCGACCGTGGCTGTGAACAGGGTCGCGCCGAGGGAGAACACGTCGGAGGACGCGCTCACCAGCCCGCTGCGGAGCACCTCGGGCGCGCGGTACGCGGGATCCTGGACGACCAGGCCGATCCCGAAGTCGGTGAGCTGGACACCGCCGTCGTCGGCGAGGAGCACGTTCGCGGGCTCCACTCCACGGTGCAGCACCCCGTATTCGTGGGCCGCGACCAGCCCAGCGGCGAGTTGCGCACCCAGCGCCGCCGTCTGGGCCCCCGGCAACCTCCCGTTTCGGGACAGAAACTCCGACAGCGGGCGCGAGGGAACGTACTCGATGATCAACCAGATGTCGTCGCCCTCGGGCACCACGTCGTAGACGGTCACCACGTTCTCGTGCTTGATTCGGGACACCTGCGCCGCCTGCGTCAGGGCGAGGGCCCGTTCTCGGTCGGCGGCGGCAGGAGTAGTGGTCCGGGGCAACTGGATCGGCATCACCGCGATGGTGCGGTGCAACCGCTCGTCCTGGGCGAGCCAGACAAATCCTCGCCTGCCCCTGCCGATCGGCTCGCCAAGCCGATACCGGTCGCCGATGAGCGCGCCCTCAGTGGTCACAGCAGTCCTTTACCCAGCTCTCCGACAGTTGGGTGAGAACCTAACCTTATCGAGTGCGTTCCGGTGGATCGCCGTTACGCGCACGTGTGGGTGAATTCTTAGCCCGCGGATGTGGGGCTGGATGGCGTGCTGGGCGGGGACGAGGAAGTGTCGTCCCCTGGTGGCGGGCCGTCGCCTCCTGAATCTTCGTCAGGGGGAGGGGAGTTCTCCTCGGACGGCGTGGTCAATTCGGTCGGCTCGGTTGTCTGCTCGGCCGGCGGCTCGGTGGTCGTCACCTGCGGCTGGGGCTGCGGCCGCGGTTCTGGCGCAGGCTGCGGAGCCTGGGTCGTGCGCTCCGGCTCCTCGGGCGTGGTCGTGGGCTCTTCGCTGCTCGCAGGGGCCGAAGTGGGTGGCGGCGCTGGGTTGGTGTTCGGGTTGTTCTGTTCACCGCTTCCGGTGAACATCCAGAGACCGAAGGCGGCGAGCGCGACGAGGACAAGGCCGCCGACCGCTACCAGGCGCTGCCAGCGACCGCGGGGCGGCCCGTCGTCATAGTCATAGTCGGCGGCGTCCATCGCGGTCCGGGTGCCGTCAGCATGGACCGCCCCGGCGTACAGGGCCGTCGGGGCATCCGGTCCGGTGCCGTCGGCGGCGGGCAGCCCGGTCAGCGTCCCCGAGTGACCCGCCAGCACGGTCGCGCCGGGATCACCGTCCGGCGTGCCCGCTGCCCCCGGACCCGCTGCCCCCGGACCCGCTGCCCCAAGACGGGCCGTCGTCGCGGAATCGGCGTCCGGCGCGCCGATCGGGGTCTCGCCCCTGGCGACGGCGTCGAGCAGCTCCTCGGTTTCCGCCGCGGTCGGCCGGTGTGCCTTGTCCGGATGCAGCAGCAGCGCGAGCACGCTGGTCAGCGGCCCGGACTGGCGGGGCGGGTTGATCTGTCCCGCCGCGACCGAATGCAGCAGGCTGAGCGTGTTCTCGCTCAGGCCGAACGGCGGCTGGCCTTCGGTCGCCGCGTACAGCGTCGAGCCCAGCGAGAAGACGTCCGACTCAGGACCGGGGTTCTGCCCGATGGCGACCTCGGGGGCCAGATAGGCGGGCGTACCGGCGATCATGCCGGTCTTGGTCACCGTCACGTCGTCGTTGGCGCGGGAGATCCCGAAGTCGGTGATCTTCACCACGCCGTCGCTGGTCAGCAGGATGTTGCCGGGCTTGATGTCGCGGTGCACGATGCCGACCCGGTGCGCGCTCTTGAGCGCGGCAGCGATCTGCGCGCCGATCCTGGCCACGTCGATCGGTGGCAGGGTCGTGCCGCCCCGGAGCACCTCCGCGAGGCTGGTGGATTCCAGATACTCCATGATCAGGCACGGCTGGCTGTGCTCGTCGGTGGACACGTCGAACACCGTGATGGCATTCGGATGGTGCAGTCGCGCCGCGAGGCGGCCTTCCCGCATGGTGCGCTGGCGTGCTTCCTCGGCATCATCTTCGTCGAGGCCCGGTTGCAGCAAGAGTTGCTTGATGGCGACCGGCCGCTGCAACAGCTCGTCCTGAGCGTGCCAGACCGCTCCCATGGCCCCGGTGCCGATTCGCCTGGTGATGCGGTAGCGACCGGCGACAAGGCGACCCTCGTCGCTCACTGCGCGGCTCCTCGGTTGTACGTGGCCTTCCGCATTGCTGCTCATCCCATGCTCGGCATCGGCTGGTCACATGGCCCAGCGCACGTCCGGACCGGTAGCGCTGACCCCTGGCCGCAACGAGGCGGACCTGGCCCGTCAACGCCAGCGGATACCCGCTCGCCCCAGGTTATTCGCTCACTCTACGCACACGGACCCGGGAGGGTTATGCGCCGCCGGTCGATGCCTGAGTGACCGAAGTGCGCTGTGCGGACAGCAGCCGGGCCTCGGTGATCAGCGGAGATGGGCCGCTGTCGACGCCGAGCAGTTGCGTCATGCGAACCTGTTCGTCGTTGTCCCGGATCATCGTCACCACAACACGCACCATGCCGCTCGGTTCCTCGCGCACCTCGTGCACAGTGATGTCGCGCACGGTACGCCAGATACGCACGAGGTCTTCGGACCCGGAGTCGCGCAGGTTCGGGCTCACCATGATGAGCGCATGCTCGGGGTTTGCCGCCACCCATCGATAGAATTCCTGTACGGCTTGGATCTTGGTCACCCGCTCGGGGGTCGTGGAGGTCGGCGGCGGCGACGTGTCCGGCCTGCTCGCCCAGCCGCTCTCGGCAGTTGCGTCGGGTGGGCTCGCGGTGGTGTCCTCGGCATGGGTGGCCGGGGTACGGCTGGGTGGCGACCGGGGAGGCGGATCGGGACCAGGTAAGCCGATCAGGGCGCGGACTCCGGTAAGGGATGTGTGGGGTAGGGACCTCGCCTGCTCGTCATCGGCCCTGGTGCGGTTGGCCTCGGAGGTCATCGACGCGGCGACCATCGCGGCAGCCAGCACCGCCATCGCGACAGCGAGCCCCGCCAGCTTGCTGACCCGGCCGAGCACGCTGCCCTGTTCGACCGGCTCGGCCGGATCGGGCCGGTGCGCGGGCACGGTCGCATCGGAATCCAGGTACCGAGGAGGTGGCGGATCCGGCTGGTCGCTGACGGCAAGCCGGCTGGGATCCCGGAGGAGGTCGTTGAGTGCGTCGTGGTCGATCATCGGGTCGGCGAGCAATTCCGGACAGAGGAACTCAGCGACCGACTCGGGTTTGGGCACCCGATGGCGCCGGCGCCTCCAGACAGCCACTTCTCGATCGCCTCAGCTTTCGCGTGCGACGTGAACGGACCCCAATGCACAGGTAACTCCGCTCCCCGCCGCGGTACCAGTAATCGTCGGTGAAGGGCCGCGCACTGTCGGCAAGCGGTCGCCGGTGTAGCCCGACCGGCCTAAGCTAAGACCAAGAGCGCGCACCCCGAAGCGGATCAGTCGGAGGTGATCTTGTCGCCTTCTTCGAAGCGCAGCGTGCGCTGTTGGGAGGTGACGTCGCCGTCCTTCCAGTACACCTTGACGGTGTTGACCGTCATCCGCTTGCGCTGATCGATGTAGATGTGCTCGATCTCGAAGTAGGCGATGTCCGCGTAGCGGGCCGCGATGCCGTCCGGGCCCTCGGCACGCAGGTCTCCGCCGGTCTGCTCCCATGCCTTCTCGGGGTTCTCGGTGATCTCGTTGAGGAAGGTCTCCGAACGGTCCCCCATAGTTTCCGCGTCGGGCGGGAATGAGTAGAACTCCGCGGTCCTGGTGTCCCGTGGCGCGGAGGACGGGGGCGGCTTCTGCCGCTCGGTCGTGGTGGTCGGCGAGGCCGACCGAGTCCCGGTGGGCGAGCCGCTGCCGCCAGGGGACGTGCTCGAACCCGGCACCGGGGCGGCGGGCGCCGTGCTCACCCCGGAGGGCCGGGCACCTGCCAGGTCGCTGATCCGCTCCGGCGGGCTGGTGCGAGCGGCCGTTGTGCGGCCGGTGCGATCGGAGGTCGGAGCGGTGAATCCTTCGTGGTGGAATTCCGGCTGGGTACCGCGCAGTCCCGGCCAGCCGTCGATCGCCACGTTCTGTTCCGTCGGCTGGCCGACCAGGTAGGAACCCGCTACCAGCAACGCGACCACGACGCCACCGGAGGACACCGAGGCGAACCAGGCGGCCTTGCGCCAGGTGGGCGGTGGCGTCACCGACGCGGGGACGGTGCCGAGGTCGAATTTGCTGAGCCCGTCGGGCGGTGGCGCGATGTACACACGGACGTCATCGTCGCGGTCCACGGCGGGCGTGAGCGTGACCTTGGTCCGTTTGATCGTGGGCTGGTCCTCGACCTCGACCTCGACCTCGACCGCTGCGCTGCCTGCGGGCCATGCGTGTTCCTCGGCAAGCGTGGCGGCGGCGACGTCGTCGAGGGACAGTTCGCCGGAGAAGCGCTCGGGAGCGGCCTGGCCGAGTGCGCCGACGGGAATCCGGCCGAAGCCGTCCGCGAGGGGTCGGAGCGTGGGCCGGTAGCCGTACTCGCCTGCCGGGTCGATGATGCGGGCCAGTAACGGCGTGGGCTGTGCCGGGATGTCGGGCGGGCTCGTGGGCTCAGGTGCCTGATGTCGACCGCCGCCGCCACCCGCGCGGACCAGGGGCGTCCACGTACTCGCCCCGGCACTGCGTCGATGTCGGCCGGGGGGCGCTGGAAGATCTCCTTCCTCGGTGATCGTTTCGCTCATGCCGGGGCGACCTTTCCGCGACGCGAATCTGACGCGGTCCCCGGTGTTGATAGCTCAAACGGATCAGCGGACCATGCTCCGTTTGCGCGCGAATTACCCCGGATGCCCGGAACCGCTGCGTGCGTTGGGTGCACGTTCGGCCGCTGCGCGTGAGTATTCACGTGCACCAGAGTAAGAGGCGGGCGGCGCTACAACAGTACTGGTGCCAAAAAAGCTTCGACATCACACGGACGCGCGCCGCCATATGGGTGATGGTTCATCAGATACGTGCCATCGCGGCGAAATTGCTTGCGTTTCAGCCTCCGCTGCGGTACCGCGTTCGCGTTGACTGCAATGCCTTGGTGGCTACCGCGCCGCTTCCGGCGCCGAGCATGATCGCCAGGATGTCGACCGGCATCGCGTCGCTTACCGTGAGCAACCAGGCGATCAGCGCCGCGGCCGTCGTGCCACCTGCCATCAACCACCGGCTTCGGACGTACTGCGTGATCGGTGCGCCACCCGCGCGCTTGCTCGCCGCGCTACTGAGCAGCGCGAGGTAACCGACGTGGCCAAGTGCGGCGAGGACACCAGCGATCGCGACGATCACGGCGATCACATTGACGATCGTTCCCATCTGACCAGTGTGCCCGTAGTGCCGCCGGTCCCGCCTGGCGGGCAACCCCTGAATTCGGCGCGGGAGTCGGTCAGCGCCCCAGGCGACCGCGGCCGAGGTTCAACAGAGCCAACGCCAACTGGCGGCCCTCCGGTCCGAGTTCCCGGTAGCGGGCAAGAACGTCCATTTCCCGGTTGTAGACGATGCGCGTGCCGCCCGCGGCCATCCGGGCGGCCCCGATGGTCTTGGAGACCTCAACCCTGCGTTTGATCAGCCTCAGGATCTCGGTGTCCAGGGTGTCGATCTCGTCCCGCAGTCTGCCGATCTCGTCCGCAGAGACCGGCCCGCTTTCGGTGTTGTCCTTCGCCGCGTCTTCAGGTGCTTGGGTGCTCATGTCCGCCTCCGGTCTCGCCGGACTCTGCTGTGCCCCTGAGTCGACGAAAGCCCCGGGGTCAGCTGACTCCGGGGCTTGTGGTGATTGCTGTTCGTGCACTACGCGATCACGGGAGCCGGAGTCCGGGTCCCGTAGAAAAATCGAGTCGCCCTGCGCGGGCTGTCGCTGCTGTGCACGGGCCCATTCTGACACAGCGCGCCGCGCACCGTCGAGGCGCGCGGGCGAGGACACCCGGCGAGCACCGTCGGCGCCTCCGGGTAGCGTGCACAGACGATGTGTCCTATGGAGAAGCCGGGCAATGAGCACGCTGTTTGATCTGCATCCCCAAAACCCGTTCGATGGTGTTGTGTCCACCCGGCGGGATGATCTCCTCGGCGACCTGAACGCCGCGCAACGTGCTGCGGTGACGCATGTGGGTGGACCACTGCTCATCGTGGCAGGCGCGGGCTCGGGCAAGACCCGCGTGCTCACCCGCCGGATCGCCTATCTGCTCGCCGCGCGCGAGGTGCATCCCGGGCAGATCATCGCCATAACCTTCACCAACAAGGCCGCGGCCGAGATGCGCGAGCGGGTCGTCGATCTGGTCGGCCGCCGGGCCAACGCCATGTGGGTGTCGACGTTCCACTCGATGTGCGTGCGGGTGCTGCGGCGCGAAGCCAAGACGGTGCGAGACCTGCTGGCAGGGTCGAGCCATGGGAACCGCCTCGGCTCGAACTTCTCGATCTACGATGCCGACGACACGAAACGCCTGATCACCCTGGTGGCCCGGGATCTGGATCTGGACGCCAAGCGGTACCCGGCGCGCACACTGGCCGTGCACATCTCCAATCTCAAGAACGAACTGGTGGACGCCGAACGCGCCGCGCGGGCAGCCGCGGGTGACCTCGACCGCAAGGTCGCCGAGGTCTACGCCGAATACCAGCGCAGGCTCGGGCTGGCCAACGCACTCGACTTCGACGACTTGATCATGCGCACGGTGCACCTGCTGCAGGCGTTTCCGGACGTCGCGGAGCACTACCGTCGACGGTTCCGGCACGTTCTGGTCGACGAGTACCAGGACACCAACCACGCGCAGTACACCCTGGTCCGGGAGCTCGCGGGCACGGCGACGACCGAGTCGGGTGTGCCGCCCGCCGAGCTCTGCGTCGTCGGCGACGCCGACCCGTCGATCTATGCCTTCCGGGGCGCCACGATCCGCAACATCGAGGAGTTCGAGCGCGACTTCCCGAACGCGCAGACGATCTTGCTCGAGCAGAACTATCGCTCCACCCAGACCATCCTGTCCGCGGCGAACGCGGTCATCGCCCGCAACGCCAACCGCAGGGACAAGCGGTTGTGGACCGACGCGGGCGACGGCGCGAAGATCGTCGGCTACGTCGGCGACAACGAGCACGACGAGGCCGCGTTCGTGGCAGGCGAGATCGATGCGCTGGTGGACGCGGGCGATGCCAGGTATTCCGATGTCGCCGTGTTCTACCGGACCAACAATCAGTCCCGCGTCTTCGAGGAGATCTTCATCCGGCTCGGCCTGCCCTATCGGGTGGTCGGCGGCGTGCGGTTCTACGAGCGGCGGGAGGTACGCGATGCTCTGGCCTACCTGCGGGTGCTGGCCAACCCGGAAGACACCGTCAGCCTGCGCCGTATCCTGAACGTGCCCAAGCGGGGAATCGGCGACCGAGCCGAAGCGGTGCTGGCGACCCACGCCGAGCGGGAGCGGGTCTCCTTCGCCGCCGCGCTCACCGACGCGGTCGAGGGCAAGGTGGCTCTGCTCAATCCCCGCTCGCGCAACGCCATCACCGGGTTCGTCAGGCTGATGGACGGTCTGCGCGAGCTCGTCGACGGTGCCGAACCCGCCGAGGTCGCGGAGGTGCTCGAGGCCGTCCTCGAGCGCACCGGCTACCGGGCCGAGCTCGAGGAGTCCGACGACCCGCAGGATGCGACCCGGCTGGAGAACCTGATCGAGCTCGTCACGGTGGCCAGGGAGTTCACCGAATTCGCCGAGGCGGTCCCGGTCGAAGCCGATGCCGGAGGCGTGCCTGCGCCGGGGTCGCTTGCCGCGTTCCTCGAGCGCGTTTCGCTGGTCGCGGACGCCGATTCCATCCCGGATGCCGACGGTGCGGACCCAGAGGTGCCCGACAACGGTGTCGTCACCCTCATGACGGTGCACACGGCCAAGGGGCTGGAGTACCCGGTCGTGTTCGGCACCGGGTGGGAAGACGGCATCTTCCCGCACCTGCGTGCGCTGGGCGAGCCCGCCGAACTGGCCGAAGAACGCAGGCTTGCCTACGTGGCGATCACCCGTGCTCGCCAAGTTCTCTATCTGTCCCGCGCGCTCGTCCGATCGGCGTGGGGACAGCCGATGACCAACCCGGCGTCCAGGTTTCTCGATGAGATCCCCGCTGAGCTCATCGATTGGCGCCGCGAGGAACGCCGGATGGGCGCGGGCGGCATGCCGCGGGCGGCGACCACCTGGGGGTGCGGCGGCGGCTTCGGGTCCGACTCGGCGCAGGCGCGGATCGCCGCCGGTGGCATGCGGAGCACGGGGTTCAAAGGCTGGCAGGACACCGTGGCCCTCAAGCTCGATGTCGGCGATCGGGTCAGCCATGACAAGTACGGGCTTGGCACGGTGGTGGCCACCGACGGCAGCGGCCCGCGCGCGACAGCGACGATCGACTTCGGAGGAGCGGGGACGGTGCGGCTGATGCTGATCGGCAGTGTCCCCATGGTCAAGCTCTGACCGAGTTGCCGACACGCCGTAACCCGGCCTGTTTTGGGATCGCTGGCGCGCCCTGCTATACCTGTACTCGAACATAAGTTCGAGTATCGGAGCGAGCGCGAGGGGGTCCGGTGTGGATGAATGGTTCGGATTGTTCGCTGCCAACGTGTGGCGCTACCTCGACGACCTCGCGGCCCGCTCCGTCGCGGAGCGCACACCGGGGGCAGCGGATCTCCGCAAGCTCGCCGGAGCCTGGCGTGCGCTGCTGCGATTGCACGAGGTCGAGGCGGATGGAACGTGTCAAGCGTGTGGCCGGCAGCACGCCGATGCCTGCACGGTCTGGCAGGTGGCCATCGGCTACTTCGTTGGGCGGTTACCCGGCCGATGACACTGAGGCGCGGAGCGCCTCGTTGCGGGGTGGTGGGCTAGAGGCTGACGCCGCGGGCGTTGAGCCAGCCGATCGGATCGATCTTCATGCCGCCGTCGCCCTGCCACACCTCGAAGTGCAGGTGCGGCCCGGTGGACTGACCGCGGTTACCGATCTCGGCGATCTGCTCGCCCGCCTTCACCTGCTGACCTGCGGAAACCGAGTAGCTGTTCATGTGGCCGTACACGGTGACGGTGCCGTCGTCGTGCTGGATCCGTACCCACAGGCCGAACCCACTGGCCGAGCCCGCTTCGAGCACGGTGCCATCGGCCACCGAGTAGATGGGCGTTCCGATCGGGCCCGCGATGTCGATGCCGTAGTGCGAACCACCCCACCGGGCGCCGAACATGGAGGTCAGAACGCCAACGGTGGGCTTGAAGAACTTGGGCTTGGCGGCTTCCTCCGCGGCCTTGCGGGCGGCTTCGGCCTCGCGCTGCATCCGCGCCTCGGTGACCTGCTGCGTTTCGGTCAGCTTCCGGATCTCGTCGCCTGCGTCGGTGCCGCTGGTGACCGGCAGCACCTCGGGCGCTGCGATCGGGAAGTCGCCGCCGTATCCGAGCGCGCCCTTCGCGTCATACGCGCTGGCGAGCGGAGCCACATCGTCGGAGTTCGCACCGGCGTTCTGCAGCGTCTGGCCTGCGGTCGCGGCCGCGAAGGCGCCCGCGGCGACAGCGGCGACAACCATCCGGCCGCGCAGCGCCGTGGGCGGAGGGGGGAGCCGGTGTGCGGCCCGGACGCGCGAGACAGCGCCCTTCAGAGCCGTCTCGAGTACCGGGGAAGAAGCTTGGCCGCCGGGGGAGCGGTGTCGAGCCAAGGCAGGGCCTTCCGTTACTCGGGGATCCGGTCAGGACCCGGGCGGGGGAACCCGGTGAGCGGCTTCGGGGGTAACCGCTCGGTGACTCCGTGGGGAGTCCTGTCCTATTCGTGACCGGACTGTAATGGGGACCGCAGGACAGTAACCAAGAGAGAGCGTCGAGAGCAAGATCTTCCCTGCGTGTCGGCCAAATGGAATGTCGCGATCGGACTGTTATCAGGGAAGATGACGCAAAGTAGGGAGCAAATTACTCCATATGGTGTGACCTGCGTTACGTGATGGCAGCCACAATGTCTACTTTCACCGGGTTTTCCGGTGGTGGGGTTGACAACAGGGGACACCGGATCGTCGGCGAATCCCTGATGGCCGGACGCTTGCTAGCGTCGAGGCCAATGAGCGCACGTGCCCGACCCCCAGAAGTTCCGGCCAGCTCCACCAGGACCGTGTCCGACGGCCTCGCAGGGGGCCGCGACATCCGGCTGTGGACCGCCCTCGCCCTCGCCGTGCTCGGCTCGGTGTTCCTCACCTTCGGCGGTATCACGGGTGTGCTCGCCGGAGCCCGTCCCGGATATCTGGCGTGGCCACTGCTCGCCGCGCTCGCGGCGCTGCCCGCAGCACTGGCTATCGGCCTGGCCTGGCGGGGTCGGCCCAACGTCGCGGTGGGCGTCCTCGCGGCGGGCGCGGTGCTCGCCCCGGGCAGGATGCTGCTGGACGCACAGTTTGTTGCCGATGCCGCGTTGGCCGCTCGCCCCGAACTCTACGTGGCGGTGTCTCTCGAGTCGCCGTCACCGCAGCTGGGATTGTGGTTGCTGCTGGCCGGCCATGCGGCAACTCTGCTAGCCGGGGTCGTCGCGCTGAGCTCGCTGCACAATGCCACCGAGCCGGAAGGCCCGACCCGGCGAACCCGCCAGCAGGCGCTGTCCGCGTCCACGTTGCTCGGCATCGCGGCGGCGGCGGCTCTCGCGCTTCCCGCTTTTCACTCCGACAACGTCTACCTGGTCAGCGGGAGCGCGCTGGACGGCCCGGAACTGGTCATGGGTGGGACGCTGGTGCTCGCCGTGGCGATTCCGCTCAGCGCCGCGTTGTCGGTGACCGCGCGCTCGTGGCATGTCACCAGGGGCACCCTGCTCGGCCTTGCCGCCGGGGTGACCGCGCTCGAGCTGCCGAACTTGGTCTCGGTCATGGCGCTTCCGTGGCTGCACCTCGCGTCCGGGCCGATCGTCGGCTTGGTCGCCGCGAGCGGACTGGGGGCGTTCGCCGTCTGGCCGCTCCGGCCGGGCGGCGATTCCGAGCCGCCTGCCGAGCCGCACATTCCGTCCCAGCGCAGGTTGCACGTCGCTACCGGAGTGCTGGCCATGCTGACCGCGGGCTGTGCGGTCGTGGGCGGCAGCACGCCGCATCTGATGTCCCTGCTGGACGGATCGGTGATCGCGGCCCCATCGAGCCGATTACTGTTGGTGGCCGCGGTTCTGGTCGCGATTCCCGGTGCGGCGATGTTCCTGCCGAACCTGGCCGGGACCGTGCGTCCCGTATTGGCGGTGGTGTGGGTCACCGTCGTTTTCGCCGGTGCGTCATTGCTGGCGACCTCGGTGGTGGCCGCGAAGCTGCCGGGCGCGACCCAGCCGGGGCCCGGCGTGTGGTGGACCGTGCTCGCCATGGTGGGCGCTCTGCTGCTGTCCGTCTGCACGGTGGTGGCGGGCATCGTCGACCGGGAGATGGAGGCGGAATCGGCCGACCGGGACCTCGCGGAGCGGAGTTCCGACCCTCGACTGCGCGTGGTGGCGGCCGTGTCCGCGGTACTCGCCATCGGCGCGTTCGGCGCGTCCACCATCGACGCGCCCGAGTTTGTCGGCTCAGGACTGTGGCACGACTTCGGCGTGCCCTTCTGGGGCTTGCTCGCCGCACTGCTCGTGGTGCTCGGCGTGCTCGCGCTCGCGCCACGATGCAGACCGGCCAGGGCCACGGCGTTGCTCACCGGCGCTGTCGGTGTCGTCGGTGTGCGTGCGCTCGAACTGCCACTCGTCGGCGGCCGGGTGGCCGATTCCGCAGCTGGCGTCGGGTCCTGGTTGGCGTTCGCCTGCCTGCTGTCGGTGGCCGTCGGGGCCGCGCTGAGTGCGGTATCTCACCGCGATTCACGCCGACGGTGACCGACTTCACCAGCCACGGGGTGCGCATCTCCACCGCAGGTCGCTAGGGTCTTTACGTCCGGCTGACAGTAAGACTGAAGCCCAGTAAGACTAAAGCCCCAGTAAGACTAAAGCCCAGCATGACTAAAGCACAGCATGACTAAAGCACAGTGGCGTGTCGTCAGGAGATGCGGAGAGTGGACCTCTACGAGTACCAGGCGAAGGACCTCTTCGCCGGCCACGGCGTACCGGTATTGGCCGGCGCGGTGGCGTTAAGCCCAGAAGAAGCCCGCGCGCAGGCCGAGAAGATCGGCGGCCAGGTGG
>JBOHER010000428.1:0-13961 GCA_050701115.1 Haloechinothrix sp. | reverse complement strand
ACGCCCACCAACTCCCGATCGCGCTCACCGCGCTCGGGCTCGTGACCGCCGTCGCGATCACCGCGATCGTCGGCAACCGGCGCAGTGGCCCCACCGACACCGGCCGTGCACCGGTCCAGGACTGCTGCGCCCCACCCGCAGAACACACGGGGCGAGGCGCGCACCCCGACCGGACTCGCTGATCACCCGCCATCGCCCCATCACCCCGAACAACCAGGACGCTGACGGGCAACACCATCCCCAGGCGATCACCCGATCCGGAACCGGGTCCGCGTCACCGCAGGTCAGACCCTAAGCGTTGTCCACTGCGCGAAACCAGGCGGGGATACCTACGAGTCCTCGATGATCGCGCAGACGGTGACGGGCTGATCGGCGGTGCGGTAATCAGCCCGCTGCCGGGGTCTCGGTGAGGGTCTTACGCAGGGCCAGGAGTTCGGCGACGGTGGCATCGATTTCGGTGATCCGGTCGTCGAGCATGTCGCGGACCTGGGCGCACGGCGGGACGCCGCCGTCGCGGACGGCGAGCACTTCGCGGACGTCGTCCAAGTGCAGGCCGAGGGCGCGCGTCCGGCGGATGAACGTCAGCAGCTCGACATCTTGCTGATCGTAGAGCCGGTAGCCAGCCGTGGTGCGTTCCGCGGTGGGCAGCAGACCCTTGGCCTCATACACCCGCACCGCCTTGCGGGTGACCCCGGCGGCTCGGGCGGCCTGCCCGATCGTCAGTCCTGCTCGCGCCATGCTCGTTCCTCCTGCCATTCATTCTTGACCCTGCCCCAGTGGCCGGGTTCTAGCGTCGCAGCCGTACGGATGGGAACGCGACGAAAGAGGTGATGACCATGCCGTTTCGTGAGGGTGAGGTCTACCGCTGCCCCGATGCGGACTGCGGCTGCGAGCTGACCGTGACCAAGGCAGCCCCGCCGACGTGCAGCGGTCAGCAGAGCCCAACGTGCTGCTGCGGCAAGACCATGGTGAGGAAGTCCGACTAGCCGGTGACTGATCGAAGGCGTCGCCGGTACTTGTCAGAAGAGGGTGTCGCGCACGCGCAACGGCCGGTATCCGGTGGGGGCCGAGCTGGGCCAGCTCGCCCTCGATGTCGACGTCGATGGCCGAAGAAGTTGATGTTCTCGCTGTGCGCCGGGGAGATGTGGGCCAGGACCTCGATGTCGATGCGCCGCCCGCCCGCGCGCATCGACTCCACGGCCAGGCCGTAGTACTCGGTCGTCCACCACCGCGTTGGTGACCAGGGTCAGGCACCAGGCTTGTTCGGTCTGCTGTTCGAGGTGGCGGGCGCGGACGGTACCCACGTGGGCGTAGAGCAGGTCGCGCTTGAGGGCGTGCAGCGACTCGCCCTTGTTGGGCTGGCGGGAGATCTTGCGCCGGTAGGCCGGGTCGGCGAGGTAGCGGGCGGCGTAGATGCCGTCCGGCGCGGCCTCGGTGTCGATCTTGGTCTGGTTGCGGGCGACGGTCAGGCCGGTGTCGGTGGTCTGGCGTCGCTCGAGCACCCGGTACACCGTGGGACGCGAGACCTTGAACAACTCGGCCAGCCCCACGACGGTGTGCTTGCCCGCCTCGTGCAGCTCGACCAGGTGTGCCTGCTGGCGCGCGGTCAGCTTGGGCCGCTTGCCCCGCAGCTTGCCTTTGGCCTTGGCGATCGCCATGCCCTCCCGGGTCCGCATCCGCAGCAGATCGAACTCGGCGAAGGTCGGCAAGATGTTGAAGAACATCTTCCCCACCGGGTCGCTCGGGTCGTAAACCTGACCGCCCAGGGACAGCTTCACCCCGCGCGTCACGAGTGAGTCGCCGATCTCGCGGGCGTCCCGCACGACGGGCCAGCAGGTCCAGCTTCGGCACCGTCAGGGTGTCGCCCTCCCGGACCGCGGCCAGCACCTGAGCCAGCCCCGGCCGGTCCGGTTTGTTCCCGTCAAGCCGTGGTCTAGAGGGGTGTGGGCCAGCTCTCGGACATTCGGTCAGGTCGATGGATGGTGGTGGGCTGCGGTGGGTTGCTCGGCCAGTTCCTAGCCGGTGATGATGTCCGGTGTGATCCGGATGACGTGACGCATGACAGCATGTCGCGGTCCACCCACAGCTGCGGCAGCGCGGGATCGTTGCCCGGGTCGGCGGTGGCGGCATCCAGCTGGGCGACGCCGGTGACGATCACCGAGGCATGTGGCCGACGGGTCACATGGCTCGAGTGGGCGGCACATTTGCGAGTTGGTGGTTCACCCTGTCACTGTTGGCTGGGGTATACGAAGCGGCGCTGGAAGAGGTGTTTCGGGCCGGTGAGGGTTTCCGAGGTGACGCGGCCGAGGCCGTCGAGGGTGAGCGAGGCGTGAGCCCCTGATCCGGGGAATCCCATGAGAAGTCGTGTGCGTCCCGACTCGTCTTTGACGACTGCGGCGATGGGGGCGACGCCGGAGTTGTAGGGCTCGTTGTCCAGGAAGATCTCGCCGTCGACGTCGAGTTGGGTGGGTTCGGGCAGCCCGGTGAGGGCGCTACTGGTGCCTGCCTCGTAGATGGTGACCGCATCGAGCTGTTGCATCACCTCGACGGTGCGCTTGACGAGGTCACCGGCGGGCTCGGCGGGCCACGGGAGGAGCGCGGCGAAAGTGCCGCCGCGCCACCCGGACGCGGCGGCGCGCAGGCTCAACACGTTGTCGCCGTCGCGCCAGTCGACCGGGGCGACGAAACATCCACCGCCGCAGGAGCGGAATTGCACTGGTTCGGCCGCACCCTGGGTCGCTTCGAGTTGGCCGGAGAGTTCGAACTCGACGGGTTGGCGGGACTCGTAGACGTCGCCCGGCCGGGGGGTGTACAGCCGTACGACGGCCTGGCCGTCGCTGGCGATCAGGTTGACGCCGATCTGGCCGGCGAGTCCTCCGGAGGGAACGGCCACACCGCGTGCGGGTGGCGGTGGGGGTTCGTTCCCGTCGGCGCCGGGGTTGGGTGTGGACACCAGGACGGCGGTGGCGGACAGCACCACGACGAGGGTGACGCCCTCCGCTCGGACGGTGCGACCCACCCTGCCGAGGCGTTTGCGGCGCAAGGCCCATCGGCCGGCCAACGCGAGCCCGGTGGCCGCCGCGACGAGTGCGAGCTTGACCAGCAGTGTCTTGCCGTAGGTGGTGCTCGTCAGTGCCTGGAGAGGGACCAGCAGCAGCGCCATGACGGTTCCGGTGATGACGACGACGGCGAACACCCATGCGGCCATGCGGGCGTAGGCGATGAGGATCCAGCGCACCGCGGGTGGCCGTGCCCGCCAGCGCACCGCCGCCCGCGCGATGTGTAGCAGTGCTCCGACCCACAGCGCGGCTCCGACCATGTGCACTCCGGTGAGCGCGGCGCCGATGATCGGCAACTCGACGTTGCTGTGGGAGGCCGTGCCTTCGGCGGCGGCGACCACCGCCAGTGGCAGCAGTGCCCATAGCTTCTGACGTGTGCACAGGAGCGCGAGGGCGAGCGTGAAGCCGACGGCGTCGGCAACGGCCACGCGGCCCGGGCCGGATCTCCACAGCGTCGACACGGTCCCGATGTCGGCGACCAGCAGCGCGATGGCCACCAGGCCCGCGAGCACACCCAATACCGCGCCGTATGGTGACCACCTGCGCAGTCTCGGCAGGGCGGGGTTCTCGGCGCGGGCGGTCGCGATGATGCGCTCGCCGGCCACCCCGCCGACGGCGAGGGCGAATCCCGCGAGGAGGAGCCACCGCACGATCGCGGCCGCCCAGTCGGTGACCTGCCCGCTGGTCGCACCGGCACCGGTCACCGCGGTGCCGACCGCGAAGCGGAACTCCCCGTCCACGCCATGGCCATCGGTACCGGTCGCTTCCCATCTGATCCGATAGGTCCCCCGCGGCAGGTCCCCCTGCACCGGGGCGGTGATAACCGTGCCGTCCTTGGCGGTGCGCGCCTTGCCGACCGGTACGGTCCGGTCGCGCATGTCGGTGATTGTGATGGCGTTCGCGCTCACCGTGACCGCTTCGTTGAACACCACGGTGACCGACTTGGGTGCGTCGGTGACGGCGCTGTCGAGCGCTGGGTCGGTGAACAGCACCACGGGATGCGCGTTCGCCGCGGGCGCGCCGAGCAACAGTGCGAGCCAGAGCCCGGCCACCACGACGCAGGCCCGAACCACAGCGGCACGCCTCGCCCGTGCCGGGCCACTCCCACTCATAGCGCCACCTCGCCGATCAACTAGTGTGCATAGTAGTTGGGTGGTTCGGGCGCCTGACGCCCCAGTCCACGACCGAAGGGACAACACTGATGCGGCGGGTCTTGTTGAGCGCAGTAGTCATGGCCATCTTGCCGATGACGGCGGTGGCGCCCGCGGCGCTGGCGCACGACGAGATCGTCGGCACCTCGCCGGCCAACGAGGAGACGGTGGCCGCGGCCCCGGAGGAGGTGCGGATCGAGTTCTCCGAGCAGACGAGGCCCACCTCGGGGGAGGGCACGATCTCCGGACCTGGCGGCGACCGGATGGAGGCGGGTCCGGCGCGGCTGGACGGTACCACGCTGGTCATCCCGATGCGCGACACGACGGATTCCGGCCGGTTCACCGTCGAGTTCAGCGTGGTCTCCTCCGACGGTCATCCGGTGAGCGGATCGATCGGCTTCGAGGTCACAGAGCCGCCCCCAGCGACCACGACGGCGGCTCCGGCCACTTCGAAGGTCGAACCGGCGCACACGTCGCGGGAACCGGACTCGGGCGGGCCGTGGTGGCCGTGGCTGGTGGCCGTCGGCGTCGCCGGTGCGGGGGCGGCCGCCGCGGTGTCCGTGCTGCGTCGACGGCGCGGAGCAGATTGAGGCACTGGGGTGACGTCCCGGGTCACACGCCGGGGTAGCAGACAGCCACGTCGTGCGCGGCCAGTAGCGCGGTGACGACCGGGCCGGTCAGCAGCAGCGCGACGGTGGCCGACAGCAGCAGGCGGGCCCGGGCGCGTCGCCCGGGCTGCGGTGGTCCGGCGAGGCGTTCGGCGCGGTCGAGCAGTCCGATGCTCGCGGCTCCCAGTGCCCCGGCCGGGAGTGTGGCGCCGGAGAGGGTGAGCAGCGCGCCGAGGAGCGTGTGCCGGTCGTGAGTGCGGGCGGCGGCGTCGTCTGCGCACATTTCCAGCAGCCGCGCGACTTCGGTGGCGCCCGCGGTGAACAGGGTGATGCGGGGCAGCACGGCGGCCAGGCCACGGGTCGCGGCCAGCAAGAGGTGATGCCGCCCGGCCAGGTGGGCGTGTTCGTGCGCGAGCACCGCGTCCAGGTGGGGCCGGTCGAGAGCGTCCAGGGCGGCGCTGGTGATCACGATGGTGTGTGGGCGGCCGGCGGCGCAGTAGGCGAGGCGTTCGGGAGCATCGAGGATGACGGCGTCCAGGCCGGGCAGCCGTCGTCCGATCACGCGGGCCATGTGGGCGTGTCGGTGGGTCCGGGTGCGCGCCCGCAGCAGGGAGGTGCCCCAGCGCCAGGCCAGTGCGGCGAGTGCGAGGGTGGCCAGCCCGGTGAGAGCTCCCATGCCGAGTTGGAGCAGGACGCCGGAGTCCCCTGCGGCGACCGCGTGCAACGTCGCGACGCAGGCGCTGATCAGGGTGGTGGGCTGGGTCCAGCTGCGCCACAGTTCCGCGCCCAGGAAGCCGGCCGCGACCGCCCAGGAGGCCAGGGCGCTGACGATGGCGATGAGCCATACCGTGACGCCCAGGCGGGGCGCGATGCCCGATCGCGTCAGCCTGGCTAGCAGCTGAGGTACGAGGACCGCAACGGCGAGGCTGTACAACAGCAGGCAGGCCGCGACGGTCACGGCGTGTCCTTACCGGCCGCCCACTGCCGCATCACCCGGCGCAGGCGCGTCGAGTCGTCGGGGGGGATCTGCTCGAGGAAGCGGGCGAGCACGACATCGGGGTGCTCGGCATCCTCCAGTGCCTCGCGCATCAGGCGGGCGCTGTACTCCTCCCGGCTGAGGGTGGGCCAGTAGTGAAAGGCCTTGCCGTGCTTCTCCCGGTCCAGCCAGCGCTTGCGGTGCAGATTGTCCATGGTGGACATCACCGTGGTGTAGGCGATGTCGCGGTCCTGCTGCAGCTCTTCGAGCACCGCGCGCACGGTGGTCGCGCCGTCGGCGCGCCACATGCGTTCCATCACCGCCGATTCCAGCTCGCCGAATCCGCGCACCCTGCCTCCTGGTCGTTGTCAGCGGCCCCCAGTGTAGCCAGACAACACCTTCGCTACTATCTACGTACGGAAATAGTAGCTAGCGGGCGAACATCGTGGAGAGGAGACGACGGTGAGTTCAGGCCTGACGCGGGACGGTAGCCGTGGCTGAGCTGTTGACGGGCACCGCCCTGCTGGTGGCGTTCCTCGGCGGCGTCGTTGCGCTTCTGGCCCCGTGCTGTATCTCGGTGATGCTGCCCGCCTACCTGGCCACCGGGTTCCGGCACCGGGGCGGCGTCGTCCCGGCGACGCTGGTTTTCGGCGCAGGAGTGGCCACGGTGATCCTGCCGATCGGGCTGGGGGCGACCGCACTGAGCCGCCTGTTCATCGAGCAGCACACGTGGCTTTTCTCCATCGGCGGCGTGTTGATGATCGCCGGCGGCGTCGCGATGCTGGCCGGCTGGAAGCCCAACCTGCCGATGCCCGGTGCGCGCAGCACGACGGAGGGCTCGTTTGGCTCCGCCTACGTGCTCGGCGCATTCTCAGGGGTGGCCAGCGCGTGCTGCGCTCCGGTGCTGGTGGGGGTGGCGGTGCTGGCCGGGGCGACGGCGTCGTTCCCCGTCGCGTTGGCGGTCGGCATGGCGTACGTGACCGGAATGGTCGCGCCACTTGCCGTGGTGGCGCTTGTCTGGGATCGGCGACGGGAGCAGGCCTCGCGGCTGCTCACCGATCGCACCATCAGGCTGCGACTCGGCCGTTGGCAACGACCCGTCTCGCTGGGCACGGCGATCAGCGGGCTGTTGCTGATCGGCATGGGTGTCCTCGCTGTCGTGCTCGCGTTCACCGAGGTCGGCATGGCCAGCAGCGGGTGGCAGGTCGACGCCGGCGCCTGGCTCCAGCACATCGCCAGCCGGGTCGGCGACGCGGTGGCGTGGATACCGGGCTGGGCGTTCGGGTTGCTCCTGCTGGCCGGTTTCGCGCTGTTGCTGCGCCGCGCGTTGCGCACGCGCACGGATACCAATCCGCCTGACGCTGCCTGCTGCTCCCCCGACGACAGGACCGCAACCACCGAGGAGGACACTCGTGAGCGAGACCAGCGGTAAGACCACCACCAAGCGCGGCCCGACAGGCAAGGCCCGACGACCGGCCGCCGGTGTTGATCGCGCGCGAGGCGGCCACACGGTCGCGCAGGCGCGCAGCGGCGGGCCTGGGATCGGGAAGGGAACCCTGATCGGCGGCGCGCTGATCGCGCTGTTCGCCGTGGTCGTGCTGTATTTCGTCTATTCCGAGTCGCAGAACGCCCCGAGCGAGACCGAGGCCAGCGAGGGCGGTAGCGGCTACAAGCACGTCGCCGGAGATCCCAGTACCGGGGAGAGGGCACCCGACTTCACACTGTCCTCATCCGAGGGTGGCGAGGTCAGCCTGAGCGACTTCCGCGGCCAGAGCGTGCTGCTGTACTTCCAGGAAGGGCTGATGTGCCAGCCCTGCTTTGAACAGATCACCGACCTGGAGAACAGCGCGGATGCACTGCAGGCCGCTGGGGTGGACAAGGTCGTCTCGATCACCTCCGACCCGGTCGGCCACCTGACCCGCAAGGCCGACGACATGAAGTTGTCGACCCCGATCCTGTCCGATCCCGACCTGTCGGTGATCCGCCAGTACGACGCCCACAAGTACGGCATGATGAACGAGCGTGCCGCGGGTCACAGCTTCCTGCTCGTCGACCCCGACGGCACCATCACCTGGCGGGCCGACTACGGCGGTGCCCCGGACTACACGATGTTCCTGCCCACGAAGAATATGCTCGCCGATCTCGAGGCGGAGCGAACCTCGTGAGCGAGCTTGCGAGCGAACAATTGGACGCAGGAGCGGGTACTTCACGCGCCGGCGCGGAGTACCCGTGAGCAGCCCGGTCGAGGTCACACTGCTCACCCAGAACGCCTGCGGCTACTGCGACCACGCCAAAGAAGTGCTTCACCGCGTTGGGCAGGACTACCCGCTGCGGCTCACCGAGATCGACCTCAGCAGCGACGAAGGTCTGCGGCTCGCCGCGCGAGCCGGGGTCTTGTTCGCCCCCGGCGTCCTGCTGAACGGCGAACCGTTCTCCTTCGGGCGGCTCTCGGAACGCAAGCTCCGCAATGCCTTGGCCGGGCGAGCCGCGGACGGCTGATCCGCAGACCAGCAGCGGGCAGCCGATCGCGCGAACGCGGCGCGCGGGCCGGTCGGTGGCAAGGTGCAGCAGGATGCGCGCTGGCACGGCGGATTCCATCCCCACGCGGGCGTGTCCGAGCGGAACGCCACGTCCCACGCCGCAACGGCGCGGTCGATTGGCGGGGGTAGTCACAGAAACGTGCATACGAACACCATCAGTTGCGGAGATACATATACCTTCTAGGGGTATATGGCTGATAGCCTCGGTGGTGCGGTACGGCATTGCCCGAAGACGGAAGGAGCCGTCGTGACTGGCGTCGAGTTCGTGGTCGTGCTGGGGGCGGTGGTACTACTGGCGCTGACCGGCTGGTTCTTCTTCGGCCCGAAGAAGGCGCGGCTGGCCCAGGCGCAGGGCGGCGTGCAGGAAGTCGCGATCACCGTCAAGGGTGGCTACTCCCCCGACCTGGTTCGGGTCCGGCAGGACGTACCGGTCCGGCTGGTCTTCGACCGGCGGGAAAGGGGCGATTGCACCTCGCAAGTGGTCTTCGCCGATCTGGCGCTGAGCAAGGCGCTGCCGGCGTTCGCCAAGACGGCGGTGGAGTTCACGCCGGAGAAGGCGGGCCGGCTGTCGTATGCGTGCGGAATGAACATGGTGCACGGCGCGCTGCTCGTCGAGCCCGCGTCGGGCGACGGCGACAGCACGCCTGCCCCACGCATCGAGGAGACGCCAGCCGCCGCACCGGAAACGGAAGCCGAACCCGAGGATGCCGGGGACGCCGAGGAAGGGGCGCGGCGGGCGGAGATCGCCGATCTGTCTCGCCGCGTTGTGGTGGGCGCGTTGCTAACCACACCGGTGGTGCTGGCGGTGATGCTGCACGAGCTCTTCGGGGTTGCCGTCTGGGCGGGGCTGCTGAACCCGTGGACGCAGCTGGCGCTGATCACCCCGGTGATGTTCTACACCGGGTGGCCGATCCACCGCACCGGGTGGCTGACGCTGCGCAACCGCACCGCGGAGATGAACACCCTGATCACGCTGGGCACCACCGCCGCGTACGTCTACAGCCTGGTGGCCACCGTCGCGCCGGGGCTGCTGCCCGCCGAGGTGCGCGAGGTGTACTACGAGGCAACCGGGGTCATCCTCACGCTGATCCTGCTGGGGCGGTTGATCGAGTCTCGGGCCAAGGCAGGCGCCGGCGAGGCGATGCGCAAGCTGCTTGGCCTGCAGGCCAAGACCGCGCGCGTGCTGCGCGACGGCGCCGAGGTCCAGGTGCCGGTCGACGACGTCGCGCCCGGGGACATCGTGGTGGTCCGCCCCGGCGAGCGAGTCCCGGTGGACGGAGTGATCACCGACGGCCGCTCATCGCTGGACGAGTCCATGGTCACCGGCGAGTCGATCCCGGTCACCAAGGAGCCCGGCGACGAGGTCATCGGCGCGACCATCAACTCCAGCGGCGCGTTCCGCTTCGAGGCCACCAAGGTCGGCCGGGAAACCATGCTCGCCCAGATCATCCGCATGGTGCAGGCCGCGCAGGCGTCCAAGGCACCCATTCAGCGGATCGTGGACCTGGTTTCCAGCTACTTCGTGCCCGCGGTCATCGCCATCGCCATCACCACGTTCTCCGTCTGGTTCGTGTTCGGACCTGCTCCGGCACTGACACTGGCGCTGGTGTCCGCGGTGGCTGTGCTGATCATCGCCTGCCCCTGCGCGCTCGGGCTGGCGACCCCACTGTCGATCATGGTGGGCACCGGCAAGGGCGCCCAGTCGGGCATCCTGATTCGCTCGGCGGAGGCGTTGGAAACCGCGCACCGGCTGGACACCATCGTGCTGGACAAGACCGGCACCATCACCAAGGGTGAGCCCACGCTCACCGACGTCGTGCCGGCCAACGGGATCGACAACGACGAACTGCTGCGCCTGGTCGCCACCGCCGAGCACAACTCCGAGCACCCCCTCGGTGAGGCCATCGTTCGCGGCGCCGCCGACCGCGGGATCCCCCTGGGCGAGGCGAGCGAGTTCGACTCGGTCACCGGGCACGGCATCCACGCCACCGTGGACGGCCGGAGGGTCCTGGTCGGCAAGACCGAGCTCCTCAGCGAAGCCGGTATCGACCCGCAATCGCTGCGTGCGGCGGCCGACCCGCTCTCGCGCGAGGGCAAGACCGCCATCTACGCCGCCGTGGACGGGCAAATAGCCGGAGTGGTCGCCGTCGCCGACACCGTCAAGGACGACTCCGCCGCCGCGGTCTCCGAACTCCAGCAGCTGGGCCTCGAGGTCGTCATGATCACCGGCGACAACCGCAGCACCGCCGAGGCCATCGCCGCCCAGGTCGGCATCCCCCGGGTACTGGCCGAGGTGCTGCCCGAACACAAGGCGGCCGAGGTGCGCCGGCTGCAGGGCGAGGGTCAGCGCGTCGGCATGGTCGGCGACGGCATCAACGACGCCCCCGCGCTGGCCCAAGCCGACGTCGGGCTGGCCATCGGCACCGGCACGGATGTGGCCATCGAGGCCGCCGACATCACCCTCATTTCCGGCGCCCTCGGCGGGGTGGCTACTGCCATCAGTCTGAGCCGCGCCACTATGCGCAACATCCGGCAGAACCTCGTCCTGGCGTTCCTGTACAACGCCGCGGCCATCCCCGTCGCCGCCGGAGTGCTCTACCCGCTGACCGGCTGGCTGCTCAGCCCCATGATCGCCGCCGTGGCCATGGCGCTGTCGTCGCTGTCGGTCGTCGGCAACGCCAACCGGCTGCGCCGCTTCACGCCTCCCGAAGAGGCCGCCACATCCGACCCGGCGGCGCAGCCCGAGAAGGTGCCCCAGACCGCGAGGTCGTGACGACGCCGGTCACCGGCGGCGGGTGATCACTCGCATGATCTCGTCGTAGATCAGCGGGTCGCCGCCGGTGATCGCGTCGGTGACGCAGCGCTCCAGGTAGTTGCGGGTCACCAGGTCCGCCACCCCGTCCATAGCTCGTTGCGCGGCGGTGATCTGGCTGAGCACGTCCACGCAGTAGCGTCCCTCTTCGATCATGCGGGCCACTCCCCGTACCTGACCCTGCGCCTTCGACAGCCGGGACAGGCAGTCGGCGACCGTCTGCGGGTCCATCATCTCCCGGTTCGGGGGCGGCTTCGGACTTTCTCACGCCGCGTCCAGCTTGTCTGCCATTTCACCAGGCTACCGGGGGTTTCCCGGTGAAGCGCCGGGTCAAGCCTGCAACCCAGCCGCTACCGCTACCCCCTACGAGCATGCGGCCTGGCATCTACGTAGTTGTATAGTAGATTATGATGCGGTCGGGTCGAATGGCCCGAAACCACAAGGAGGATCGATGGAGTTGCTACTGATCAGCCTCGCCGTCCTGGCCTGTCCGGTCGGGATGGGCGTGATGATGTGGATGATGATGCGCGGCAACAAGCAGAAAGACAGCTCCAGCGCCCCGCCGAAGGCCACCGGCACCGACGCCGAACTCGCGCAGCTGCGCGCCGAGCTCGACCAGCTCAAAGCCGAGCGCGGCCAGCGGCGGGCCCGGACGGGCGACAGCTGATGCCCACCTGGATGGCGGCGCTGATCCTGGCCGGCGCGATCGGCGCGACCTACTTCTTCTGCATCCGCCCGATGCGGCGCGGCGAGTGCGCAACGGGCGTCGCCAGCGGCGGCCAGGACGCCGAGCGCGCCCGCGAGATCGCCGAACTTCGCGAGGAGATCCGCATCCTGCGCGCCGAGGACACCTTGGAGGGCGGCGCGGACCAGGGTCCTCCCGGGACTCGTTCGTAGCCACCCCGCGCGACAGCGGCAATGAGCAAGCATCCGGAGGTGACAGAGTTGTCTGATCCGCGAATACGGGCCTCGGACGGCGACCGGGAACGCGTCGTCGCCGAACTGGCGCGCCAGGTGGCTGCCGGACGGCTCACGCTGGACGAATTCTCCGACCGGGCGCGCGTCACCTACCAGGCCCACACACTCGGCGAGCTGTCCGCACTGACGGCAGACCTACCACCCGAACGGGCAACGCAGCGGCGCCGCATCCCGGCGGCCGTGGTCGTCGCCGCGGCTGTCCTGTCCTTCTTGCTCGGCGGAGCCGCGCTGGCGACCGGGACCGGGGCCGTAGAAGCCAAGACCGTCGCCGAGATGCCGTGCCACTGACCCCGGACTCGTACGGCGCTGGGAGTCGCTATCAGGGAAATATCGGGTCGATCCCCGATGCGCCAAAGCGTCGCAGACGGTTGACTCGAGTACGGCCAGAGAAGCGATTCGGCGAGGAGACTGTGATGGAGATGTCGGGAATGACCGGTCTGATGGGCGGGTGGATGCTGCTGTGGGGCGCGGTCGGGATCGCGCTACTCACCTTGATCGTGGTCGTCACCATCCATTCGGTCAGGAACGGGTCGGGCAGCTCGCAGGTGGCCGGCCCCCGCGTCGAGGATGAGCTGTACAGCCGCTACTCCGCAGGACTCATCAGCGGCGACGAGTACCAGCGTCTGTCCACCGCGCTCGGCCGGAGCACCACCCGCGGAGCCGGCGCATGACGGCGACCCGTGACCGCACCGCCCGGTGGCACCGCTACTGGGACAAGCACTCCCGCACCTACGACCGAGAAATGCGGTTCATGGACCGCGTGCTGTTCGGCGACTCCCGTACCTGGGCGTGCTCCCAGGCCACCGGCGACACGCTGGAGGTGGCGATCGGAACCGGCCTGAACCTGCCGCTGTATCCCGAGGACATCTCGTTGACGGGCATCGACCTCAGCGAGCAGATGCTCGCCATCGCCCGCAGCCGCGCGGCCGACCTCGGCCGGCCGGTCACCCTGCAGCAGGGCAACGCGCACGCGCTGCCCTATGGGGACGCGGCGTTCGACACGGTGGTGTGCACCTTCGGGCTGTGCGCGATCCCCGACATCGAGGCCGCCGTCGACGAGATGTCTCGGGTGCTGCGTGCTGGCGGCAGGTTGATCCTGGTCGACCACATCCGCAGCACCTCACCCATAGCGCGCGGCGTCCAACACGCACTGGAGGTCGTGACGATTCCCCTGGGCGGCGAGCACTTCCTGCGTCGGCCGCTGGACAAGGTTCAGGCGCGCGGATTCGAGGTCGAGCGAGCTCAGCGATTCAAACTCGGGCTCGTCGAGCGGGTCGTCGCACGCAAGGCCGTCGCAAGCTGACCCGAGATCCCCGCGAAGGCGGCGGCTCACCGCGGGGAACCAACGACCTCGTAGGTCTGGATCCCTTGAGCTGCCAACCGCCGCCGCGCCTGCGCACCGGCTTTCACGGAGTTCACCCGCCGAAGTTCCTGCGCCCTTCACGCTGACAGGTACCGGATCCCGCAACCGCAGCTCCAGCCACGACAACCAATCCGCGCGGGCGCCTGCACCGTATCCCTGAGAGGAGCATGATTGCCGGATAGCTGGATGGTTCGCGAGGAGTCGGGAGAGAGCGATTATGGGTGGGATTGTGCTGCGAGGGCTGCTGGCCATCGGGTTGCTCGTGTCGGCCGCGGTGCATTTGGAGCGCTGGTTCGCCGGTTACCGGAGCATCCCGTCGATGATCGGTGGTCAGGAGTATCTGATCATCGGTCCGCTGTTCCTTGTCAACGTCGTGGCAGGCGTGGTGATAGCGATCGCGGTACTTGTGTGGCGCCACTGGCTGCCGTTGCTGGCAGCAGCAGGATTCGGTGCGGCGACCCTGGTGGCGTTCCT
>JBOHER010000427.1:0-3947 GCA_050701115.1 Haloechinothrix sp. | reverse complement strand
GGCTTACTGCATCGGCATCATGACGGTGTCGATGATGTAGACGGTCGCGTTGCCGGTTTGCACGTTGCCGCAGACCACGTTGGCGTCGTTGACCTGGTACTCCTCGCCGGTACCGGAGGTTTCGACGGTGCCGCCCTGCAGCGTCTCGAAGTTGCCCGAGGCCAGCTGTGCCGGGGTGATCTTCTCACCGACCACGTGGTAGGTGAGGATGCTGGTCAGGGTCTCCTTGTCGGCCAGCACCTCCTCCAGGTCGGCCTCCGGGATCTTGGCGAAGGCGTCGTTGGTCGGCGCGAACACGGTGATGTCCTCAGCGGAGTTCAGGGTGTCGACCAGATCGGCTTCCTGAACAGCTGTGACCAGTGTGGACAACACCGGGTTGTTCGAGGCGGCGGTGGCGACCGGGTCCTTGGCCATTCCCTCGAAGCTACCGGCGCCCTCTTCGGGCACAGCGGCACACGCCGGGCCGAACTGCTCGCCTGCA
The DNA here is from genome assembly GCA_050701115.1 of Haloechinothrix sp. Taxonomy (GTDB): domain Bacteria; phylum Actinomycetota; class Actinomycetes; order Mycobacteriales; family Pseudonocardiaceae; genus JBOHER01. The sequence continues at coordinate 3,466 of JBOHER010000427.1, read as the reverse complement.
GCCGCCGTGCCGTTGGCAGGCTCGGTGGTTTCCTGCTCAGCGGGAGTCTGCTCGGGACCAGCGTCCGGGTCATCGCCCATGCCGCAGCCGGCAAGTACCATACCGCCGACGGCAATGCCCCCGACCACCCTGGCAAGACGTTTCATGCGCATGAGATGTGTTCCTTTCTTGTGCCCGACGATTCCTCGCACGGGTCGTTTCAGGTGACGGTCACGGCAACGGAGTGCCAGCCGGACGATCCGGCAGGGAAGGGCGGAACCCGCTCCTCCGATTGCATGTCTCCATTGCCGTCGGCGGCGCGAACCTCGAACCGGCGGGTGCCGGCCGTGGTGTCGAAGGTCGTGCGCCACTGCCGCCAGGTGTCGGCGCTGACCGGTTCGGTGAGTTCGGCGTCCTGCCATGGACCTCCGTCCATGCGGACTTGAACGGTGCTGATTCCCCTGTGCTGCGCCCACGCCACGCCCGCGACGACGACTCCCCCGGCGGTTACCCGGGCAAGTGGGCTGGGCACGTCGATGCGGGATTGGGTCTTGACCACGCCACGCGGATCCCAGTCGCGCGCGGTCCAGTACGCGTCGACCTTGTCGAAGCGGGTCGCTTCCAGCTCGACAACCCACTTGGTCGCCGATGTGTAGCCGTAGAGTCCCGGGATGATCATGCGGGCGGGAAACCCATGCACGACGGGCAGCGGCTCGCCGTTCATCGCCACCGCCAGCAGCGCATCCCGATCATCGATCGCGACCTCCATCGGCGTGCCGATGGTCATGCCGTCATGCGACCGGCTGAGTAGTTGGTCCGAGCCTGGCCGCACACCGGCCTCCCTGAGCAGATCCGCAAGCGGAAAACCCAGCCAGCGCGCGGTTCCGACATAGGGACCACCGACCTCATTGGACACACAGGACAGCGTCAGGTCGCGCTCGACGAGCGGACGGGACAGCAGGTCGTCGAAGCTGAGCTCAAGGGGACGTTCCACATCTCCGCCGATCCGCAAGGTCCAGCTCTCGGCGGGCACCTTCGGCAGGGTCAAGACGGTGTCGACGCGGTAAAACTCGCGATTGAACGTGAAGAACGGTGAAAGGCCGGGAACGTCCATCCGGTACCCGGCAGGCAATGCCGGGGCAGGACCGGCAGGCGCGGGAAGTCGTACCGCTGCCCGCGATGCCGAGATGTCGCCGACCTTGGCCTGCAGGAATCGCCCGCCAAGGCCGCCGACCAGCGCGACGCCGGCCGTCGCCGCACCAGTGATCAGCAAGGAGCGCCGGTCAACGCGGCTTCCCGCGCTCCCCGCCGGCTCATCGGCAGCGGCCGGAGGCCGCTGCGCCGCTCGGACAAGCAGGTAGAGCGCGGCCACCGCGGCAATGCCCGCGGCGAGCGACGGAAGGAGGTCGGTGAATCCGGCCCGCGGCCTGGTGGTGGCTGCGGCGACGCCGATGAGGCCGAATCCGAACACAACTCCGGCACCGATCCAGAACTTCCTCAGCGCCAGAATTCCGGCGATGCTCGCGACGATGGCAAGAACCGTGAGAACCCCCGCCACCAGCACCAGTTTGTCGGCGGGGCCAAAGGTCCGGATCGCGAAATCCTTGATCGGTGTGGGGGTCAGGTCAATGACCGAGGAGCCGACGACCACGAGCGACGACGTAGCGGAGCCGGTGAAGACCGCGACCAACTCCGCCACTCCAAGGCCGGCGCCCGCGGCCAGGATTCCCACCAGAACCCCGATGAGAATACGGCCACGGCTGCCGCTTCCTCCGGGGCGCCCTGTCTCGGTCATGTCCGGTATTCGAAGCGACCGCCGGGTCGGATTGGTCATGTTGTGTTGATCACCCATAAGGGTCATCAGCGGCGGATGAGCCCGACGACCAGCAATACCGCGACGCGGACGGCGGCACGGATTGCGGCCGACCCCGAAGACCTGGAGGGTTATGCACAATCGGAGTGGACAGGGGCGGACTTGAGCCAGCGGAGGCCCGCTCGTGGCGGCTGGATGCAGTTGAGACACGAACGGCGGGTGCACCGAGGAGCGTGCATAACCCAACTTTCGAATACGCCGCATGGCCAATCCGGACCACTGCCGGCTCCGAATGTCTCGTGTGACACTTGCCATGGGCGGATAAGGAGTGACGATGCACGGCGGACCTCATGAACGGGCGCAGCAGCGGTCCGGGGCCGGCCTGCACGCCGTCGACGCACTCGAGCCGGAAGACCTGATGGCCCGCGTTGCCCGTGGCGACGAGGCTGCCTTCGCCGCGCTCTACGATCAGATCGCGGACCGCGTCTTCGGGCTGGTGATGCGCTTATTACGCGATCCGGCGCAGTCGGAGGAGGTCACGCAGGAGGTGTTCGTCGAACTCTGGCGCACGGCGTCCAGGTACCGGCGGGATCGGGGCAGCGTGATCGCCTGGAGCATGACACTGGCCCACCACAGGGCAGTGGACCGCGTGCGTTCCGCACAGTCGGCGGCCGATCGTGAGATTCGGGTCGCCGCACGCGAGCACGAGCGCCCGTTCGATGCGGTGGCCGACGAGGTGGCCGGACGGCTCGAGCGCCAGCAGGTGCGCCGCTGTATGGACGCGCTCACGCAACTGCAGCGCGAGTCGGTTTCGCTGGCGTACTACCAGGGCTACACCTACGGCGAGGTGGCCCGGCTGCTCGGCACACCACTTGGCACGATCAAGACACGGCTCCGCGACGGCTTGATCCGGCTGCGGGACTGTTTGGGGGTGGCCCGATGAGCGCTGATATCCACACATTAACCGGCGCGTACGCGCTCGATGCGTTATCCAACGAGGAACGGGAAGCCTTCGAGGACCACTTGGCCCGGTGCGCGGCATGCCGGCACGAGGTTGCCGAGCTGAGGGAAACCGCCGCCCGGCTCGGCTCCGCGGTCGCCGCGGCCCCACCCGCTCAGCTCAAGGCAGACGTGCTCGAACGGATCCGTCGAGTCCGACAGCTTCCGCCGGACCAAGGTCCGATCATCCCGATGCGTGGCCGCAAATGGCCGCTGCGGGTGGCCGGCCTCGCCGCCGCCGCGAGCATCCTGCTGGCGCTGGCCCTTGGCATCCAGGTGTTCCGAAGTGCCCAGGAGCTCGAGTCTGCGAATGAGCAACTGGCGCAGGTAGATGGGCGCTACACCGACCTGGTGGACGTCGTCACCGCGCCAGACGCACGGGTGATCACCAGCACCGAACGAGGCATGCGGGCCACCGTGGTCGTCTCGGAGAGCGAGGGCAGGATGGCATTCGTCCCTCAGGACATGCGGTCCCCCGGCGCAGACAAGACCTACCAGCTGTGGCTGATCGGCCCGGACGGCGCCCGCTCGGTCGGCCTGCTCGCCTCTGCCAACGGTCCCGTGGTGACCGATACGATCGAGGGCACCAACCGCTTTGGCGTCACGGTGGAACCGGCGGGCGGGTCGAAGCAGCCGACAACCAACCCGGTCATGCTGGTCGCCTTGCCGTAGTGG